>NZ_JBSREH010000055.1:0-1986 GCF_055145905.1 Modicisalibacter sp. | reverse complement strand
GAGCGCCGCGGGCAGCGGGAACACCGGGTTGATCGAGCTCATCTCGGCGTAGATCGGGATCGGCTCGGGGCGCGCCTGGGCGGTGGCGACCAGCGCCTGACCGCCGCTGCGCGAGCCGGTGAAGCCCACCGCCTTGATGCGGGCATTGGCGACCAGCGCCTGGCCGACCTCGCGGCCGGAGCCGAACAGCAGCGAGAATACCCCCTCGGGCAGGTGGCAGCGGGCCACCGCCTTCTGGATGGCCCGGCCCACCAGCTCGCTGGTGCCGGGGTGGGCGGAGTGCGCCTTGACCACCACCGGGCAGCCGGCGGCCAGCGCCGAGGCGGTGTCGCCGCCGGCCACCGAGAACGCCAGCGGGAAGTTGGAGGCGCCGAACACCGCCACCGGGCCCAGGGCGATGTGGCGCTGGCGCAGGTCGGCGCGCGGCAGCGGCGCTCGTTCGGGCAGGGCCGGGTCGACGCGCACGTCGAGCCACTCGCCGGCGCGCACGACATTGGCGAACAGACGCAGCTGGCCGCAGGTGCGCCCGCGCTCGCCCTCGATGCGCGGAATCGGCAGGCCCGACTCGTCGCTGGCGCGTTCGATCAGGGTATCGCCCAGTGCCTCGATCTCCTCGGCGATGGTCTCGAGGAACACCGCGCGGTCCTCGAGCGAGGTCTCGCGGTAGCTGTCGAACGCCGCGCCGGCCAGCTCGCAGGCTCGGTCGACGTCCTCGCGGGTGCCACCGGCATAGACCGGCTCCAGGCGCTGGTTGGACGACGGATTGATGGCCTGGATCTCGCCGCTGGTGCCGCGCACGGCCTGCTGGCCGATGAGTAGCTTGCCTTCCAGGGTCATGATTTCCTCCTGAGTTAGAGCGCGTTGACGGACGTCGCGGTGTCGACATCCGTGGTCTCGAAGCACAACGGGTTGCGCAAGGGGCGTCCGAAGGCCGGGATCTCGATCTCGAAGCGATCTCCCTCCCGGGTGCGGACGTCGTCGGCAAAACTCAATGTCGCGGTGCCGAAAAAATGCACATGGACATCGCCGGGACGCCGGAAGCCGGCGTACTTGAAGTGATGATGTTCGAGGTTGGCGAGGCTGTGGGCCATGTTGGCTTCGCCGGTGAGAAACGGCTTCTCCCACAGCGTCTGGCCGTCGCGGACGATACGGCTGGTGCCCTCGAGATGGTCGGGCAGTTCACCGACGAGCAGTTCGGGGCCGAAGCTGCAGGCGCGCAGCTTGGAGTGGGCCAGCCACAGGTAATTGTGGCGCTCGATGACGTGGTCGGAAAATTCATTGCCGACAGCATAGCCGATTCGCCACGGCTGGCCAGCCTCGTCGATCACATAGAGACCGGCCAGCTCCGGCTCCTCACCGGCATCCTGGGCGAAGGCGGGCACCGGGATGTCGGCCTCGGGAGCGATCACGCAGTCGCCGTCGCCCTTGTAGAACCACTCCGGCTGCGCGCCGACCCGGTCGGCTTCGGGCTTGCCGCCCTCGACGCCCATCTTGAACATGCGCATGGAGTCGGTCAGCTGGCTCTCGTCGGCCTGAGCCTTGCTGTGCATGGCCGAACGGGTGTCGGCGCTGCCCAGGTGCGTCAGGCCGGTGCCGGTGACCAGGCAGTGAGCCGGGTCCGGGTGGGTGAGCGGGGGCAGCAGGCGCTTTTCGCGGACCAGCTCGGCGTAGTCGAGCCGCTCCTCGGTCAGCGCCGACTCGACCACCGCGGCCAGCGAGCGCCGCTCGCGAATGGCGCGTTGTGCCAGACCGTAGGTCCCCTCGTCGGTTGCGACCCGGCGCACCTGATCGGGACTTTCCACTACCGCCACCTGGGGGCGGCCCTCGTGTTCATACTGGATGAGTCGCATGGCGATCTCCGCTTGGATTGAAAGCAGGGGGCCCTACACCAGCCACATGGCCAGATCGGGGAAGAACAGCAGCGCGAACAGCACCACCAGCTGGATGGCGATGAACGGCAGCAGCGACACGAAGATGTCCTTCAAG
>NZ_JBSREH010000054.1:0-29058 GCF_055145905.1 Modicisalibacter sp. | reverse complement strand
CTGCAGCATGGACAAGTACGAACGCAAGCTCGACCAGGCGGCGCGCGCCGCCTGGCTCTCCTACGTGGGCGGACGCACCCAGGACGAGATCGCCGGCCAGCTGGGCGTGTCGCGCCCCGGCGTGCAGCGCCTGCTGGCGCTGGCGCGTCAGGAAGGGCTGGTCAAGGTGCACATCGACCACCCGCTGGCCAACTGCATGGCCATGAGTGAAGCGCTGGTGTCGCGGTTCGGTCTGGCCTTCTGCGACGTGGTGCCCGCCGACCCCGAGCATCACGACGACAGCGCGGCCTTCCTCGCCCTGGCCGGTGCCGAGCGGCTGTCGCGTTACATCGATCGCGACCAGCCGTTGACCCTGTCGCTGGGCACCGGGCGGGTGGTGCGTGCCACGGTCGAGGCGCTCAGCCGCCTCGAGCGCCCGCAGCACCGCTTCGTCTCGCTGGTGGGCAACGTCGCCCGCGACGGCTCGGCCAACCGCTACGACGGCGTCATGGTGCTCGCCGACAAGACCGGCGCCGAGCGCTTCCTGCTGCCGGCGCCGGTGGTCGCCGCCTCGGTGACCGAGAAGGAGGCGCTGCTCGCCCAGCACCTGGTCCAGGCGGTGAGTGCGGTGGCCATGCAGGCGGAGGCCGGCTTCATCGGCATCGGTCGCATCGATCCGCAGGCCACGCTCTTTCAGGACCACTTCATCAGCGCGGCGGAACTGACCGAGCTGCTGGAGGCGGGGGCGGTGGGCGAGCTGCTGGGCTGGCCGATGGACGCCCGCGGCGAACTGATCGACTGTCCGATCACCCGACGGATCACCAGCCTGCCGCTGGAGCGGCTCGCCGGGCAGACGCTGGTCGGGCTGGCCGGCGGGCGCGACAAGGGGCCGGCGATTCTCGCCGCGTTGCGCGGCGGCTGGCTGCAGGGCCTGGTCACCGACGAGGCGGCGGCGCGCTACATTCTCGAGCAGGGGGAGCCGTGACGCCGCGGCCGACGAGCGCGGCCTCGTCGGGCGACGTGCGGCCAAAGTCTAAGGGCGGCGGTTTGCTTTTTTTGGGGTCGTAAATGATCATTTGAAAGGTCATTGAGTAGATTGATCAAAAACAAGCCCAACAATCTCCTCCAAGGAGCGCGACATGCGGTTACAGCACGCCATCATTCCGCTGGCGGGAGCCATGGCCCTGGCTTCCGTCTCCGCCAATGCCGAGACCATCACCGTGGCCACGGTCAACAACAACGACATGATCATCATGCAGGGGCTGACCGACGAGTTCGAGAAGGCCCACCCGGACATCAAGCTCGACTGGGTGGTGCTCGAGGAAAACGTCCTGCGTCAGCGCCTGACCACCGACATCGCCACCGACGGCGGCCAGTTCGATGTCATGACCATCGGCACCTACGAGGTCCCGATCTGGGCCAAGCAGGGCTGGCTGACCCAGCTCGACAACCTGCCCGAGGACTACGACAAGGCCGACATCCTCAAGCCGATCCGCGACGGCCTGAGCCATGACGGCTCGCTCTACGCGCTGCCGTTCTACGGCGAGAGCTCGATGATGTACTACCGCAAGGACCTGTTCGACAAGGCCGGCATCGAGGTCCCCGAGCAGCCGACCTGGGACGAGGTGCACGACTGGGCGAGCAAGGTCAACGACCCCGACAACGGTGTCTACGGCATCTGCCTGCGCGGCAAGCCGGGCTGGGGCGAGAACATGGCCTTCCTGTCGACGCTGGTGAATACCTACGGCGGGCGCTGGTTCGACGAGGACTGGCATCCCGAGATCGACTCGCCGGCCTGGCACAAGGCGGTCAACTTCTACGTCGACCTCATGAACAACTACGGCCCGCCGGGGGCGACCTCCAACGGCTTCAACGAGAACCAGGCGCTGTTCTCCAGCGGCAAGTGCGGCATGTGGGTCGACGCCACCTCCGCCGCGGGGCGCATCTACAACCCCGACGAATCCAAGGTCGCCGACGAGCTGGGCTTCGCCCCGGCGCCGATCGCCGAGACGCCCAAGGGCTCGCACTGGCTGTGGTCGTGGGCGCTGGCGATTCCCAAATCGTCCCACGCCAAGGACGCCGCGCAGACCTTCATCACCTGGGCGACTTCCAAGGACTACGTGAAGCTGGTGGGCGAGAAGAAGGGCTGGACCAGCGTGCCGCCGGGCACCCGTGAATCCACATATCAGAACGCCAATTACCAGAAGGCGGCGCCCTTCGCCGACTTCGTGCTCAAGGCGATCCAGACCGCCGATCCCACCGATCCGAGCGCCAAGCCGGTGCCCTACACCGGGGTGCAGTATGCCGACATTCCCGAGTTCCAGGCCATCGGCACCCAGGTCGGCCAGATGATCGCCGCCGCCCTGGCCGGGCAGCGCAGCGTCGATCAGGCCCTGAGCGCCGCCCAGCGTGCCGCCGATCGCACCATGCGCCAGGCCGGCTACTACTGATCAGGCAAATGCACGGCCTGCGTGCCGTGTCCTTGGCCGGGGCCCGCCCCCGGCCCCTTTCCCCAGTCACGTTTTCAGATGGGTTCAGCCATGCGCGATAGAGCTTCCGGCCGCACCGTCGGAGGGATGCGTACGCTCTTCCTCCAGGCGCCCGCGGTGTCCATGCTGCTGCTGTGGATGCTGGTACCGCTGGGCATGACCCTGTGGTTCTCCTTCCAGCGCTACAACCTTCTCAACCCGATGATTTCCGGCTTCGCCGGACTCGACAACTACACCTACCTGCTCACCGACCCGGCGCTGTGGACGGCGATGGGCAACACCCTGCTGCTGGTCGGCTGGGTGCTGGCGATCACCGTGGTCGGCGGCACGCTGCTGGCGGTGCTCTTCCAGCAGGAATTCTTCGGCCGCGGCATCGCCCGGCTGCTGGTGATCGCGCCGTTCTTCGTCATGCCCACGGTCAGCGCGCTGATCTGGAAGAACATGATGATGCACCCGGTCAACGGGGTACTGGCCTGGCTGTTCAACCTGTTCGGCTTCCACGCCGTCGACTGGTTCTCGTCGCTGCCGCTGACCTCGATCGTGATCATCGTCTCCTGGGAGTGGCTGCCGTTCGCGCTGCTGATCCTGCTTACCGCCATCCAGTCGCTGGACGACGACCAGGTCGAGGCGGCGCGCATGGACGGTGCCGGGCCCATCGCGATCTTCTGGTTCATCACCCTGCCGCACCTCAAGCGGGCGATCAGCGTGGTGATCATGATCGAGATGATCTTCCTGCTGACCATCTTCGCCGAGATCTTCGTCACCACCTCGGGCGGCCCCGGGCTGGCCTCGACCAACCTGGCCTACCTGATCTACATCCGCGCGCTGCTCGACTTCGACGTGGGCGGCGCCTCGGCCGGCGGCGTGATCGCCATCATCCTGGCCAACATCGTGGCGATCTTCCTGGTCCGCACCGTGGCCAAGAATCTCGAGACCTGAGGTGGACCATGAATCAGACACTCTCCAAGAAACTCGTGCTCACGCTGCTGGCCTGGTTCATCGCGCTGGTGGTGTTCTTCCCGATCTTCTGGATGATCCTCACCAGCTTCAAGACCGAGGGCGAGGCGGTGGCCACGCCGCCCAGCCTGTTCTTCGACCCGACCCTGGCCGGCTATCACGAGGTCATGGCCCGCGCCGACTACGTCAAGTTCGCCCTCAACAGCGTGATCGTCTCGGTCGGCTCGACGCTGCTGGCCTTGCTGGTGGCGGTCCCGGCGGCCTACTCGATGGCCTTCCTGCCCACGCCGCGCACCCGCGGCACCCTGCTGTGGATGCTGTCCACCAAGATGCTGCCGCCGGTCGGGGTGCTGATGCCGATCTACCTGATCTTCCGCGATCTGGGGCTGCTCGACAGCCTGACCGGGCTGACCATCGTCTACATGCTGATGAACCTGCCGATCGTGGTGTGGATGCTCTACACCTTCTTCAAGGACGTGCCCAGGGACATCCTCGAGGCGGGCCGCATGGACGGTGCCGGCACCCTGCAGGAGGTCCTCTACCTGCTGATGCCGCTGACCCTGCCGGGCATCGCCTCCACCGGGTTGCTGTCGGTGATCCTGAGCTGGAACGAGGCGTTCTGGAGTCTCAACCTCACCACCTCCGACGCCGCCCCGCTGACCGCCTTCATCGCCTCGTTCTCGAGCCCCGAGGGGCTGTTCTGGGCCAAGCTCTCCGCCGCCTCGACGATGGCCATCGCGCCGATCCTGATCCTGGGGTGGATGACCCAGAAACAGATGGTTCGCGGCCTGACCTTCGGCGCCGTCAAATAAGGAATTCACCATGGCAACGCTCGAACTCAACAACATCGTCAAGGAATTCGGTGACACCCAGGTCATCAAGGGGATCGACCTGGAGGTCAAGGACCGGGAATTCGTGGTCTTCGTCGGGCCCTCCGGCTGTGGCAAGTCGACCCTGCTGCGCATGATCGCCGGGCTGGAGAGTGCCTCCAGCGGCGACATCAAGGTCGACGGCCAGCGCATCAACGAGGTCGGCCCGGCCGAGCGCGGCCTGGCGATGGTCTTCCAGAGCTATGCGCTCTACCCGCACATGACCGTCGAGGACAACATGGGCTTCAGCCTGCGCCTGGCCGGCGTGCCCAGGGCCGAGCGTCGCCAGAAGGTGCTCGAGGCGGCGCGCATCCTGCAGCTCGAGAACCTCCTCGACCGCAAGCCCAAGGCCCTGTCCGGCGGCCAGCGCCAGCGCGTGGCGATCGGCCGGGCGATCGTCCGCAACCCCAGCATCTTCCTGTTCGACGAGCCGCTCTCCAATCTCGACGCCGCACTGCGCGTGCAGATGCGCATCGAGCTGGCGCGCCTGCACGACGAACTCGACGCCACCATGATCTACGTCACCCACGACCAGATCGAGGCGATGACCATGGCCGACAAGATCGTCGTGCTGCAGGGCGGGGTGGTCGAGCAGGTCGGCTCGCCGATGGAGCTCTACCACCACCCGCGCAATCGCTTCGTGGCCGGCTTCATCGGCTCGCCGAAGATGAACTTCGTCGATGTCGAGGTGCTCGATGCCAATGCCGAGGGCGTCTCGGTGCGCCTGCCCGGCGGCGGCGAGTGCCGGGTACCGGTCGACGGCGGTGACTGCCGGCCCGGCGATACCCTGACCCTGGGCATCCGCCCGGAGCACCTGACCCTCGACGATCAGGGGCCGCTGAGCGGCAAGATCGTGGTGATCGAACGCCTGGGCGGGGTGACCTCCCTGTACCTGGACACCGAGGGCGGCGAGTGGATCCTGATGGCCGACGGCGACGTGAGCCATCGCGTCCACGATGCGGTGCGCTTCGGCTTCGAGCCCGGCCGCGCGCACCTGTTCGCGGAAGACGGCCTGGCGCTGGCGAGCCTCGAGCGTCATCCGCTGGTCAACGTCGAGCGCAAGGAGAACCGTGCCTCGACCTCCGGCGACGACCACTGAGGAGACGCCCGTGGACCTGCTGATCTTCGACTGCGACGGCGTGCTGGTCGACAGCGAGGCGATCGCCGAGGGCGTGCTGCGCGAACGCCTCGCCGCCTGGCTGCCCGACCTCGCCGCCGAGCACGAGCTGCGCCGTGCGCTGGGCATGACCACGGCGGCGATCCTCGAGCACCTGGAAGGGCTCAGCGCCCACGCCCTGCCCGCCGATGCCCTGGCACGCATCGACGCGGCGATCGAGGCCCGCCTCGCCGAGGAGCTCGAGGCCATGGCCGGGGTCGCCGAGGCCATCGATGCCCTCGACCTGCCGCTGGCGATCGTCTCCAACAGCAGCCGGCGGCGGGTACTCGCTTCGCTCGCCAACACCGGGCTGGATGCCCGGCTGGGCCAGGCGCCGCTGTTCACCGCCGAGCAGGTGGCGCACCCCAAGCCGGCGCCGGACGTCTATCTGCTGGCGGCGCGCAGCCTCGCCGTCGCCCCCGGCGACTGCCTGGTGGTCGAGGACAGTATCTCGGGGGCGCGGGCGGCCCGGGCCGCGGGCATGACGGTCATCGGCTTCACCGGCGCCAGCCACATCGAGGACGGCCACGCCGAGCGGCTGCGCGAGGCCGGCGCCCGGGACGTGCTCGCGCACATGACGCAACTCGGCGACTGCGTCGCCCGCTGGCGGCAGCAGCGCCGTGGGTGACGACGCCATCATCGACAAGGACATTTCATGAAACTCGACAAGCGTACGGCAGTGGTGACGGGCGGGGCCCGCGGCATCGGCCTGGCCATCGTCACCCGCTATCTGGACGAGGGTGCCCGCGTGGCGATCGCCGACATCGATCGTGCCGCCGCCGAACGGGCGGTGGCCGAGCTCAAGGCTGCCCGCGGCAGCGACGCCCCGGTGATGGCGGTGGCGCTCGACGTCTGCGACGCGGCCTCGCGTGAGGCGATGATCGCCGCCGTCGAGGCGACGCTCGGCCCCATCGACATCCTGGTCAACAACGCCGCGGTGTTCGACATGGCGCCGGTGCTGGAGGTCAGCGAGGCCAGCTACGACAAGCAGTTCGGGGTCAACGTCAAGGGCACCTTCTTCACCCTGCAGGCGGTGGCGGCGCGCATGGTCGCGCGCGGCGAAGGCGGCAAGATCATCAACATGGCCTCGCAGGCCGGGCGGCGCGGCGAGGCGCTGGTCAGCATGTACTGCGCCTCCAAGGCGGCGGTGATCAGCCTGACCCAGTCCTGCGGGCTCGACCTGATCAAGCACCGCATCAACGTCAACGGCATCGCTCCCGGGGTGGTCGACACGCCGATGTGGGACGAGGTCGATGCGCTGTTCGCCCGCTACGAGGGCCGCCCGCCGGGCGAGAAGAAGCGTCTGGTCGGCGAGGCGGTGCCCTACGGCCGCATGGGCCGTCCCGAGGATCACGCCGGCGCCGCGGTATTCCTGGCCAGCGACGACAGCGACTATGTCGTCGCCCAGACCCTCAACGTCGATGGCGGCAACTGGATGAGCTGACAATGAATCCGAATATCCAAGACATGGCGGCGCATCTGCTCGACATGGCCGCCGACAGCGAACGCTTCATCGTTGCGCTGGCCGGGCCGCCCGCCGCTGGCAAGTCGCTTCTCTCGGAGTGGCTGTGCCGCGAGATCAACGAGCGACGGTCAGGCATCGCCGCGGTGGTGCCCATGGATGGCTATCACTTCGACAATGCGGTGCTGGAACGCCAGGACATGGTGTCCATCAAGGGCGCGCCGGAGACCTTCGATGTCGACGGCCTGCATCAGGACCTGATGCGTATCCGGCGCGCGGACAAGCGTGTCGCCGTGCCGGTGTTCGATCGTCCCCTCGACCTGGCGCGTGCCGGCGGACGCTTGATCACCCTCGAGCACCGCATCGTCATCGTCGAGGGCAACTACCTGCTGCTCGAGCGCGACCCCTGGCGCGAGCTGCATCCGCTGTTCGATATGACGCTGTTTCTGGACGTGGCCGACGAGGTGCTCGAGGCGCGCCTGATCCAGCGTTGGCTGGATATGGGCCAGGATCGCCAGGCCGCCTTCGCCAAGGCCTGTCAAAAGGACATGCTCAATGCGCGGCTGATCAAGGCCGAGTCGATAGAGCCCGACCGTCGCTGGAGCTAGGGCGGCCGCCGACAGCGCCCGCCTCGGCCCCTGTTCACTCATTCTCGATTGCCGCTTGCGGCAAGGAGTGCCTCTCATGCCCACTCTCAGCAATGCCGCCCTGGATCGTCTCGATCCGCAGGTGGCCGTGCCCGCCTACGACCGGCGTCGGGTGACGCCGGGCATCGTCCACTTCGGCGTGGGCGGCTTCCACCGCGCCCACCAGGCGATGTACCTGGACGAACTGATGAATCGCGGCGAGGCGCTCGACTGGGGCATCGTCGGCGTCGGCGTGATGCCCGGCGACACGCGCATGCGCGATGCCCTGGCCGCGCAGGATTACCTTTATACCCTGGTGGTCAAGCACCCCGACGGCCGTTACGAGCCGCGGGTGATCGGCTCGATCGTCGATTATCTCTACGCGCCCGACGACCGCGAGGCGGTGATCGAGCGCATGGCCGACCCGGCGACGCGCATCGTCTCGCTGACCGTCACCGAGGGCGGCTACAACTTCCATCACGTCACCGGCGACTACGATCTGAGCCAGCCCGACGTCGCCCACGATCTCGCCGAGCCCGACACCCCGCACACGCCGTTCGGGCTGGTGGTCGCCGCCCTGCGCCGGCGTCGCGAGCGCGGCATCGCACCGTTCACGGTGATGTCCTGCGACAACATCCAGGGCAACGGCGACGTTGCCCGCAAGATGTTCACCGCCCATGCCCGGGCACTCGACCCCGAACTGGGCGCCTGGCTCGAGGCCGAGGTGAGTTTCCCCAACGCCATGGTCGATCGCATCACCCCGGTGACCACGGCCGACGACATCGCCGCGCTGAGTGAACGCTTCGGTGTCGACGACCGCTGGCCGGTGGTCTGCGAGCCGTTCACCCAGTGGGTGCTCGAGGATCATTTCCCGCAGGGCCGCCCGCCGCTCGAGCGGGTCGGCGTGCAGATGGTCGACGACGTGATTCCCTACGAGCTGATGAAGCTGCGCCTGCTCAACGCCAGTCACCAGGCGCTGGCCTACTTCGGCTATCTGGCCGGTTACCGTTACGCCCACGAGGTCTGCCGGGACCCGCTGTTCGTCCAGTTCCTGCTCGACTACATGACCCGCGAGGCCACGCCCACCCTCGCGCCGGTGCCGGGCGTCGATCTTGACGCCTACCGCCAGACGCTGATCGAGCGCTTCGCCAACCCCGAGATCCGCGACACCCTGGCGCGGCTGTGCGCCGAGAGTTCCGACCGGATTCCCAAGTGGCTGCTGCCGGTGATCCGCGAGCAGCTCGCGCGCGGCGGCGAGTTCCATCGCAGCGCTGCGGTGGTGGCGAGCTGGGCGCGCTACGCCGAGGGCGTCGACGAGCAGGGCGAGCCGATCGAGGTGGTCGACCGGCTCAGGGATGAACTGATGGCGCTGGCCGGGCGCAATCGCGAGGCGCCCGCGGCCTTCATCGAGAACCGCCGGCTGTTCGGCGACCTGGCCGACGACGAGCGCTTCCGCGCGGCCTATCTCGAGGTTTTGGCGAGCCTGCACGCCAAGGGCGCGCGGGCCACCCTGGAGGCATGCCTCGCCGAGCGGCTGGGCTGATCGCAGGCCCGCTCCCGGGAGCGGCGCCCGGGCCGGGGGCATCATCACGGGAAGGCAAGGCGATGCTAAAGTGTATCGGTCGACGGGGCTTGCAAGGGGCGCCAGCCTGAAAGGACCGGGAGAAGTGAGTGGGTGAGGCACTGACGCAGAAGTCGCTGGCCGCTGTCCGGCACCGGGTGGCGGTGCCGGCCTATGATCGTCGCGGGCTGCGTCCGGGGATCCTCCATGTCGGGCTGGGCAACTTTCACCGTTCGCACATGGCGACCTACCTGGATCGCCTCTTCGCCCAGGGCGAAGCCCATGACTGGGCGATCGTCGGCTCCGGGGTGATGCCGGCGGATGTCCGGATGCGCAGGCGCTTGCGCCAGCAGGACTGGCTCTCCACCGTGGTCGATCTCGGGCCGGGGGCGGTGTCCGCCCGGGTGGTGGGCGCCATGGTCGACTTCGTTCCCGTCGTGTCGACGGCCATCGTCGAGGCACTGGCCGACCCGCGTGTGCGTATCGTCTCCCTGACCATCACCGAAGGGGGCTACTTTCTCGATGCGGCCACCGGCCGATTCGATGCCAACCATCCCCGAATCCGGGCCGACGCGGCCGCCCCGGCGCGTCCCCGGACCGTCTTCGGCATGATGGTCAAGGCGCTGGCCGAGCGTCGGGCGAAGGGCCTGCCCCCCTTTACCGTGCTGTCCTGCGACAACCTCCCCGGCAATGGTGACGTGACGCGCCGGACGGTCGTCGGCCTGGCCGAGCTCATCGACGATGACCTGGCCGGCTGGATCCGGCGGGAGGCGACCTTCCCCAACTCGATGGTCGACTGCATCACGCCCCCCACCACCGCCCGCGAGCGTGAACTGGTCAGCCGTCGTTTCGGCATCGAGGATGCCGCTCCGGTGGTGTGCGAGCCCTTCCGGCAGTGGGTGGTCGAGGACCGATTCTGTGCCGGTCGTCCGCCGCTGGAGAGGGTGGGCGTCGAGTTCGTCGACGACGTGGCGGCCTACGAGACGATGAAGTTGCGAATCCTCAACGCGGGCCATGCCAGCATCGCCTATGCGTCGGCCCTGCTGGGGTACCAGCACGTGCATCGCGCCATGGCCGACCCGGACATTCGCGACTGGCTGCTCGCGCTGCAGCAGCGGGAGATCATGCCCGCCCTGGAGGAAATCGAGGGTGTCGCCTACCCGGCGTACCTGGCGCGGATCGTCGAGCGCTTCGGCAACGCCGAGATTGGCGATACCGTGTCGCGGCTGTGTGCCAACGGTTCGACGCGGCAGCCGAAGTTCATCCTGCCCGCGATCAGAGATGCGCTGGGCCGTGGTTTCCCCGTCGGCGGGCTGGCGCTCGAGCTGGCACTCTGGTGTTGTTATTGCCGGGTGGCCGGCGGGTCGACAGGGGTAGCGGCGCTCTCCGACCCCCTGTCGGCACGCCTGATGGCGGGGGCACGGGAATCCGTTCGCGAGCCTCGCGCCTTTCTGGCGATCCGCGAGGTTTTCAACGATCTGGCCGAGTCGCGGCCATTCCTGGGCGCTTTTGCCAAGTGGCTCGATATCATCGACGCCCAGGGCGTTCGTGCCGCCATCAGGCGCTATGTTGCTGAAGAATGAGCAAAACCGTGGGAGAGTAGGCATGTATGTTGGCGTGGATTGCGGTACCCAGAGCACCAAGGTGGTGATCGTCGACGTCGAGCGAGGCACCATCGTCGGCGAGGGCAGCCGTGCCCACCGGCTGATCGAGGGCGAGGGCGGGCGTCGCGAGCAGACCGTCGACGACTGGCTCGAGGCGCTGCGCGGCGCCTTCGCCGAGGCGGTGGCCGCGGCGAATATCGACGCCCGGGCCATTCGCGCCATCGGCGTCTCCGGCCAGCAGCATGGCATGGTCGCGCTGGACGCCGAGGGCGAGCCGGTGTACCCGGCCAAGCTGTGGTGCGATACCGAGACGGCGTTGCACAACGAGGCGTTGATCGAGGCGCTGGGCGGGCCCCGGGGCTGCATCGACAGGCTGGGCCTGCTGCTGCAGACCGGCTATACCGCTTCAAAGGTGGCCTGGCTGCGCGAGCAGCATCCCGAGGCCTATCGGCGTATCGATGCGCTGCTGCTGCCCCACGACTACCTCAACTTCTGGCTCACCGGCGAGCGGGTCACCGAATGCGGCGACGCCTCGGGCACCGGGTACTTCGATACCCGGGCACGTTGCTGGCGCCACGACGTGTTCGCGGCCATCGCGCCGGAACTCGACCCCGAGCATGTGCTGCCGCGGCTGGTCGAGTCCCATGAGGCGGTGGGCCGGGTGCGTCCCTCGGTGGCCCGAGAGCTGGGGCTCGCCGACGACGTGCTGGTCGCCAGCGGCGGCGGCGACAACATGATGGCGGCGATCGGTACCGGCAATATCGCCCCCGGGCTGGTGACGCTGAGCCTGGGCACCTCGGGGACGGTATGCGCCTACGCCGAGGCGCCGGTGATCGACGACGACGGCCTGGTCGCCAACTTCTGCGCCAGCAGTGGCGGCTGGCTGCCGCTGGTGTGCACCATGAACGTGACCTCGGCGACCACGCGGGTGCGCGAGCTGTTCGGTCTCGACGTCGCCGCCTTCGGCGAGAAGGTGGCCGCGGCGCCGGTGGGGGCCGACGGGGTCATGGTGCTGCCGTTCTTCAACGGGGAACGGGTACCGGCCCTGCCGCACGCTACCGCCAGCTTCCTGGGGATGACCAGCCTCAACACCACCGCCGCCAACCTGTGCCGGGCAGTGGTCGAGGGCGCCACCTTCGGCATGCGCTACGGCCTCGAGCTGCTCGGCCCGCTGGCCGCAGAGGCCAGCCAGGTGCGGCTGGTCGGTGGCGGCGCAAAGAGTGCTGTATGGCGGCAGATCGTCGCCGACGTGCTGGGCGTGGAAGTGATCTGCCCGACGCTCACCGAGGCTGCGGCGCTGGGCGCGGCGATCCAGGCCGCCTGGTGCGAGTCCGCCGCGCGCGGCTCGGGCGAGTCGCTGGCCACACTCTGCGAGCGGCTGGTGAGTCTCGACGCGCAGACGCGAACGTATCCCCAAGCCGAGGCCCAGGCACGATATGATGGGCTCTATCACCGCTACCGGCAGGCGCTGCAGAGGCACCATGCCGTGGCGCCGTGATCGCGGATGAATTCATTGAACGACAGTCAGGACGACAAGCCATGAACCAACTCGACGCGCTGAAACGTCTCTCCCTGGTGGTTGCCGATACCGGTGATCTGGAGGCCATTCGCCGTTATCAGCCCCATGATGCCACCACCAACCCGTCGCTGATTCTCAAGGCCTTCGATCTGCCCGGCCATCAGGCGCTGATCGACGAGACGCTGGCGCAGGTGAAGCAGGAAGTCGCCGATGCCGAGACGCGCATCGAGCAGGCCGTGGACCGGCTGTCGGTGGCGATCGGCAGCGAGATCGCCGGCATCGTGCCCGGTCGCGTCTCCACCGAGGTACCGGCGCGGCTGTCCTTCGATCGCGAAGCGAGCATCGCCAAGGCGCACCGGCTGATCGAGCTCTACGAGCGTCACGGCGTGGGCCGCGAGCGCATCCTGATCAAGCTGGCCTCGACCTGGGAAGGTATCCGCGCCGCCGAGGTGCTCGAGAAGGAAGGGATCCAGTGCAATTTGACCCTGCTGTTCTCGGAAGCTCAGGCGCAGGCCTGCTTCGACGCCGGCGTGTACCTGATCTCGCCGTTCGTCGGCCGGGTCACCGACTGGTACAAGAAGGAGACCGGCGAGGACTACACGCCGGAGACCGACCCCGGTGTGCGTTTCGTGCGCGGCGTGTGCGACACCGCCAGCCGCTATGGCTACGCCACCGTGGTGATGGGCGCGAGCTTCCGCAACACGGGGCAGGTACTGGCGCTGGCCGGCTGCAACCGCCTGACCATTTCTCCGGCGCTGCTCGAGGAACTGGCCTCGAGCGACGGCGAGGTCGAGCGCAAGGTCAGCGATATCGGCGACAGGACCGAGCGCCTGACGCCGCTCACCGAGGCACAGTTCCGCTGGGGCCACAACCAGGACGCCATGGCCAACGACAAGCTGGCCGAGGGTATCCGCCGCTTCGCCGATGACCAGCGCAAGCTCGAAGGCCTGATCGCCGAGCGCCTCGAGGGCTGAATGATGGCATCGCCGGCCCCGCCAGGGCCGGCGCTTTGCGGGTTACCGACGCAGCTCGCCGACGATCTCGAAGGAGCGTTGCCGATCCTCGGGGTCGTAGACATCGGTGACCAGCATCAGCTCATCGGCCTGCGTCTGCTCCAGAATCGTGTCCAGCCCCTGGCGGACGCTCTCCGGGCCGCCCACCACGGCGGCGCCCAGGTTCTGCATCACCGCGGCCCGCTCGCGGGGCGTCCAGTCGAGGCTCTCCACCGGCGGGGCCGAGCGCAGGCTGCGCCCGCGAATCAGGTTGAGAAACTTCTGCTGGGCCGTGGTCGCCAGATACGCGGCGTGGGCGTCATTGTCGGCGGCGATCAGCGGCAGGCCGACCATGGCGTAGGGCGCGTCGAGCACCGCCGAGGGCTGGAACTGGCTGCGATACAGCTGCAGCGCCTCGAGCAGGTAGCCGGGGGCGAAGTGCGAGGCGAAGGCGAAGGGCAGGCCCAGCCGGGCGGCCAGCTGGGCGCTGAAGCCGCTCGAACCGAGAAGCCAGAGGGGCACGTGGGTGCCCTGGCCGGGGACCGCCCGGATGCGCTGATTCGGGGCCGGGTCGTCGAGGTAGCCACGCAGCTCCTCGAGGCGGTCGGGGAAGTCGTTGACGCCGGCGTAGGGGTCGCGGCGCAGCGCCGCCATGGTCGCGCCGTCGGAGCCCGGGGCGCGGCCCAGGCCCAGGTCAATGCGTCCGGGGTAGAGGGTCTCGAGGGTGCCGAACTGCTCGGCGATCACCAGCGGCGGGTGATTGGGCAGCATGATGCCGCCGGCACCGACGCGAATCCGCGAGGTGGCACCGGCGATGTGGCCGATCAGCACGCTGGTCGCGGCACTGGCGATGCCGTCCATGTTGTGATGCTCGGCCAGCCAGTAGCGAGTGAAGCCCAGCGCCTCGACCTGGCGGGCCAGGTCAACACTGGCGGCGAAGGTCTCGGCGATGCTGGCATTCTGGCGGATCGGCGCCAGGTCGAGCACGGACAGCGGGGTGGAAGCGAGTCGGGACATGCGGAACCTCGGTGGAGCGATCGGGTGAGTCGTTAGTCGGCTCAATATTGCTCCACTCTGGGGGCGCGGGGCCGGCAACACAAGCCCCGGCCTCGCCGCCCAAGGCAATCGCCATTGGCTTTGACGAGGCCTGCCGCCGGCTCAGCCCGGTCATGTTTCAGCTATCTGCAATAGTCCTGCCTCGCCGCAGGAGAGGTCAGTCCAGCTTGCCGAGCAGTTCGTGGATCTGCTGGCGCCGCCCCTGGTCGGCCACCTCGCGGCCCGGGCGCGGCGCGGCCTTCAGGGCCTTCTCCAGGGCCTCGCGGGCCTTGGCATCGTGGCCCTGGTCATGCTGGTAGTCGCCCCAGAAGTAGAGCGGGTCGATGCCGTGGGGGTTGAGCGACAGCCCCTTCTGCAGCATCGCCCGGGCCTTGTCGTCGTCGCCGAAGCCGATCGGCCAGCCGGGCACCTGATAGTAGAGGGCGCCGAGGCTGGTGTAGGCCGAGCCGTCGAGCGCCGTGCCGTCCAGCGACAGCGCCTTCTCCAGATCCCCCCTGGCCTCCTTGACCAGCGACAGTGCCCCCAGCCCGCCCTTGGCACCGGCCTCGCTGCTGCGAATGATCCCGGCCCAGATGTACAGCTCGGCGGCGTCGGGGTGCTGATCGATCAGCGTCTCGGCGCGTCGGTAGAGCTGGTCGAAGCCGTCGACGCGCTTGTCCGCCGGCGTGCGGTACTGGATTCGTGCCCAGCGGCTCTGCAGCTCGTGGACGCCGCCGGCGACGGCGTCGCTCATCGCCCAGGCGCCGGGCGAGAGGGTCAGGGCGAGGCCGGTCAGGCCGGCGATCGCCGCCAGGCGGCGGGCATGACGGGAGAGGCGGGAGGTGGCTGACATGATCGGTCTCCGGGAGTCTCGCCGCGCTCAGGCGCGGCCGGCGAAGCGTTGGATGGTGGCCAGCTGACGCCGCAGGGCGCGGTCGACCACGCCGGGCAGCAGGGCGTTGAGCGGCACGAACAGGCGCTCGGGCCAGCCCAGGTGACGGTCCGTGGCGCCGCGCTCGACGCTCTCGAGCACGGCGCGGGCGACGGCTTCCGGGGCGTCCACGGCGTTGCCCAGCTCGGCGTTCATGGCGTCCACGGCGGGGTCGTTCATCGCCGTGCGCGTGGCGCGTGGCGCGATGTAGTGCACGTGGATGGCGGTATCGGCCAGCTCGCGGCGCAGGGCCTGGGAGAAGCCCCGCAGCGCGGCCTTGCTCGCGCAGTAGCTGGCATAGCCCGGGTAGCCGATGGCGCCGAAGGTCGAGCCGAGGTTGACGATCCAGGCCTCGTCGGCGGCATGCAGCACCGGCAGCAGGGCCTGGGTGAGCAGCAGCGTGGCGGTGACGTTGAGCGCGATGAGCGTCTCGACGCTTTCCGGCGGCTGATGGGTGAACAGGCCGAAGTGATTGACGCCGGCGGCGTTGATCAGCGTGTCGATGCCCTGTTCGCGGGCGAATCCGACCAGCGCCTGGCGCTCCTCGGCACGGCCCAGGTCGGCGGCGAACCAGTCGCTGCGTTCCGGGGCCTGGGCGGCCATGGCCTCGAGCACGCCGGTGTTGCGGCCGACCAGCAGCAGGTAGGCACCGGCGTCGCGCAGGGTCTCGGCCAGGGCGCGGCCGATGCCGCCGGTGGCACCGGTGAGCAGGATGCGACGTTCAGACCAGTGCATGCGCGAGCTCCTCGGTGGCGTCGGCGGGGTGGTCGAGGCCGCGGAACATGGCACCGTAGAGGCGGTAGACCATGCGTGCGGTGTCGATCACGGCGGCCAGGTCGGTGGCATCGAGTCGGTCGATCAGCCCCTGGAAGAAGGCCAGGTGGCCGACGTCGAGCTCGCCGTGGGAGGCCAGGTAGCGAAAGGCTTCCGGTGGCAGGCCGAGCCCCTCGCGGATCGCCCCGGCGGCCCGGGTGGCCAGCGCGGTGCTGGTGCCCTCGAGCACGAAGACCATGCCGAAGAAGCCCACCGGGTTGTCGTGGGCGATCACGTCGCGCACATGGCGGACCATCAGCTCGGTGGCCGGGGCGGGGCGGCCGGCCGCGGCCTGTTGCGGGTCGCCGCCGGCGGCGCGGATGTCGTCGAGAATCCACTGCTGGTGGCCGTGCTCCTCCGCGATGTATTCGACCAGCGCTCCGCGCAGCCACTCGTGGTGGGCGGGCAGGCGGGCGCCGCAGGCCATCATCAGCGGCACCGTGTGGCTGACGTGGTGATAGGCCTGGGTAAGGAAGGCCAGATAGGTGGCGCGGTCGATGCGCCCTTCGAGGGCGCGCTGGATGACCGGCGTGGCGAGCAGCCAGTCGCGTTCGGCCTGGGTCGCCTGCTCGAGTTCCTGATAGGCGCTCATGGTGTGTTCTCCGGTTCGGTCGGTCGTTCGGTCGGTAACGGGGCCGCCCGGGCCTCGAGCGGGGCGTCGAGCCACTCGCGGTATCGCGCCGCCAGCGCGTCGCGACGCAGCCGCCCGTTGGCGGTGCAAAGCCCCTCGGCCGGGGTGAAGGGGGCGCCGCGCCGCCAGTGGGTGACGCGGGCGTAGTCCGGCAGCCGGGCATTGGCGGCGGCCACGGCGGCCGCGAGTCGGGCGTCGTCGATGGCGTCGTGGGCCGGCACCAGCAGGGCGCGGTTGGCGGGCAGTGCCTCGCCGTGCACCCAGGCCTGGGCGATCGCCGGCTCGGCGGTGAGTTCGGCCTCGACCCAGGCCGGGTCGACGTTGCGGCCGTAGGCGGTGATGAACAGCTGCTTGCGTCGTCCCTCGAGGATCAGGCGGCCGGCCTCCCGGCGGCCCAGGTCGCCGGTGGGCCAGGCCGTCGGCATCGGCGACTCGTCGCCCAGATAGCCGAGCATCAGGTTGCCGGCGACCCGGATTTCGCCATCCGCGGCGAGGGTGACGCGGACATGGGGCAGGGGGCGGCCCACGCTGCCGGGCTTGTCGTCGCCGGGGCGGTTGACGCTGACCACCGAGGCGCATTCGGAGAGCCCGTAGCCCTCGAAGACCGGCCAGCCCGCGGCTCGCGCACGCTCCAGCAGGTGCGGCGAGACCCGGGCGCCGCCCACGGCGAGAAAGCGCCCGGGGAAGCGCGCCGGGCCGCCGGGGTCGGCGAGCAGCGCCTCGAGCAGCTGCGGCACCAGGATCAGGCTGTGCGGCCGGTGATGCTCGAGCCGGCGCCGCGCGGCCGTGACGTCGAACCCGCTGGCGCCCTGCCAGCCGAGTGCGGCCAGCCCCGGCAGCACGCTGGTCGCCCCCATCCACAGCGGGGCGTAGAGCCCGCCGACGTTCTCCAGCAGGGTGGGCAGCGGCAGCAGGGCCAGGTGGCGCTGCACGCGGCACTCGGCGGCGATCGCGGCCAGGCTCTCGGCGACCCGCAGCGGGGCCTCGGCGTCCAGGCACACGCCCCTGGGCGTGCCGCTGGTGCCCGAGGTGAAGGTGATCTTGGCGGTGCCGTCGGGCAGCTCGGGGGGCGTGTCGACCCGGCGCCGGGCCAGCGCCGGATCGGTGCCGGGGGTGAAGCCCAGCGCCTCGCCGAGGTCGGGCGGGCCGATCAGGGCGTCGAGCCCGGCCTGCCGGGTGACGTGGGCGAGCTGGGCGGGCGAGAAGAAGCCCGGCAGGGGCACGTTGACCCGGCCGGCGACCAGCAGCGCCAGGTCCCACAGCGCCCAGTCGATGCCGTTGTCCAGGGCCAGGCCGACACGCCCGGCATCGGCGGCCTGCAGGCGCGCGACGCGGGTGTCGATCTCGGCGACCAGCGCGGCGTAGCTCAGCCGTTGCCGGTCGTCCTCGAGCGCGATGGTCGTCGGGCGGGCGCGGGCCAGGTCCGCCAGGTGGCGATGGAAGCGTTCAGACATGGGCGCAGCCCGGCAGTGAGGCGTCGCCATGAGCGCACGTGCGTTGATGGGGGGAAAGGGAGAACAAGGGCGCGGTTTCAGCGGCGCGACGGGCCTGCAGATGGTGCCAGGCGCGGACCATGTCACCGCCCATCACCAGCGGCGCATTGGCGTAGTAACGGCCCCAGTCGGCCCGTTCCGTGCCCAGCCGGGCCGGGTCGGCCTCGGCCAGAGGCCAGGCCTCCAGCCCCAGCCGAAGAAAGGCGTTGCGGACCTGTCGGGTGGCGGTGAACACCAGCCACTGCCTGCCTTCGGCGACCAGGGTCTCGATCAGGTGGATGATCAGCGGGCGCAGCAGGCCGCGGCGCCGGGCGGCCAGGTTGCCGACTTCGATCAGCCGCGAGCGATCGATGGGCGCGGCCAGCACCTCGGCCAGCCGCTGCTCGGCGGGCATGTTCAGGTAGTGCTCGAGAAACAGGGGATGATCGCCGGCGCGACCCACGCCCAGGGCGGCCTGCAGTACGCCATCCTGCCAGAGCCCGAACAGGCGTGGCTGGAAGTGCAGCAGCCGGGCACCGTGCTCCCGGGCGTACCCCGCGGCGATGAACGCCTGCAGGGCCGGGTGCTCGGCCTCGGTGGCCTCGCGCCAGACCCATGGCGAGGATCGTGGGCCCGGCCCCGCGGGGCGGTTGGAGTCGTGCATGACGTCACCCTCGAGAAGGAAGCTCGAGGGTAGCCTGACGGCAGGGCCTTAACGGTTGCTTAAGCGGCGATACGGGCTGATACGGCCGAGCGGTGGCGCAAGTCGATGATCTGAACGACCTTGATAGTGACAGGTCGGAACGCCGTCGGTAGTGTCGGCACCGGCCTGCCGTGGTGCGCGACGGAAGCGGAAGCCACGGCAGTCAGCGTGATCGCATCGGCGATTGACTGCGAATTCTCAGGACGAGGAGGCATCATGGCCAATCTGGGACGGCAGCGCGTGTTTCTCGCGTCTGCCCTTATCATCATGGTGCTGGTCGGCACGGGGGCGGCCTTCCCCGACCGGTTCGGTGCCACCGCCAATACGGCGCTCGATGCTATCGGCCGCTATTTCGGCTGGTTCTATCTGTTCTCGGTGTTCGGCTTCGTGATCTTCCTGATCGCGCTGGCGCTGAGCAAGTACGGCAAGATTCGCCTGGGGCCGCAGGACTCCAAGCCCTCGTACAGCTTCTTCTCCTGGGTGGCCATGCTGCTGGCCGCCGGCTTCGGCGTGGGGCTGGTGTTCTACGGCATGGCCGAGCCGATGACGCACTTCCTGCATCCGCCCTTCGGCGATCGCGAGCCGGAAACCGCCCAGGCGGCGCGTTATGCCATCCAGTACAGCTTCTTCGACTGGGGCATCCATCAGTGGGCGGCGTTTTCCATCGTCGGGTTGATCATCGCCTACTTCCAGTTCCGCAAGGGGCAGGCCGGGCTGGTGTCGTCGGTGCTGTCGTCGGTGACCGCCAAGCGGCCCGGGATGCGCAAGCTGGGGCCGGCGCTGGATGTCTTCGCGGTGGTGGCGACGATCATGGGCGTGGCCACCTCGATCGGCCTGGCCGTGCTGCAGATCAACGGCGGGCTCAAGGCGGTGTTCGGCGTCGAGGAGAGCGCCTTCTGGAAGTTCAGCATCATGGGGGCGATGTTCGTCTGCTACATGGCCTCGGCCTGGGGCGGGCTCGACAAGGGCATCAAGCGGCTGTCCAACATCAACCTGGTGCTGTGCTTCGCGCTGATGGTCTACGTGCTGGTCACCGGCCCGACGCTGGCGATTCTCAAGACCATCACCCTGGGCATCGGCGACTACCTGCAGCACTTCATCGGCATGAGCCTGCGTACCTCGCCCTTCGAGGGCAGCGGATGGGCCCGCAACTGGACGGTGTTCTACTGGGCCTGGGTGATCGCCTGGTCGCCGTTCGTGGGCACCTTCGTGGCGCGCATCTCGCGCGGGCGCACCATCAAGGAGTACGTGTTCGGGGTGCTGATCATGCCGCCGCTGCTGGCCTGCCTGTGGATCGGCGTGTTCGGCGGCGCGGCGCTTAACATGGAACTCACCGGCGATGTCGGTCTGGCCGCGGCCACCGACGACAACATCACCTCGGCACTGTTCCAGATGTTCGATCTGATGCCGTTTACCGCCGGGCTGTCGATCGTCGCGCTGCTGCTGATCTTCATCTTCCTGGTCACCTCGGCGGACTCGGCGACCTACATCGTCGCCCAGATGACCGACGGCGGCTCGATTAATCCGCCGCTCTACAAGCGCATCAGCTGGGGCGTGCTGATCGCCGCGATCTGCCTGACACTGCTGATCGCCGGTGGGCTCAAGGGGCTGCAGTCGGCCTCGGTGCTCTCGGCGTTGCCGTTCACCTTCATCATCTACGGGATGATATTCGTGCTGATCAAGGAGCTGCGCGGCGATCGCAAGGCGATGCTCACCAACCTCTATCGCCGCCACGGCGAGACGCCGGTGGGGGCGGATGTCTTCGAGGCAGACGAACTCGCCGAAGCCGACCGCTACCGGCGCGCGCCGGATGTGGTCAACCGCCGGATCAACCCCCGCGACAGCGGCTGACCGGCCGTGTGCCCGGCCCCTATGCCGGGCACATTCCCGCCGTTCTGCCGGCGGCCCATCACGCCGCCTCCCGGCGGGCGACGAGATGGCGGGTAAAGACCCACATGCCCAGCCCCCAGGCGCCGTTGACGATGAAGCCGATCGGCAGGACCGCCGGCATGAAGCCACGGCCCTTGAGGGGGAAGACCACCAGCAGGGCGACCAGCGTCAGCACGATGGCGCCAAACAGGCCGCACTTCCACCACAGGCCGTTTTCGACGCGCCAGCGTGTGAACAGGCCGAGCATGACCACCCCCCAGACGCCACCCCAGAAACTGGCCGAAAACCATTGCGGCACGCCCAGAGGCGCCACCGGCGCAGTGCCGTAGGGCGCGGAGGGGATCACGCCGTAGGCGTGCAGCAGGCCCACCGCCGGCTGGTGAAAGCAGAGCACGGCGAAAAAGCCGGCGACGAAGGCGAGCAGGGTGAAGCGGAACATGGCAGGGCTCCCGAAGATGAGTGCACCTGCCAGTATGGTTCACGACGGGGCGGGGGCGGCCTTGATGTCGGCTCCATGGCCCTGCCGGCGTTGCCCGTTTTAGTGCGTCGGCATGGTGAAGTGGTTGGTCTCCTCACGGATGCCGCTCGGCCAGCGCTGGGTGATGGTCTTCATGCGGGTGTAGAAGCGCACGCCGTCGGGGCCGTGCATGTGCAGCGGGCCGAACAGCGAGCGCTTCCAGCCGCCGAAGCTGTGGAAGGCCATGGGCACCGGGATCGGCACGTTGACGCCGACCATGCCCACCTGGATCTGCTCGCAGTACTGGCGCGCGGCGTCGCCGTCGCGAGTGAAGATTGCCGTGCCGTTGCCGAACTCGTGGGCGTTGATCATCGCCACCGCCTCGTCGAAGCTCGCCGCGCGGGCGATCGCCAGCACCGGGCCGAAGATCTCCTCGCTGTGGATGCGCATGCCCGGCCTGACGTGATCGAACAGGGTGCCGCCGATGAAGAAGCCATTACCCGCGTTGTCGACCACGGTGTCGCGGCCGTCGATGACCAGTTCGGCGCCTTCGTCCACGCCGGTCTGGATATAGCCGCGGACCTTCTCCAGATGCTCGCGGGTGACCAGTGGCCCCATGTCGTTGTCCGGGCCGTCGACCAGCCCCGGGCCGACGCGCAGGGTCGCAAGCTTCTCGACGAGTTTCTCGCGCAGGCGCTCGGCGGTCTGCTCGCCGACCGGCACGGCCACCGAGATCGCCATGCAGCGCTCGCCGGCACTGCCGTAGGCGGCGCCCATCAGCGCATCCACCGCCTGGTCGAGATCGGCGTCGGGCATGATCATCATGTGGTTCTTGGCGCCGCCCAGCGCCTGGACGCGCTTGCCGTGGGCCGAGGCGGTGGTGTAGATGGCCTCGGCGATCGGCGTGGAGCCGACGAAGCTCACCGCCTGGACACGGTCGTCGGTGAGCAGCACGTCGACCGCCTCCTTGTCGCCGTTGACCACATTGAAAACGCCGTCGGGCAGCCCCGCTTCGGTGAGCAGTTCGGCCAGTCGCAGCGGTGTCGACGGATTCTTTTCGGAGGGCTTCATGACGAAGGTGTTGCCGCAGGCGAGCGCGATGGGGAACATCCACATCGGCACCATGGCCGGGAAGTTGAACGGTGAGATGCCCGCACACACGCCCAGCGGCTGCATCAGCGAGAAGCTGTCGACGCCGCTGCCGACGTTCATCGAATGCTCGCCCTTCTGCAGGTGCGGGATACCGCAGGCGAATTCGACAACCTCCAGGCCGCGTGTCAGTTCGCCCTTGGCGTCGGAGAAGACCTTGCCGTGCTCCTGCGAGATCAGAGTGGCGATCTCGTCGGCATGCTGCTCGACCAGCGCCTTGAACCGGAACAGGACGCGGGCGCGCTTGAGCGGCGACATCTTCGACCACTCGGCAAACGCCGCGTCGGCGATGCGCACGGCCTCGCGGGCCTCGTCGGCGGACGCCAGGGAAACCTGAGCGCTCTGCTCGCCGGTGGCGGGGTTGTAGACCGGGGCGACGCGTTCGCTGCGTCCGGTGACGATCTTGCCGTTGAGGTAGTGCGGGATCTGGTGCATGAGGAAAGTCCTTGGCTCGTCGCGTGTTGTCGATGGGACTGCCTGTGCGGCCCGGTCGCAGGGCCAGCCGGGCCGTCCAGTCTCGCACAGCCGGTGGCCGGCGGGCAGACCGACGAGAGTCTCATTGTCGACAGGGAGGAGCGGCGGGCTGCTGCTGGGTGATGCAGTGGATGTTGCCGCCGCCGAGCAGGATCTCGCGGGCGTCGATGCCGATTACCCGGCGGCTCGGGAACAGCCGTTCGAGGATCGCCCGGGCCGCGTCGTCGTGGGCCGGGTCGAGCCGGGGCATCACTACCACCGAGTTGCCGATATAGAAGTTGACGTAGGAGCCGGCCAGGCGATCGCCGGGCTGGCGCGGCCGTGAGCTCGACAGGCGGTCGACGCCGCCAGCCTCGGCTTCGGCGATGGTCAGCGGGCCGGGCATCGGCAGACGGTGCACGGTAAGCCGACGGCCGCGGGCATCGGTGGCGGCCTCGAGGATCGCCAGCGCCTCGCGGGAGATGGCGTGCTGCGGGTCGCGCTCGTCGTCGCACCAGGTCAGCGCCACCTCGCCGGGGGCGACGAAGCAGCACAGGTTGTCGACATGGCCGTCGGTCTCGTCCTGATAGCAGCCGCGTGGCAGCCAGAGGATCGTCTCGACCCCCAGATAGGCACGCAGCAGCCGCTCGATCTCGGCCCGGTCGAGGCCGGGGTTGCGATTGGGGTTGAGCAGGCACTCCTCGGTGGTGATCAGGGTGCCCTCGCCGTCGACGTGAATCGCTCCGCCCTCGACCACCAGCGGGGCGATGAAGCGCTGGATACCGAGAATCTCGGCGATCTTGCGGCGAATGCGGCGGTCCTTGTCCCACGGAAAGTAGAGCCCGCCGTCCAGCCCGCCCCAGGCGTTGAACTCCCAGTCGACCATCGCCAGGCGGCCGTCCGGATGGGTGAGGAAGGTCGGCCCGACGTCGCGCATCCAGGCATCGTTGCTGGAGAGTTCGATCACCCGAATGGGGTCCGGCAGGCGGTTGCGGGCGTTCTCGTACTGGTCGTCGTTGACGCCGACGAACACCGTCTCGCTCTCGGCGATCGCCGTGGCCACCTCGACGAACGCGGCCTGGGCCGGCTTGGCGCCGTAGCGCCAGTTGTCGGGGCGCTGCGGCCAGAGCATCCAGCAGGCGTCGTGCGGGGCGAACTCGGCGGGCATGCGAAAGCCCAGCTCGGCGGGAGTGAGGGGAGAAACAGGGGGATTCATGGTGTCGCGCATCGCCGCATCGAAAGGACAGGCCTTCAGCCTAGCACTGTTCCGCCGCCGGGCGTCTGGTCGAGCCCCGACCGTCTGGGCTAGGCTGATATGCGTTCATTCCTGCAACTCTTCCTGCAATCACGGAGGTGATGATGAAACTGACCGTTCAGGGCATCGAGGATCAGCAGCCGATTCCCGAGACCTTCGCCTTCGGCGTGCCGGGCGACGGCGAGCCGATGACGCTGGGCCCCAACCGCAACCCGGCCCTGCACTGGACCGATATCCCCCAGGGCACCAAAAGCTTCGCGGTGATCGTCTGCGACCCCGACGTGCCCAGCGATGCGTCGGACGCCAACCAGCAGGGCAAGACCATCGCCGCCGACATGCCGCGGGTGGACTTCTACCACTGGGTGCTGGTCAATGTGCCGGCCTCCACGCACGGCATCGAGGAGGGCGCCGCCGCCGACGGGGTGACACCCAAGGGCAAGCAGTCCGGCAGGAGCGCGCTGGGGCTGGAAGGCATCAACACCTTCACCGACTTTCTCGCCGGCGACCCGGACATGGGCGGTACCTACGGCGGCTACGACGGCCCCTGCCCGCCGTGGAACGACGCCCTCGTCCACCGCTATCACTTCACCGTCTATGCGCTGGACGTCGAGTCGCTGGACATGAAAGGCACGTTCACCGGCGACGAGGCGCTGGGCGCGATGCAGGGCCATATCCTGGGCCAGGCCACCGTCACCGGCACCTATACCCTGAATCCCGAGCTGCGCTGAGCACGTCCCGGCAGGGCTATGGCTGATGGCTGCCACATGACTCGGGCTGATCCGTCGGCAGGTCTGCGAGGGGGCGCTGTGAACCCCTCCATGGGCGCTACCTACGCCATCCATGGCGTAGGACCCCCTCTTCAACCTGCTCCCGGCGCCCTCGTCAGAGCCAACGGCGATTGCCGCCGGCCCGTGCGCGACGTACCATGGATGCCCATCCAGTTTCCGGGGGCGCCATGGTCCGTCCGACCCTCGACGACCCGCTCTACTACCTGCACAACTTCCGCTTCGTGCTGGACTGGCTCGAACGGCGCTACGCCGACCTGTTCGACGCCGCCGAGCGTGACTTCCTGAGCCGTTTCCCGAACTTGCCGGTGCCCGCTCAGGCACTGCTGGTACGCATGGTGATGCGCAAGGGGCGCCACTTTCGGCCCGCCACCCTCGACTACGCCGAGGTCGGCCCGGTGACGACGGCCATCGCGCCGCTGCTGGCCCGGGGCTGGGTGAGCGCCGATGCGGCGCTGTCGCTGGACGAGCTGTTCACGCTGCTGCCCCGTGCGGAGCTGGCGCGGCTGTTCGCCGAACCGCTGGCCGCGGCCGGGCTGCGCCGCGCCCGCAAGGCGCAGTGGCTCGCGGCGCTGAGCGAGCGCCTTGCCGAGCCGCGCTCGCCGCGCGACTGGGGGCTCGCTGACGGCGCGATCTACACGCTGACCATCGATGCATTGTGCGAGCGGCTGCGCCTGATGTTCTTCGGCAACCTGCGCCAGGACTGGTCGACCTTCGTGCTCGCCGAACTGGGCCGGGCGCGTTACGAGACGGTGGCCTTCCCGGCATCGGCACGGGCCTTCGCCGGTCGGGCCGACGTCGACACCTACCTGCAGCTGCAGCACTGTCGCGAGCGGCTCGAGGCCGGCGAGGCGGTCGCGACGCTGCGTGCCGAGGTGCCGCCGAGACAGGCCCGGCCCTGGCTCGAGGCGCGCCGGGCCAAGCTGCTCTATCGGCTGGGGCGCGAGGCCGAGCGCGGCGGCGAGCTGGCCGAGGCCGAGGCGCTGTATGCCGAGTCCTCGCACCCCGAGGCGCGCTGTCGGCGGCTGCGGGTGCTTGAGCGCAGCGAGCACCATGAACGGGCCCTGGCGCTGGCCGAGGCGATCGCCGCCGACCCGAGGGGCGATGTCGAGCGTCGCCAGGCCCGGCGCATCCAGACGCGCCTGCACCGGCGGCTGGGGCGGGCGCCGCTGCCCGCGGCGACGGCCCCGACGGTCGTGACCCACACGCTGGAGCTGGCGCCGGGGTCCGGGCGTGTCGAAGGGGCGGTGCGCGAGCATCTCGCCACCCCGGAGGCGCCGGTGCACTACGTCGAGAACGGCCTGATCCCCGGGCTGTTCGGCCTGCTGTGCTGGGAGGCGATCTTCGCGCCGCTGCCCGGGGCCTTCTTCCACCCCTTCCAGCGCGGGCCGGCCGATCTCGGCCAGGGCGACTTCCGCACGCGGCGGGCGGAGCGCTTCGCGGCCTGCCTGGCCCGGCTCGACGACGGCACCTATCGGGACGCCATTCGACGGCAGCATCGCGACAAGATCGGGCTGCAATCGCCCTTCGTCGACTGGGCGCTGCTCGACGACACCCTGCTCGAACGGGCGCTGGCCTGCCTGCCGGCCGCGCACCTGCGGCTGTGCTTCGAGCGGCTGCTTCAGGACCCGGTGGCCCATCGCGCCGGCCTGCCGGACCTGATCCAGTTCTGGCCCGACGAGCGGCGCTACCGGATGCTCGAGGTGAAGGGGCCGGGCGACCGCCTGCAGGACAACCAGCGCCACTGGCTCGAGTTCTTCGCCCGTCACGACCTGCCGGCGGCGGTGTGCCACGTGCGCTGGCGGGACATGGCGTCATGACCCTGTGCGTCGCGGTGCGTACCCTGTGCGCCTTCACCGCGCGCAGCGGCGATCTCGACCGGCGCTTCACCCCGGCGCCCTCGGCCCAGGAGGGCATGGCCGGGCACGCCCTGGTGACCGCCCGGCGCGGCGCCGACTACCAGCGCGAACTGCCGCTGGAGGGTCGCCACGGCGAGCTGGTCGTGCGCGGCCGCGCCGACGGCTTCGATCCCGAGCGGCGACGCCTCGAGGAGATCAAGACCCATCGCGGCGACCTGGCGCTGATGCCCGACAACCAGCGCGCGCTGCACTGGGCGCAGGTCAAGCTCTACGGGGCGCTGCTGTGCCGCGAGCGCGGCCATGCCGAGCTGACGCTGGCGCTGGTCTATCTCGACATCGCCACCCAGCGCGAGACGGCGCTCGAGGTCACGTGCGACGCCGCCGAACTGGAGGCCTTCTTCGTCGAGCACTGCGCGCGTTTCCTGGCCTGGGCGCGGCAGGAGGCGGCGCATCGCGTCGCGCGCGATGCGGCCCTCGAGGCGCTGGGCTTTCCCCACGCCGCCTTTCGCCCCGGCCAGCGCGAACTGGCGGAGGCCGCCTACAAGGCGGCGGCCACCGGGCGGGCGCTGCTGCTGGAGGCGCCGACCGGCATCGGCAAGACGCTGGGCACGCTGTTTCCCGCGCTCAAGGCACTGCCGCGCCGCGAACTCGACCGTGTGTTCTTCCTGACCGCCAAGACCCCGGGGCGGCGGCTGGCGCTGGACGCCCTGGCCACCCTCGCGGGCGATGAGGCACCGGCGTCGGCCCTGCCGCTGCGCGTGCTCGAGCTGGTGGCCCGCGACAAGGCCTGCGAGCATCCCGACAAGGCCTGCCACGGGGAGGCCTGCCCGCTGGCCCGCGGCTTCTACGACCGGCTGCCCGCGGCGCGCGAGGCGGCGGTACACCAGGCCCGGCTCGACCGCGAGAGCGTGCGCGAGATCGCCCTGGCGCATGAGGTCTGCCCCTACTACCTGGCTCAGGAACTGGCACGCTGGTGCGACGTGGTCATCGGCGACTACAACTACTACTTCGACACCCATGCCATGCTGCACGCCCTGGCCCGCGAGCAGGAATGGCGCGTCGCGGTGCTGGTCGACGAGGCCCACAACCTGGTCGAACGCGGGCGCGGCATGTACACCGCCGCGCTCGACCGGGGCGAGCTGCTGGCCCTGAAGCGGCACGCACCGGGCGCGCTGCGTCGCCCGCTGGAGGCGCTCGATCGGCAGTGGCGGGCGCTGCACGCGGAGGATGAGACGGACGCGGGCTACCGGGTGCTCGACGGCCCGCCGACGCAATGGCTGGGCGCCCTGCAGCGACTCGTGCAGGCGATCGCCGACCATCTGTCCCAGGCACCGACGGCCGGCACGCCGATGCCCGACCCGGCGCTGCTGTCCTTCATGCTCGATGCCCTGCAGCTGGTGCGCCTGACCGAGCGCTTCGGCGCGCACTCGCTGTTCGACTGTCACGAGTGGCCGGGGCGGCGCGGCACGCGCCTGTCGCGGCTGTGCTGTCGCAATGTGCTGCCGGCTGCGTTCCTCGCCGAGCGCTTCGCCGCGGCCCATGCCACGGTGCTGTTCTCGGCGACGCTCGGGCCGAGCACCTATTACCGGGATCTGCTCGGGCTGCCCGCCGACACGCCCTGGCAGGCCGTGCCGTCCCCCTTTTCGGCGGCGCAGCTGACGGTGCGGCGCAGCGCGCACATCTCGACCCGCTACGCCGATCGCCCGGCGTCGCTCACCCCCATCGCCACGCTGATGGCCGAGCAGTACCGCGCCCGACCGGGCAACTACCTGGCGTTCTTCAGCAGCCACGCCTATCTCGAGCAGGTGACCGAGCGCTTTCGGCAGCACCACCCCGAGATTCCGGTCTGGTGCCAGCAGCGTCGCATGGACGAGGCGGCCCGCCAGGCGTTTCTCGACCGCTTCGTCGCGGGCGGGCAGGGCATCGGCTTCGCCGTGCTCGGCGGGGCCTTCGCCGAGGGCGTGGACCTGCCCGGCGAGCGACTGATCGGCGCCTTCGTCGCCACGCTGGGCCTGCCGCAGGTCAACCCGGTCACCGAGCAGCTGCGCGAGCGGCTGGCCGCGCTGTTCGGCCGCGGCTACGACTACGCCTACCTGTATCCCGGCGTGCAGAAGGTGGTCCAGGCGGCCGGCCGGGTGATCCGTACCCCGGCGGATCGCGGCGTGGTGCACCTGATCGACGATCGCTTTCGCCGCCGCGAGGTGGAGCGGCTGCTGCCGGCCTGGTGGCGGCTCGACCCCGAGGAGGCATGAGTCGGGACAGAGTGGAGCGCCAAGGCCGACAGCATCCCCGACGACGGATCCGGTGGCAGGTGCATCGCGACTGAAGTCGCTTGTATGTTGGAAATGACCCAACACGGGCAGTATGGAGAAGACTTGCCGGGGTGGAGGGACGAAGATCGCATCTGGCCC
>NZ_JBSREH010000053.1:0-168766 GCF_055145905.1 Modicisalibacter sp. | reverse complement strand
AGTCGGCGCTGTATTGCCTGCGTTTCCTGCTCATGATCAGGTTCTCCTGTCGGAATGATCAGAGCTTAGCGCCTGGTCCGAATTTCGGGGTCCACTTCAAGGCGCCGACGCCCTGGCCCTGTTCACCAAGAACCAGCGGCGCTGGCACGCCAAGCCGCTCGACGAGGCGACGATCACCGCCTTTCGCGAAGCCTGCGAGACTCATGGCTATTCGGCGGCACAGATCCTGCCCCACGACAGCTATCTCATCAATCTCGGCCATCCCGAGCGCGAGGGGCTGGAAAAATCCCGCGCGGCCTTTCTCGATGGGTGCCAGCGTTGCGAGCAGCTGGGGCTGACATTGCTGAATTTCCATCCCGGCAGCCACCTGGGCCGCATCAGCGAGGCGGACTGCCTGGCACGCATTGCCGAATCGATCAATGAAGCCCATGCACGAACCCGCACGGTCGTCGCCGTGCTGGAAAATACCGCCGGGCAGGGCACCAACCTCGGGCATCGTTTCGAGCACCTGTCCGCCATTATCGAAGCGGTCGAGGACAAGACCCGAGTCGGCGTCTGCCTGGACACCTGTCACGCTTTCGCCGCCGGCTACGACCTGCGCAGTGCCGAGGCGACCACCGCCACCCTCGACGAATTCGGCGCGGTGATCGGCTTCGACTACCTGCGCGGCATGCATCTCAACGATGCCAGGAGCGCGTTCGCCAGCCGGGTCGACCGCCATCACAGCCTCGGCCAGGGCAATATCGGCCTGGCGGCATTCACCACCCTCATGCGCGATCCGCGCATCGATGACATCCCCCTGATTCTGGAAACCATCGATTCATCGCTGTGGGCCGAGGAGATTGCCTGGCTGCGCGCCCAGCAATTCGAGCCCTCCTGACACCCGGGAACCCCCTAACCATGCAAGACAACGGCTTTTTCAACTGGCTGGGCGAGCGACTGGGTGACGCCCTGCGCGAGCTCATCGACTTTCTGAATCACCTGTTCGGCGGCGCCTTCGCGGCGGCACGGGATTTCGTCGACGGGCTGACCGCCTCACTGGGCATCAGCGACTCGCTGTTCGCCATGCTGATGCTGATCATCGGCCTGCTGATGCTGTACAAGGGGCTGCGCGGCTTTCTGCGCGGCGCCGTGATCGGTGCCCTGATCTGGACCCTGCTCGGGCTGGCCATACTGAGCTGGCTGATCGCCTGACGCGTGTTTTGCCGGACGACTCGCCAGACGCCCCGCCCTCGTGTTGAACTGACCCTCTTCCACTCACACGAAACGGAGAGCCCGCCATGCAGGACTGCGCCAAACGCCTGATCGCCATCGGCATGCTGCTGATGGCCATGACCGCCACCGCCTTCGCCCAGCAGACCACGAACGGCAACGCGAACAACGTCCAGACCCGCACCGTCCAGGACTGGCAGGTACGCTGCCCGACGGATACCAGTCAGGGCCGCTGCTCCATGACCCAGCTGGTCAACGCCCCGGACGACGATCGGCCGGTGCTGCGCGTGGTGGTGACCTATCCGCCCCAGGTCGATGGGCCGGCCATGGTCTTCCTGCTGCCGCTGGGTGTACGTCTGGCTCCGGGGCTGCAGCTGGCCGTGGACGGCGGCAAGCCGGTCAAGTTCCCCTACCAGGTCTGCGTACCGGACGGCTGCCGTGCGGATATTCCCGTCAAGCCGGAACTGATGCAGCAGTTGCGTCAGGGCAGCCAGGCCACATTGAGCCTGATCGACCCGCGCGGCCAGCGCATGGACCTGTCCATCTCGCTGATGGGCTTCAGCAACGCCAGCGAGCAGATCGCGCCCTGAAACGCGTTATCTGCCTGCCAACGACAAACGGGGCGCCCCAAGGGGCGCCCCGTTTGCGTTCGCACAGGCCGCGAGTGCCTCACTCGGCCAACGCTTTCTCCACCACCTCGTAGACATTGGGCGAGAGCTCCTCGGCGCGAATACGCTCGAGCTCCGCCTTCATCAACACCTGGCGTGTCTCGTCGTAACGCCGCCAGCGGGTCAGCGGGGTGATGATCCGCGCAGCGATCTCCGGGTTGAGCGTGTTGAGCGCGATCACCACGTCGGCGAGCAGCTTGTAGCCTTCGCCGTCGAGGCGATGGAAGTTGACCCGGTTCTGGCCCGCGAAGGCGCCGATCAGCGCGCGCACCCGGTTGGGGTTCTTGAGCGAGAATGCCGGATGCTCCATCAGGTACTTGACCCGGTCGAGCGCATCCGCCTGCGGCCGCGTGACCTGGAGGCTGAACCACTGATCCATCACCAGCGGATCGTGCGCCCACTTCTCACCGAAGGCCCTGAGAAGCGGGTCGGCAACCTCGTTGCGCGAACTGTGGACCAGCAGGGTCAGCGCCGCGCGCACATCGGTCATGTTGTGGTCGGCCTCGAACTGCTGGCGGGCCAGCTCAATGGCTTCCTCGTCCTCGATGCTGATCAGGTACGCCAGGGCGACGTTCTTCAGGCGACGCCCGGCGATCTGCTCGGCGGAAGGCGCGTAGGGTGCTTCGGAGCGATTGGCCCGGTAGAGCGCCATGAAGTCATCGCGCAGCGCCGTGGCCAGCGACTGACGCACGAACTCGCGCGCCGCGTGGATGGCATCCACGTCGACCACCGGCTGCTGCTCGGCGATGTACGCCTCGGACGGCAGCGTGAGCATCTCGGCGAGCACCGCCTTGTCGTCGGCCGGCTCGTTGAGCAGCCCGCGGAATGCCTCGACCACCCGCGCATCCATGACCTTCTCGACACCGTTGCGGTGCGCGGCGATCAGATCGTCCAGGGCCAGCATGGCCAGCCGCTGCCCGGCATCCCAGCGGTTGAAACCGTCGGAATCGTGCGTGAGCAGGAATGCCAGATCCTCGCGGCCGTAGGGGAAGCGCATCTTGACCGGCGCCGAGAAACCGCGCAGCAGCGACGGCACCGGGGCTTCGGCAACGTCGGTGAAGATGAAGGTCTGCTCGTCCTCGCGCAGGTGCAGCACCCCCTCCTTGCCCAGCTTCTCCTTGCCGTCGGCACCAGCGAGGGTCAGGGTCAGATCCTCGCCGGACTTGGTACCCACCAGCCCCACTCGCACCGGGATGTGCAGCGGCAGCTTGTCGGGCTGGCCCGGCGTGGCCGGCGTACGCTGGCGCAGCGTCAGGTGATATTCGGCCGACGCATAGTCGTACTCGCCATGCGCGTCGATCTCCGGCGTGCCGGCCTGGGAATACCAGCGCATGAACTGATCGAGATCGAGCCCGGACACCTCGGCCATGCAGCCGGCGAAGTCCTCGATGGTCACCGCCTGGCCGTCGAAACGCTCGAAGTACAGATCACTGCCCTTGCGAAAGGTCTCCCAGCCCAGCAGATTGCGCAGCATGCGCACGATCTCCGCACCCTTCTCGTAGATGGTCAGGGTGTAGAAGTTGGAGATCTCGATGTAGTGGTCGGGCTGGACCGGGTGCGCAGTAGGGCCGGCATCCTCGGCGAACTGCGCGGTACGCAGGAAGGAGACATCCTCGATGCGCTTGACCGGCGCCGAGTTCATGTCGGCGGAGAAGCTCTGATCGCGGAAGACCGTGAAGCCTTCCTTGAGCGAGAGCTGGAACCAGTCGCGGCAGGTCACGCGGTTGCCCGACCAGTTGTGGAAGTACTCGTGGGCGACCACCCCCTCGACACGCTGGAAGGCCGCATCGGTGGCGGTCTGCGGATGAGTCAGCACCGCCGCCGAGTTGAAGATGTTGAGGCCCTTGTTCTCCATCGCGCCCATGTTGAAGTCGTCGACGGCGACGATCATGAACAGGTCGAGGTCGTACTCGCGGCCGTAGGTCGTCTCGTCCCACTCCATGGCCGCCTTGAGCGAGCGCATGGCGTGGTCGGTCTTCTCCAGGTTGGCCGGCTCGACCCACAGCTGCAGGGTGACCTCGCGACCGCTGCGGGTGGTGAAGTGGTCCTCGACCTTCTTCAGGTCACCGGCCACCAGCGCGAACAGGTAGCTGGGCTTGGGGTGCGGATCTTCCCAGGTGACGAAGTGCCGACCATTGGGCAGTTCGCCGCGCTCGACCGGGTTGCCGTTGGAGAGCAGCACCGGCAGCGAGGCGCTGTCGCCGATCACCGTGGTCGAGAAGGTCGCCATCACGTCCGGACGATCCGGATAGAAGGTGATGCGGCGGAAACCCTGGGCCTCGCACTGGGTGCAGAACATGCCGTTGGACAGGTACAGCCCTTCCAGCGCGGTGTTGCTGGCCGGATCGATCTCGACCTCGGTCTCCAGACGCAGTCGGTCCGGGGCGTCGGGAATGGTCAGCGAGGCATCGTCGAGGCGGTACTCGCCATCGTCGAGCTCCTGACCGTCGATGGCGATGCGCTTGAGGGTGAGCTTCTCGCCATCCAGCACCAGCGGCCGGCCCGGCGCACTGTCCGGGTGACGTTCGAGGTGCAGCACGGCACTGACCCGCGTCGCCGCGGGTACGAGATCGAACTTGAGATCGACATGCGTGACGCGAAAGGCCGGCGGCTGGTAATCCTTCAGGTAGACCGGCTGCGGGGCAGCGTCGACGGGCTTGATCTCCGCTTCTTCGGAAACGCGCGTATCGGACATGGAACGAGTACTCCTGTACAAGGTTACCGGCATTGTACGGCGAGCAAGGCAGGAGTCTCAAAGTCAGCCGGGAAGCCCGGCAGTCAGCGCCCGGAGCGGGACGACACACGACTCGCCTCGTCCAGCCGCCGTTGCGCCGCCGCATCGGCGGCGGCGGCAAACGGGCAGGCACCGCGCGGCTCGGGACGGGTGATGATCCACAGCCCCAGCGCGAACAGGCCGACGATCAGCCCCAGCCTGACCACCAGCGCCCCCACGGTGAAGCCGATCACCAGCGACGAGACGACCAGCATGGTCGCCGCCATCCACTTGGCGTGGCGGGGGATGGCGCGCTCGTCCTCCCAGGCAAGGATCGGCGGCCCGAAGCGCGGGTGACGGCGAATCCAGTGCGCGAAACGCGGCGATCCCCGCGAGGCCAGCCACACCGCCAGCAGCATGAAGCCGGTCGTGGGCATGACGGGCAGGAACAGACCTATCACGCCGAGCGCGAAGCTGACGGCGGCCAGGCTTGCGTAGATGGCGTGCTTGAGGTTGGGCATGGGGCTTTCTCCCGAACGCGACGCTCCTAGCCTACCGGATTTCGCTCGCCGACGGATGGATCGCATCGTCGCACCCGGCACGTCCGCCGGCGCACGGCAAGCGATCGCCGGGCCCGAACGGGGCACGCCGGAACGAAACCGGACCCGACGCTCGCCCCTTCATGACACCCGTCCTCCGCTCGGCGAGGAAATGCAAACCGGCTATCACCAGCCTAGACAAGATTCCAGCACATCAGTCGCGAAAGTTGTTGAACTGCAGCGGCAACTCGATGGACTCATCGCCCTTGAGCAGGGCGATGGCCTGCTGCAGGTCGTCGCGCTTCTTGCCGGTGACCCGCACCTTGTCGCCCTGGATCTGCGCCTGCACCTTGAGCTTGGCGTCCTTGAGCGTCTTGACAATCTTCTTGGCCAGCGGCTGGTCGATGCCCTGACGCAGGACGATGCGCTGGCGCACCCGCACGCCGCCGGTCTCGGCGTCCTCCTCCTCGAGACAGCCGACATCGATGCCGCGGGCGATCAGGCGACCCTTCAGGAGGTCGAGCATCTGGCGCAGCTGGAACTCGGCCTCCGCCTCCATGAGCACGGCGCCGGTTTCCTCGGTGAAGCTCGCGTCGACGCCGCGGAAGTCGAAGCGGGTGGTGAGTTCACGATTGGCCTGGTCGACGGCGTTGGTGACTTCGTGCTTGTCGAGTTCGGACACGATATCGAAAGAGGGCATGACAGGGCTCCGGTAGGTGAACGGCGCCATCCTAGCCGATCGGCGAAGGCGCTGCAGCCGCTGGTGTCACTGACTCGGCCGGCGTCGATGCACCCAGCGGCTTGTCCATCTGCCAGGCGGCGCAACCATCGACGTAGTAGTCATCCAGCCAGCGGCGCGGCAGGTAGCCCATGCGCCGATACAGGCCCATGGCGACGCGGTTGTCGGCACGGACTTCCAGGCTCAGGCGCTGCATGCCACGGTCGACGGCGACTGCCTCCAGCGCATTGAGCAGCCGCCGCCCCACGCCGCCGCCACGCAGCGCGGGATGCACACAGAAGGAATAGAGGCGGGCGGTGCGACTGTTGCGCCGGAACAGCAGAGTCCCATAGCCCTGCAGCTCGCCGTCGGCATCGACGACGACCCGGGTCACGGCGTTGGCGCGCTTGAGCAGGTGCGAAAGCTGACGGCGCGAGAAGCGATCCCCGGCGAAGCAGGCCTGCTCGAGTCGGCACAGGGCCTCGAGATCCTCCGGACGGGCGTCGCGAAGCAGCGGTGGGTGCGGCGAATTCATGGGTGATTCCGAAACTGGCGGCGACGGCATTGTCGGATGCTGAAAAGCGCCCTGTCATTGCCTGGTTGCATGAAATTATTTCACCATCGACCCGGCTTGTAGCGAGTGCCGGTCAAGCGCATGCTAGCGGCAATTTTGCCCCGTCCGGCTCCCCCTTGCACGCAGGAAATGCACCCATGGCTCCCTTGCGCATCGTCGTCGACCGCCTTTCCGACTGGCAGCCCTACTACCCCTCGGAAGATCTGATCACCGCTGCCGATTACCTCGCGCGCGAGGATGATGCCCTCGATGGCGTCACCCACGTCATCAACCTGTGCAGCGGCCTGGACTACCTAGAGACCGGCTACTATGTCTCGCTGCTCGCCCAGGCTCGAGGGCAGCGAGTACTGCCTACGGTCGAGACGCTCAATCAGCTGTCCCGCAAGGCGCTGGTCGACCTCCAGCTGGAATCACTGGCTCCCTTGATGGACCGGCTGGCCCGGCACGGCGCGCTCCCCGGCGAGGCCTTCACGCTGCGGGTGATGTTCGGCGAGTGCCTGGAGGATGGCCTTGGCAGGCTGGCCCGCCGACTCTTCGAACGCCTGCCCTGCCCGTTGCTCGAGGCACGCTTCCAGCGCCGTCAGGGGCTGTGGCGGCTGACCCGACTCAAGCCGCTGGCGCTCACCGCCCTGCGCGGCGCGGAACAGGACCTGTTCGCCCAGGCCCTGAACCGGCACTCGCGCAAGGTCTGGCGCACGCCCAAGGCGCGCCGGCGCTACCGCTACGACCTGGCGATCCTCGTCGATCCCAAGGAAACGCTGCCGCCCAGCAACAGGAGCGCGCTCAAGCAGTTCATTCGTGCCGGCCGCCGGCTGGGCATCGACGTGTCACTGATCACCAAGCGCGACGAGGGGCGGCTCGCCGAGTTCGACGCCCTGTTCATCCGCGAGACGACCAGCCTCGACCACCACACCTACCGCATGGCGCGGCGTGCCGAGCACGAGGGGCTGGTAGTAATCGACGATCCGCGCTCGATCCTGCGCTGCACCAACAAGGTCTACCTGCACGAGTTGCTGCGCGCCAGGGGCGTGCCCGCCCCGGACGGCCTGCTGCTGTATCGCGACGACCTGCGGCGGCTACCCGAAAAGGCCGCCGATCTGCAGTTCCCGATGGTGCTCAAGGTGCCCGACGGGGCATTCTCGCGCGGAGTGGTCAAGATCACCTCCAGCGAGCAGCTCGTCCAGGAGGCCGAGCGGCTGTTCGCCTCCTCCGCCCTGCTGCTGCTCCAGGAGTGGCTACCCACCGATTTCGACTGGCGGATCGGCGTGCTCGACGGCAAGGTGCTGTTCGCCAGCCGCTACTACATGGCCCGCGGCCACTGGCAGATCTACGACCATTCCCGCGGCAGGACGCGCAGCGGCGGCTTCACCACCCACGGCCCCGAGGACGTACCGAAACCGGTGATCCGCGCCGCCCTCAAGGCTACCCGGCTGATCGGCGACGGCCTCTACGGGGTGGATCTCAAGCAGATCGGCGAACGGGTGGTGGTGATCGAGGTCAACGACAATCCCAATCTCGACGCCGGTGTCGAGGACGTGGTGCTCGGCCCGCGCCTCTACGACACCGTGATGGGAGTGTTCCTCGAGCGCATGGAGAGCAATCGGCGGCGGCCGGGGTGACGGGGCAGCGTCACTCCACCACGACCTCATACCCGGTGAACTTGCGCAGGTTGATCACCCCGGTGTCGAACATCAGGTATTGGCCCTTCAGGCCCATCAGGGTGCCGCCGACGGCGGGCGTCTTGTCGAAGTTGAGCGAGACCACCTTGGTGGGCGATTCGAGCACCGGGTAGTCGAGCGTCACCGGGGCCTCGTCGAGGGGGCGGATGGCGTCCGTGCCGAAGCGCTCGCGCAGTTCATCGAGCCCCGCGGCCAGCCCCTCGAGCAGCCGGTCACGCTCGGCGACCAGATCGAGCGGCGCCACCTCGCCCTTGAGCATCGCCCGCCAGTTGGTGCGATCCGCCACCTCGCGCTTGAACAGCGTCTCGACGAAGCCCGACTGCTGGCGGGTGTCGACCTCGAGGATCGGCAGCGCCTGGACAGCGCCCTGATCCAGCCAGCGGGTGGGCACCTGGGTCCGTCGGGTGATGCCAACCTTGAGCCCCGAGGAGTTGGCCAGGTAGACCACATGCGGCCGGAAGCAGTGGCGCTCGCCCCATTCGGGCTCGCGGCAGGTACCGGCGAAGTAGTGGCAGGTTTCCGGCTTGACGATGCAAGTGTCGCACTGCGCCAGCCGCTTGAAGCAGGGGTAACAGTAGCCCTGACCGAAACTCTTGCGGGTAGCACGCCCGCAGTGGGTGCAGGCGATGGCACCGGTATGGGTCAGGGTGAGCCGCTGCCCCAGCCGCGCATTGAGGTCCAGACGCAGCTCACCGGCGCGCAGGGTGTAGCGCGCCGGCTCGCCGTCGTCGCCGGGCTCGATCGCCATCTTGCGCAGGCAGCCCTGGCGGGTGATCAGTTCATCCACTTGATGCTGTCCTCGCCGCCGGCGCTGGACTGGCTGGAGCAGGTGCCCTCGAGATAGCCGACCCGCTCGCTCTCGGGCACGTTGTGCTCGATCTCGTAGCGCATGACGGCCTCCAGGCACAGTTCGGTCTGCTCGGGGGTGAGAAAGCGCCCGTCGGGCCATTTGCGCAGCGCCACGGCCTGCTTGAGGCTCTGATAGATCTCGGGCGTCATCTGCTCGATCATGCGCGCGAAGGTCATGTCACTCATCGTCGTCAACTCCGGTAAATCCGAACTCCATTGTCTCACGTCGCGCTGGCGAGCGTCTGCTCAGGCCGTGCGGGCCGGGGTACGGCTGGCCCACAGGCCGATGCCCAGCCCGATCAGCAACCCGCCCAGGTGCGCCTCGTTGGCGACATTGCCGAAGCCCACCGGGGCGGCGAAATCGGTCATGGTGAAGACCATCCAGCCGATCATGAACACCACCAGCATGGTCGGCACAAAAAAGCCGCTGTGCGGCCGCCGCCGCGCCATCAGCCAGACATAGCCCAGCAGCGCGTAGTCGACACCCGACATGCCGCCGAACAGCACCGTGCCGGTGGCGTACTGCGCCAGGTTCGAGCCCAGCGCGCTGGCCAGCACCACCCAGACGAAACGCCGCGAGCCGTGCAGACTCTCGATCTGACGACCGAAGTACCACAGCCACAGCATGTTGAAGATCAGGTGCATCCAGCCGAAATGCATCAGGGCCGGTGTCAGCAATCGCCACAGCTGGCCGGATGCCAGCGTCTCGCCCAGGGCACCGACCTGCACGCCGTTGCCGACCAGGGTCACGGGCACGATCGTCAACGCCGCCAGGAGCCGGTCGCCGAACAGTGCCATCAGGCCGAAAACCGCCACACACAGCACGACCAGCCCCGCCGCCGCCGGGGCCTCCGCCAGCACACCCTGGCGCCAGTTCGTGCCGGCACGCGGCTCGTCGGGGGCGACGGCGAGAGTATCTCCGCGCTGCCAGCGCTCGACCAGGCGCATCAGCGCCTCGTGCTGGCGGGGGTCGGCCAGCCACAGGACCTGCCCTTCTTCCTCGTGGCTGATGCGATGACCGATGCGTCGCGCCCACAGCGCCTGGCGCAGGGTGCGGGTATCGATATCGTGCGGAATGATCAGCACCTTGTGCATGACGAACCCTCAGACGATGGAAAGCAGGACAACCGCAGCGACAGGGCGACAAAAAGAAAAGTCCGGCGGAGGGGGCCGCCGGACAATGAGCAAGGGATCATTCAAGGGAACACTGACTCTGACGGGCGCTGCGGCGAGAAGTTTCATGACGACGCAAAAAATTGTGTAATTAATTGTAAAACCTTCAATCCAGGTCGATTTCCCAGGGTCGCGGCCGCGAACGCTCGTCCCGCGGCACCCGCAGCCAGACGAACTTGTCGGCGTCCAGCCGGGCCTCGCCGTCCCAGCGGTAGGCCACCAGCCGGCCGTACTTGACCGCGCTGTAGTCCAGGCAGGCGATGTTGGGCGCCGGCAGCGCCGGCACGCCCTCGCACCAGTAGTGCCCCAGGAACAGCGGCGGCTGCTCCGGCCCGTAGTAGGTCAGGCGCTGGCGCTCGCTCGCCGACAGCGGGCGCGATTCGAGATCCCCCGGCAGGTTGTCTGGCTGGAAGACCACATCGCCGTAGGTACGCGGATGGCGGGCCCAGAAGTGGGCGCGGAAGGTGCGCCGCGTAAAGCCGTCGCCGGACTGGATCTCAATGCCCTCGGGCAGGCGCAGGTGTGTGCCGCGGGTCAGCCGCTCGAGCACCCGGAAGGCGAAACTGTCGGGGTCGGCCGAGGCGTCCAGGAACGCCTCGTCGATGCGGGCGTTCGGGTACGTGGCCAGGAAACGCTCGATCAGGGGCGCGTCCCAGCAGGCATGCACCACGCGCATGCCATCGAGCTCGAGCAGCAGCGGAATGTTCATGAACCACGCCAGCACGTCTTCCCACTCGTCGGGATGATCGCGGTACTGCTCGAGCGTCTCGCGGATGATCCGATTATGGCGCGGCGTGTGTTCCCGCAGCCACTGGCAGCCGGTGCCGTCCGGGCAGCGTCGGTTGTAGGCCAGGGCATTGAACTCATGGTTGCCCATCACGATATGGGCCTCGCCGGCTTCCACCATGTTGCGAGCGATCGACACGGCCAGACGAATGCGCGGCCCCCGGTCGATCAGGTCGCCCAGGAACACCGCCTTGCGCCGCGGGTGGCGATAGACGCCATCCTGGCGGTGATAGCCCAGCTTCTCGAGCAGGGCGCCCAGCGTGGCGCCACAACCGTGCACATCACCGATCAGGTCATAGCCTTCGATACCGCCGCTCATGCTCATCTCACTCCCCCAGCCGGCTGCTCCAGCCGAGCTTGCTGCGACAGATCTCGTAGTAATTGTGGCCCCGCGGGTGGATCAGCGTGAGCCGCTGGGGTTTGCGGCGCACATAGAGGATGTCACCGGGCTTGGAGACCACCTGGGTCTGGCCGTCGCAGCTGACATGCGGATAGGCCTCGTTGGTCTCGCCGATATGCAGGGTGATCTCGCTGGCGGCGTCGACCACGATCGGCCGGCTCGACAGGGTGTGGGGAAACATCGGCACCAGGGTGATGGCCTCGAGCCCCGGATGGACGATCGGCCCGCCGCCGGACAGCGCATAGGCGGTGGAGCCGGTGGGTGTGGCGATGATCAGCCCGTCCGAGCGCTGGCTGTAGACGAACTGGCCGTCGACGAACAGCTCGAACTCGATCATGCGGGCCGCCTTGCCGGGATGCACGACGACGTCATTGAGCCCGTCGGCGGTGCCGACCAGCGAGCCGTTGCGGAACACCTCGGCATCCAGCAGGAAGCGCTGCTCGCTGTCATAATGACCGTCCAGCACCGCACCGACCTTGTCCTCGACCTCGTCGGGGGAGATATCGGTCAGAAAGCCCAGCCGCCCACGGTTGACGCCAAGCACCGGGGTGCCGCTCAGGCACATGGCGCGCCCGGCGCCCAGCAGGCTGCCGTCACCGCCGACCACGATCACCAGGTCGCAGATATCGCCCAGCAGGCGCCGGCTCGACTCCTGCTGGCCATGATCCAGCAGCACGGTGGCGGTACGATCCTCGATGATGACATGATGCCCCCGGGCATTCAGGAAACGGATCAGGCGCCGCAGCGTCTCAACCACCTTGGCACTGCCCAGGCGACCGATGAGACCGATGTTCTTGAAGGGTTGCATGCATGTTCCCCAGCCACGTCGAGCGGGTCATTATGCGGGCAGGGCAGGGCCCGGGCAAACGCCGCCGCCGCGTGCCGGCCACCCACTGGCGGCCGCCCGCCGCCCCACACACCAGGGAGACGCCGATGACTCACCCGCGGGAACTCGAGATCGATGCGCGCCTGCGCCATCCCGTGGTCCGCGACCTGGCCTGGCTGCTGCAGGCCCCCGACCTGCTCGACACCCCCTACCCCGGCCGCCCCGGGCTCGACGAACTGGCACTCGATGATCCCGACCGGCGCCAGGCCTGGCTGCGGGAACTGGAGCAGCGGCCCGGCGATCTCGAACGGGCGGTCGCCCACCGTCTGGGCGGACGGTTGGGTCTCTACCACGAGGCACTCTGGCACTTCCTGATCGCCCGGGCACCCGGCACCCGGCTGCTGGCGGCCAACCTGTCGATTCGCGACGCCCGCGGGGTGACCCTCGGCGAACTCGACCTGCTGTACCGCCGGCGCGGCGACGCCACCGTCGTGCACCTGGAACTGGCGATCAAGTACTACCTGGGGCTGGAAGCAGGTCCGGGCGACGACACCGCGCCGGCGCGCTGGATCGGCCCGGGCTGCGCCGACTCGCTGGCCATCAAGAGCCGGCGAGCCCTGACCCATCAGCTGACGATGAGCCGTCGTCCTGAAGCGCGGGAACGCCTGGCAGCGTACAGCGACGCGCCGGTGGAGCAGCGCCTGGCCCTGCTGGGCATCCTGTTTCGTCCGGCCGTCATGCACGGCGGCGCCCTTCCACTGCCGCGCGGCACCACTGCCGGCGCCCTGATCGGCGAATGGCTGCCGCTGAGCGCCTGGCCCCGTTATACCGGCAGGCTAATCGCCCCCGTTTGCGGTGCCTTTCTCGACAAGCCGCACTGGCTGGCGCCGCCACCCACCGACCAGCTGATGCCTCTGGGCGCCCTGACGGACGCCCTGCTGGCACGCTTTCGAGCACGCCGGACACCCTGCCAACTGGCCCTGCGCGACGCCGGCGGCGGGCACCGTCGGGTCTTCGTGGTACCCGACGGCTGGCCACACCTGATCCCGCTCATGCCACGCTGACACCTTCACCCGCGTATCAGCGCGCGATGAGCAGAACCTTCATGGCTTTCTCCTCGGCGGCGTTGCCGAAGACCCGATACGCCGACTCGATATCGTCCAGGTCGAAACGGTGAGAGATCAGCTCGGCGGGCTGCAGCTTGCCACCCTGCAGGGTCTGCAGCAGCATCGGGGTGGTGTTAGTGTTGACCAGCCCGGTGGTCAGCGTCACGTTCTGGATCCACAGCTTTTCGATGTGCAGCTCCACGCTCTTGCCGTGCACGCCGATATTGGCAATGTGCCCCCCCGGCACCACGATCGACTGGCAGACATCGAAGCTCGCCGGCACACCCACCGCCTCGATCGCCACATCCACGCCCTTGCCATCGGTCAGTGCCAGGATGGCATCGGCCGCCGAGCTTTCCCGGGCATCGATGACGTCGGTCGCCCCCAGTCGGATGGCCATCTCGAGCCGTGCCGGATCCATGTCGGTCACGATGATCCGCGACGGCGAGTAGAACTGGGCGGTCAGCAGGGTCGCCATGCCGATCGGCCCGGCACCGACGATCGCCACGGTGTCCCCCGGCTTGACGCAGCCGTTGAGCACGCCGATCTCGAAGCCAGTAGGCAGGATGTCGCTGAGCATCACCAGCGCTTCCTCGTCGGCCTCGGGCGGTACCGGGTACAGGCTGTTGTCGGCGTGCGGAATGCGCACGAACTCGGCCTGGGTGCCATCGATGAGGTGGCCGAGAATCCAGCCGCCGTCCTCGCAGTGGGAATACAGCTGACGCTTGCAGGCCGGACAACGACCGCAGGACGTGATGCATGAGATCAGCACGCGATCGCCGGGCTTGACGTTGCTCACCGCATCGCCGACTTCCTCGACGATACCCACGCCTTCGTGGCCCAGCGTCAGGCCGGCGGGTACCTCGGGAACATCGCCCTTGAGGATGTGCAGGTCGGTCCCGCAGATGGTGGTGTAGAGAATCCGCACTACCGCATCGGTAGGCTTGTCGAGAGTCGGGCGAGGCTTGTCCTGCCAGGCTTTTTTGCCGGGGCCCTGATAGACGAGTGCTTTCATGGCAACGCTCCTGAACGTGACGATGACCGGCTGTCATCCGTTCAGGAGCATGGCGCATGGGGCCGGACGCGCCTTGACGCGAATCAGCCTCCGACGCGGTGGCGTGTGCCGGAGCTGACCGGGATCAAGACGTCACGCGACACCGGGCACCCGGCGTCGCGTCCACCACTCATTGATCAGCAGCGAGGCGAGGATGATGGCGCCACCGGAGGCCAGCCGCACCAGGTCGGCATCGCGATTCCAGATCAGCAGGTTGACCACCAGCCCGGCGGGAATCAGCGCATTGTTCATGATCGCCAGCGCGCCGGCATCGACGCGAGTGGCCCCCTTGTTCCACAGAAAATAGCCAAGCCCGGACGCGGCCAGCCCCAGCCACAGCAGCACGCCCCACTGAACGCCTGTGGTGGGCAGCTTCGCCGTGCCCAGCAGGCCATAGGCCAGGGCCACCAGTACCAGCGCCCCCAGATAGAACCAGCCGAACACGCTGCGCTGGGGGACCTCGGCGAGCAGGCGGACGGCCAGATGTCGGTAGGCGACCTGACCGACGGCGAAGCACAGATTGGCGCCCTGCACGACCAGAAAGCCCAGCCAGAAGGAGTCACTGACGCCCTGATAACGGATCACCGCTGCACCGGCTACCGCAATCGCTGCCGTCAGCAGGTAGAATGGGGAAAAGCGCCGGGCCATGGCGTCGTCCAGCAGGGCGACGTACACCGGCGTGAAGATGGTGAACAGCAATACCTCGGGCACGCTCAGCAGCAAGAAGGACTGATAGAAGAAGATGTACATCAGTCCCAGCTGCACCGCCCCGACGGCCATCAGCAGCAGCTTGACCCGGTTGGCCACCGCACGCGGCCGCAGGAAGGGCAGGAACAGCAGGCTGGCCAGGCCGATGCGTATCAGCACGGCGAGGTAGCTGTCGACCTGGCCGGCGAGATAGACGCCGATCAGCGAGAAGGAAAACGCCCACAGGGCCGTGACACCGATCAGGTAGGACATGACGCAATCATCCGAGAGAGAAGCTGTCGAGCCGGCAATGGTAGCGCTGCGCCGCCACCTCCTGTCAACGTCGGAAGTTTATTTTAGTTCACTGCCCGGTGCGCGCTCGCAAACCGGCTGGGCGGGAAACGGCGAAGGCCGCGTAGCGGTCACCACCGATGAGGATGGCAGTGTGGTCTTCACCGAAAGCGGCCGGTTTCACCCGGCCGTCGCCCCCGACGCGCCGGCGGTGAGCTTTCGCAACGTGTTTCGCTGGAGGTTTCTGGCCGACCGGGTCAGCCTGGCGCACGAGCGCCGCGGCGCAGAAGCCGCCGTACGACTGTTCGACCTGGCGCCGGAAGACACCGCCAACACGTGGGCATCGTGCCATGACCACATCTGTGGCGATGATCGCTATCGGGCATGGCTTGTATTGGGGCCACTGGGATTCGATCTGCGCTGGACCATCGAGGGGCCGCGCAAGGATGAACATCTACATTATCGCTATCGGCGGGCGGCGTCGGCCGGCGTGCGCTGACCGACGCCCGGGAGTGTAACGGGAGGGAAAGCCGGCTTACTTGTGCAAACGGGCCTTGCTCATGCCCCAGCAGACCAGCTTGGCCATCACCCAGCCTGCCAGCAGCAGCAGTAGCACCGTCAGCAGCATGGAGACCGGCTTGACGATGCAGGTCGCCCCCACCACGGCGGCGGCGGTGCACCACACCCAGCGGTCGTCCTGGCTACGCAGTACCCGGGGAATCCGGCGTTCGACGAACTGGCCGAACCCTCCTTCCCAGCCTTTCCAGGTCAGAAACAGGATCACGGCGAATGCGATCAGCCAGATCACGGTCACGGTCATTTATCAGCTCCTGAGAGATCACACGAACTCGGTATCACGGGTATCGTCAACGTACGCGCACTCCGGGGCGCACGATCGATGACGAGGGAATCATGCCGATGGATCATCACAACCTGTCCCGCGTCGGCTGACGCAGGGGAAAGCCTTCCGGGCAAACGCGGTGACGGAAAACGGTCGACTTGCATCGTGGATGCCATGAAGGCCCTGGCCGGATGTCCTGACGGCAGGGTACCCCCGCCCCGGGGCACGCGCAACCGGCCGACGGCGCTCACCATGCGCCCATGAGCCACGCTTGTTGAATCACGGTCATGTCGTTCCCGAGGGACTTGAAAAAATTCCCCCTGCCCCTGACAGCCCGGGGTCGAGACGTTACCATGAGCCTGACATGCACATACCGAAAGGTTCATCACATCATGCAGATTGCGCAGAATTCCGTTGTCGCGTTCCACTACACCCTGACCAACGACGCGGGTGAAGTGCTGGACAGCTCGGAAGGCCGCGAGCCGCTGACGTATCTTCACGGTGCCGGTAACATCATTCCGGGGCTGGAGAAGAAGCTGGAAGGTCACCAGAGCGGCGATAAGCTGCAGGTGGACGTCAGCCCCGAGGAAGGCTACGGCGAAAAGCAGGACGCCCTCGTCCAGGAAGTGCCGCGTGATGCCTTCCAGGGCGTCGAGAGCGTCGAGCCGGGCATGCAGTTCCAGGCTCAGACCCAGGGTGGCCCGCTGATGGTCACCGTGACCAGCGTGGAAGGCGACACCGTCACCGTCGACGGCAACCATCCGCTGGCCGGCCAGCAGCTCAACTTCGACGTCGAGATCGCCGAAGTGCGTGAAGCTTCCGCCGAGGAAATCGAGCACGGCCACGTGCACGGCGAAGACGGCCACGAGCACTGAGGATTCCGCGCTCCGCCCACGGCGGACACGTGGCCCGACGGGGCAGCCTCTGGCTGCCCCGTTTTCGTTTACCGGATACACTCGCCTGACGCAACGCCCGCCTCAACACGCCTTCTGCTCCTCGAGCCGCCGCAGTGTCCGATACCCGCCCCACAGCCGGGTCGCGGTGGTCACCAGGCAGGCGGCGGTGAACACGCCCGCCAGCACGACGAAATGCGCCGGCCACAGGCAGAAGGCCACGAAGGCCAGGATCGTCTCCGTGCCCTCGGTGAGCCCATCGAGATAGAAGAAGGCCTTGTGGGGGAAGTCCGGGCGCTCGAGCCGATGGCGCGCGGCCACGATGGCAAAGGCCAGAAAGGAGCTGGCGGTGCCCATGAAGGCGAACAGCAACCAGGCGGCCGCCAGGGCGTTCGCGGCCGGGTCGGCCATCGCGAAGCCGAGCACCACGGCGGCGTAGAAGACGAAGTCCAGGCCGATGTCGAGAAAGCCCCCGGCGCCGCTGGCCCGATGCGTCCGACGCGCCAGGGCACCGTCCAGCCCGTCGGCCAGGCGATTGAGCAGGATGACCACCAGCGCCGCACCGAACCACTGCCCGGCCAGCAGCGGCAGCGCCAGCAGCCCGACGGCGAATCCGCCGACCGTGACCTGCCCGGGCGTGATGCGCAGCCGGGCCAGCCCGCCGGCCAGGTAACGCAATGGCGGCTGGGTCCAGCGGGCCGTCCAGCGATCCAGCATGTCGTCTCCTCGTGGTCTTGTCAGTCGCGATCGGCGCCGCGTCGGCGCCAGGCGAAATAGCGCCCCAGCAGGTCCAGCAGCCGCTGGGGCTTGTGGGCATTGCGCCAGACCCCGGCGGTGGCCCTGGCCGCCTCCGCATAGGTGGGGTAGGCATGGATCGTGCCCAGCAGCTTGCCGAGGCCGAGGCCGTGGGTCATGGCGAGGGTGAACTCGGCCAGCAGTTCCCCGGCGGCATCGCCGACCACGCTCGCCCCGAGGATGCGATCCTTGCCGGGTACCGTGAGCACCTTGATGAAGCCGTCGGTCCGCCCGTCGACGATCGCCCGGTCGAGTTCGCCGAAGGCGTAGCGGGTCACCTCGAAGGCCACGTTCCGGGCATTGGCTTCCTGCTCGTTGAGGCCCACCCGACCGACCTCGGGTTCGGTGAAGGTCAGGGACGGCAGGTTGCTGTCATCGACCGCAAAGCGCCGAAATTCGCCGAACAGGGCATTGATCGTGGCGTGCCAGGCCTGATGCGCCCCGGCATGGGTAAACTGATGGGGGCTGGCGACATCGCCGCAGGCCCAGATATTGGGCTGAAGGCTGCGCAGGGTGGTATCGACCGCGACAGTGCCCCCGGCGTCGAGCTCGATGCCCAGCGCCTCCAGCCCCAGCCCCGCGACGTTGGCCTCGCGCCCCACCGCCAGCAGCAGGTCCGAGAACGGCAGCCGCTGCCGGGCGCCCTCCCCCGACTCGACCACCAGGCAGCGCCCGTTCGGCATGGCGGAATCGCGCTCGACCCGCAACGCCCGGGTCTGCCGATGAACCTCGACCCCTTCGGCGACGAGACGCTTGCGCAGCGGTTCGCTGACATCGGCATCTTCGCGCGGCAGCAATCGTTCGGCCCGCTGCACCAGCGTGACCCGACTGCCCAGACGCGCGAAGGCCTGGCCCAGTTCACAGCCCACCGGGCCGCCGCCCAGCACCAGCAGGTGCTCGGGCAAACGCTCGAGCCGCCAGAGCGTCTCGGTGGTCAGACAGACGCCCGCCTCGAGCCCCGGCAGCGCCGGAACGCGCGGACGCGCCCCGGTGGCGAGAATCACGTGCCGAGTGGTCAGCACGCGCTCGCCGACGCGGACTTCCCAGGGCGTCTGCAGATGCGCCGTGCCTTCGACCACCTCGACGCCCAGCGAACGGTAACGCTCGGGGCTGTCATGCGGCGCCACCGCCTCGACGGCCTGATACACGCCGGCCATCACCGTGGAAAAATCGACACGCGGCGCCTCGACCTGAATGCCCCGGGCCGGCGCCTCGCGCACGCGCTGGGCCAGCCGCGCTGCGTGTATCAGCGCCTTGGAAGGCACACAACCGGTATTCAGGCAGTCCCCGCCCATGCGCTCGCGCTCGACCAGCGCCACCCGGGCCTGCAAGGCGCTGGCGATGTAGCTGGCCACCAGCCCGGCCGAGCCGGCACCGATCACCACCACGTCGTAGTCGAACCCCTTCGGCCGTGGGTAGCGCTTCGTCAGGCGACGCCGCTCGACCCAGGTGGCAACGCGCCGGGCGAGCAGCGGGAACACGCCCAGCAGCACGAACGAGGCCACCAGGGTGGGCGACAGCACGTCGCCGACCGCATCGACCTCGCCGAGCGCGCGCCCGGCATTCACGTAGACCACGGTGCCCGGCAGCATGCCCAGCTGGCTGACCCAGTAGAAGGTGCCGACCCGCATGCGCGTCAGCCCCATCACCAGATTGATCACGAAGAAGGGAAACAGCGGCACCAGCCGCAGCGTGAACAGATAGACGGCCCCCTCGCGGCGAATGCCGTCGTTGATGCGTTGCAGCTGGCGCGCGAAGCGCCGCTCGACGCTCTCCCGGGCCAGCCAGCGCGCGACCAGAAAGGCCAGCACGGCACCGAAGCTGCTGGCAAACGAGACGATGATGACACCCTGCGCCAGGCCGAACAGTGCCCCCGCCAGCAGGGTCAGCAGCGCTGCACCGGGTAGCGAGAGCGCCGCCATCAGCACATACCCGGCGAAGAAACCGCCGGCCACCACCAACGGCTGGGCGGCGAACCACGCCTGAAAATCGGCCTGACGCGCCTTGAGGGTTTGCAGCGTCAGCCAGTCATCGGCACCGGCCAGGAAGAACAGCGCGATGAGCGCCAGCAGCACGAGCAGGGCAATCAGGCGGGGTCGCGTCACGTCGGGACTCCTCGTCGATGAAGGAAAGCGCATCCGGCAGGCGATGCGAACCGTACCGTTATACTGACGAACTCGCGTTGCGGATTCACGCGACCGCCCTGACATCGACGATTCAAGAGGTTCCCGCCATGCGTCTCGCGATACTGACCCTGCTGCTCGTGATGGCCGCCGGAGTCCTCCCGGCCCAGGCCGGGGAGACCCGCACCGCCACCTTCGCCGGTGGCTGCTTCTGGTGTGTCGAGGAGGCCTTCGACCAGGTCGAGGGTGTGATCAGCACCACTTCAGGCTATACCGGCGGTGACCAGCGCCACCCGACCTACAAGCAGGTCTCGGCGGGCGGCACCGGTCACGCCGAAGCCGTGGAAGTGGCCTACGACCCGCAGCGGGTGGACTATGCCACCCTGCTGCGGGCGTTCTGGCACAACATCGACCCCTTTGCCGAGAATCGTCAGTTCTGTGATGCCGGCAACCAGTATCGCAGTGCAATCTTCTATCACGACGAGCGGCAGAAACAGCTCGCCGAGCAGAGCCGCGCGGCACTGGCCAAGCGTTTCGAGCGGCCGATCGCCACACAGATCGTCCCCGCCAGGGACTTCTGGAAGGCCGAGACGTACCATCAGGACTACTACCGCAAGAATCCCATCCGCTATCACTTCTACAAGGCCGGTTGCGGCCGTGAAGCACGCCTCAAGGAAATCTGGGGCGACCAGGCCGGCCGCCCCGGCGAGTGAAGCGCGGGAATATCACCCCTGGCTGACAGCGGCCTGCGGACGCCGCTCGCGCCGCCACAGCCACACCGCCGTCGTCAGCGTCACCAGCAGCACCAGCCAGGAGCCCGCCACCAGGGCCGGCCAGCCGCCGGCCTGCCACCAGGGCTCCAGATAGAAGCCACCGAGACTCGCGCCCAGGTAGTAGCACACCAGATACAGGGCCGAAGCGGTCCCGCGGGCCTGGGTCGCCTGCCGGCTCACCCAGCTCGAGGCCATCGAGTGGCAGAAGAAAAACCCGAAGGCATTGATGGTCAGCCCCGCCAGGATGCCGGCCAGTGACTCGCTGAGCGTGACCAGGCTGCCCAGCATGAAGATGCCGATGCCCAGCAGCATGCACAGCGGCTGGGCCAGCTTCTGCGCCACACGTCCGGACAGCGCCGAGCCCAGGGTGCCGCCGAGATAGGTGACGAAGATCATCCCCAGCCACTGGGTCGTCAGCGAATACGGCGCATCGCTCAGGCGGAACGTCATGTAGCTGTACTGGTTGATGAAGATCAGGAAATTCAGCCCGCCGATCAGATAGGCGGCCAGCAGCAACGGGTTGCGCAGATGCGCGCGCATGCCGCCGAGCGCCACGTCGAGCCGCAGCGAGGCGGGCCGGAAATTGCGCGCCGGGGGCAGCAGGCGCCAGAAGACCGCCAGACAGACCAGGCTCAGCGCCCCGACGGTCAGGAAGCTCGCCTGCCAGCCGCCGTACTCGCCGGCAAAGCCGCCGACCACCCGGCCGCCGATGCCGCCCAGGGTATTGGCGCTGATGTACAGCCCCACGGCCAGCATCAGGGCGCGCCGGTCGAACTCGTCCCCCATCCAGGCAATCGCCACCGCCGGCAGTCCGCCCAGGGCCAGCCCCTGCAGGGCCCGCAGAACCAGCAGGCTGGTGAAATCGGGCACCCAGGGCAGCAATAGCGAGCACAGCGCCGCTACCAGCAGGCTCACGCGCATGATCGCGCCGCGGCCGATAGCGTCGGAGAGTGGGCCGTAGATCAGCAGTGAACCGGCCAGGGTCAGCGTCGCCACGCCCATGACCATGGCGCTGGACAGCGTCGAGACACCGAACGCCACCCGCAGGTCGGGCAGCAGCGGCTGGGCGGCATACAGGTTGACGAAGACGGTGAAGGAGCCCAGGCAGAGTGCCAGCGTGGCACGCCACCAGTCGCGACTGTGCGCTTCAATCATGTGTTTCTCCAGCAGTGACGGGCGCATAGCATCGCCCATCGCGCTATCATCGGCCAAATAGTGCTTGAAGATGATAACGATCGGATTTTGTGATGCCCCTGCCCTTCGACCTGCGCGCCCTGCGCGTCTTCCTCGCCGTGGCCGACCACGGTGGCTTCACACGTGCCGCTCGCGAGCTGCACCTGGCTCAGTCCGCGGTCAGCCAGACCGTCGCCACCCTCGAGTCGCGCCTGGAGCTGACGCTCTTTCACCGCCACGAGCGACGCATCACCCTGACCCCGGAAGGAGACCTGCTGCGGGACAAGGCACGAGCGCTGCTGGAACATGCCGATGCGGTGCATCTGGCCATGCGCGAGGTTCACGGACTGGTCAAGGGCGAGGTACGCATCGGGATTCCGTCGATGCTGGGATCGTACTATTTCCCGCCGGTGCTGATGGGCTTCAAGGCCCGCCATCCGGGGATTCGCCTGACGGTCGTGGAAGCGGGAACGCGGCGCCTGCAGCGGATGATCGCCGACGGCGAGCTTGATCTGGGGGTGATCATCTCGGCCCCCGAGCTGACCACGCTCGAGCAGCACGAACTGCTCAGTGAAGAGATGGTGGTCTGCGTGCCGCGGGATCACCGTTTTGCCACGCGTCGCCGCGTGACGGCCGAGGAGGTCTTCAACGAACCGCTGGTGCTCTTTCAGGACGGGTATTTCCATCGCGAGTTCGTCGACCGCTTGGCCGGTGAACTCGGGCGCCAGCCGCAGATCGCCTTTCAGTCCAACCTCATTGCCTTGACCAAGGCGATCGTGCGCCAGGGGTTCGGCATCACCACCTTCCTGCGCCGGGTGGTGACGGAGGAGGATCTGGCGGCGGTGCCCCTCGATCCGCCCGCCTGGCTCGACCTGTCGCTGGCGTGGTCACGCGGCGCCTATCTGTCCCGCGCGGAAAGCGCCTTCGTCGACTTCGTGCTCGAGCATCGTGCCCAGCTATGACGCCCGCCGCTCATTCACGGGCCAGCAGCCAGCGCTGGGCCAGCTCGACACGCGGCAGCGGGCGCCGTGCCTGCCAGTAGTAGCGGCGCCAGTAGACGTTGTCGAGCCGGGATATCTTCACCCCCCGCGACGTGGAAGCATGCAGGAAGCGCCCGCTGCCGACATAGACGCCGACGTGGTTGTAGGGTCCGGGCGGACGGAAGAATATCAGGTCACCGGCCTGGAGCTCGTCGCGGGTGACCTGCTCCCCTTCCCGCACCTGATCGTCGGTGGTGCGCGGCAGGCTGACGGCGAACGCCTCGCTGAAGATACGCTGCATCAGTGCCGAACAGTCGATGCCGCGGCGGCTGTCGCCGCCCAGCACATAGGGCGTTCCGACCCAGCGCTCGTGCTCGTCGAGCAGGGCCTCGCGGATCAGGCTGGGGGACGCCTGGCGAAAGCGCAGGATCTGCTCGGCCAGCCGATCGGCGGGCAGGTCGCTTCTCGGCGACGGCGCCTTTGACGTCTCGCGCGGCGCGGTGGGCTCGGTTGACGGTGTGGCGGCACAGCCGGCCAGCAGCCCGGCCACAGCCAGGGCGGACACGCAGACACGGAGCATCCAGCAACCCTATCGTGATGGAGGAGCCGACCCGCCGTGACCGTCACGAACGGCATGTCGCTGGGGGAGTGATGCCCGGGTACCACTCCCTCAACGGCCTGGCGCCGACTCCGAGCGCATGTTGAATTGACGCAGGGCACCATGCCCTGCCGGTTTCGCCCGATGATAGGCAACACCGGCGGGCTTGTCATCCGCGACCAACGGCGGCCCCGGGGAGCCGCCTCAGTGCAGCGTACGCGCGTCCCCCGGCAGGGTATCGATATGCAGCGGCGAGGAGTGGCGCGGTCGCGCACCGGGGAAGTCGAGACTCGCCCAGGCACCGGCCAGCGGCGGCGCCCCGCTCAGCCAGGCACCCAGCGCCTGCCGGAAGCTGTCGAGCAACGTCTGGCGATCCTCGGTTTCGCCCATGAAGAAGGAAAAGCCGGCATACAGGCCGCGGGCATAGTCCCGCCAGTTGCCGTAATGCGCCCGGGCCAGGCCCTGCGCGGTATCCAGCAGCGCCAAGTAAGCATCCCGGTCGAGCCACCCCATGCCCCGACCGGCCGCGGCAATGTCCACCGCCTGGGCGACGTCCCAGGCGGTCATGTCGACCTCGTTGCAGCCATCGACATTGCCCCGTACCCGCCGGAGCCGCAGCAGATGGTTGCGCGCCTCCTCGTCACAGTCCCCGGATTCGAGGATGGCGATCTCTTCATCGAGACGGCGCGTATTGAGGGTATAGGGCGCGTAATTGACCTGGTATTCCTGACGATCGCCCACCTCGAGCAGGAACGTCAGGAACTCGCTGAGCTCCGCGGCGCTGTTGAGGCCATACTGCGACTCCAGCCATTCACCCAGCGCCGTTTGCTCATGGCGACTCTCCGGTTGCGGCTCCGCCCAGGGACCAGCGTTGAGCGGACCCGCCAGCGCCAGTGCGGTGAACCGGTCGAGCGAAGGACGCGGCCCGGGCTCGCGCCAGGCCACCTGCCGCCAGTCCAGCCAGTGAAACGGGCTGCCCGGGTCGTCGCGATGCCAGCGAATCTCGTGAATCAGCGTATCGTCAGGCAGCTCGGGCAATGCCTGCTCCCAGGCCGCCCAGGCATCGAGCAGCCGCCGTGCGTCCGGGTAGAAGCGACACAGCACCCCGCGCAGCGACTCGGCCAGACCGGCGATGCCGTCAGGGTCGAAGTCACCGCTGTCACTCGCCATCAGCAGGTAGAAGGCGTATTTCTCGGCCATGTAGATCGTGGCCGCGTGGCGGGCACAGCGTTTGAGGCCGTCGCGCTGGGCCACCGCCTCGGGCGCCGGACGGCCGAACCCGGTTTCCAGCGAGGGCAGCGTGCCGTGCATCGCGTCCGCGGCTAACTGGTTGAGATGATGCACCTGAGCCGGCAGCCAGAAGCGTGCCATGCCCGGCACACCTTCGTCGGGAAAGAGTCCCAGCGTCTCCTGCAGATAGCGGCGCACGTCCTGCTGCCGCGAGACCTCGATGGGCGTGACCACCCCCTGCCGGTAGAGCAGGTCGGGTTCGCGCACCGAGGCCAGCGCCAGCAACCAATGACGCGCCTCCTGCCGCCAGCCACGCATCGCCCGGCGTGAGGCCTCCCGGGCCGGCTCATCGAGCAGCTCGGCCAGCGGCACCCGCCAGGGACTGAGCGGCGAGTGCAGCAGCAAGGCCCAGTCCCGGGCGTGCGAGGCCATGCCATCGCGCCCGTCGAACAGGCTGCGCCCTCGCTGATAGGCCAGGGTGACGGCGGTCCAGTCGCTGTAACGCCGCATCAGCAGGTCGGCCGCATGTCCGGCGAACTGCTCGGCTTCCTCGGGCTCGAGCCAGCCCAGGGCGGCGCCCGCACAGGCCAGATCCACCAGTCGCAGCCAGTCCCAGGCCGCCCACTCCAGCGGCTCGCCCCGCGACAGAAACCCCAGCATGACCTTGCCGTAGCGGCGCTGCTCGCCCAGCCCATTGAGCCACGCCTGACGCGCGTCGCCATCCATCTCGAGCAGCCGCGCCGCATCGATGTCCCAGCCGTAGCGATGCCCCTGCGAGGCCAGCCACAGCAGCACGCGGATCAGCTCGTCGCGCCCGCGGATCTGCCAGCCCTGATCCAGCCAGGTCGCGGCATCCGGCCAGTCGGGAAGGCGGCTCGGCGGCAGCACCAGCAATGGCGCGAAGGCGGCGCGAATTCGCCAGGCGCCCGGCGCCTCGGGCCACGGCGTGCCCGAAACGCGGCGGTTCAAGGCGTCGTCCAGATGCGCCCAGGTAACGCCATCACCCTCGGCCTCGAGAGCCGACAGGGCCTCGCCGGCCAGCGCAAAGGCCTCGTCGCCATGGTGCCAGCCCGCATCGCGGCGTGCCTGGCGCAACGCCTCCAGCCAGGCGTCCAGGGTGTCGTGATGCTGATGAATGTCACGACCCAGGGCATGCAACCAGGCTTCCACGCGCTCGTTGGGCAGCCACCGGGCCGCCGCGGCCAGTGCCAGCAGTTCCAGCGCCTCCAGCTGCGTCTGCGGATTGGCACGCCCTCCGGGGAAGGCTTCAAGAAGCCGCCATGCCAGCTCGCCGCGCTCCGGCACGCCCAGCTGGACGAGCCGCTCGGTGGCCAGGGCCGGTTCCAGCGATGTGGGATCGGGGTCAAAGGTCCAGCCACATAACACCAGCTGTTGGGCCCACCAGGCATAGAGCGGATCGACCAAGGCACACCTCTGTTGATTGGCATGAGCGGAAATTCGGGCGAGATAGTGTAGCGGAATCCCCGGCGTTCGCCGATGGGCAGGATGTCGTATGGGGAGCCGGGATACCCGGCCAGCTTGCCGGATTCCCACTCCGTGTACGACGCTTTCCACAAGCGTGCCGTTTCGACGCCCTGCGGGACGCCGATTGACCGTGCGCTCCTCGCATCGACTCTCACCCGGTATCAAGGAGGCCAGCATGAACAACGCCCAGCTCAACGAGCTCAAGCAGCGCTACGTCGCCAGCGGCGCCGCCAGCCCGGCCACCCAGTTCGCCGACCGCGCGGAAAACGCCGAACTGTGGGACGCGGACGGCAAGCGTTTCATCGATTTCGCCGGGGGCATCGGCGTACTCAACATCGGACACCGCCATCCGAAGGTGGTCGAGGCGGTCAAGGCCCAGCTCGACAAGGTGATGCATACCTGCCAGACGGTCATGCCCTACGAGGGCTATGTGCGGGTGGCCGAGCGGCTCAGTCAGCTCACGCCGGTCCGCGGCCATGCCAAGGTCATGCTGGCCAACTCCGGCGCCGAGGCGCTCGAGAATGCCGTCAAGGTCGCGCGCGCGGCCACCGGCAAGAACAACGTCATCTGCTTCGATGGGGGCTATCACGGCCGTACCTTCATGACCATGGCGATGAACGGCAAGGTCGCCCCCTACGCCACGGACTTCGGCAGCATGCCAGGCAATGTTTTCCGCGCGCCCTACCCGGTGCCCTACCACGGCGTCAGCGAGGACGAGGCGCTGCGCGGCCTGAAGATGGCCCTCAAGACCGACGCCAACCCCAAGGATACCGCGGCAATCGTGCTCGAGCCGGTACTCGGTGAAGGCGGTTTCTATGCCGCGCCGACGAGCTTCCTGGAGAAGATCCGCGAGATCTGCGACGAGCACGGCATGCTGATGATCGTCGACGAGGTACAGAGCGGCTTCGGGCGTACCGGCAAGCTGTTCGCCATCGAACACAGCGGTGTCGAACCCGACATCATCACCATGGCCAAGAGCATGGCCGACGGCATGCCGATCTCCGCCGTGGTGGGCACCGACAAGCACATGGATGCCTCCGGCGGCAACTCGCTGGGCGGCACCTACACCGGTAGCCCGGTGTCCTGCGCCGCGGTACTGGCGGTACTCGACGTCTTCGAGGAGGAGGATATTCTCGGCAAGAGCCGTGCGCTGGGCGACAAGCTTGTCAAACGGTTCAACCAGTGGCAGAAGGACTTCGCCTGTGTCGACAACCCGCGCAACATGGGCGCCATGGCGGCATTCGAGCTGGTCACCGACAAGAACGCCCACACGCCCGATGCCGACCTCGCCGGGGCACTGTGCAAGCGCGCCCGCGAGAAGGGGCTGATCCTGCTTTCCTGCGGCCTGTACGGCAACACCATCCGCTTTCTGATGCCGGTGACCATCGGTGACGACGTGCTCGAGGAAGGACTGGCCATCATCGAGGAATGCCTGACCGAACTGAGCGGCTGAACGACGTAACGTCGCCGGGCGGGAAAGACCGTTGAAGGAAAAGCAGGCAGGGCACCGCGTCTCACCCTCGAGACGCGGTGCCGGCGGTCATGACGACTTGCGCAGCTTGGCGACGGCCCACAGCAGCACCACCGCGCCGACCGTGGCGGTCACCAGCGAGCCGATGAAGCCGCTCGAGGAGAGCCCCAGCAGGCTGAACAGAAAGCCGCCGATCAACGCCCCGACGACCCCCACCCCGATGTTGCCGAGGATGCCGAAGCCTCCGCCACGCATGATGTTGCCGGCGATCCAGCCGGCCAGACCACCGATGATCAACCACAAAATCAAGCCCATAGCGGCCTCCTTGCGTTGCACGATTCGTGAGGAAGTCCGGTCAGGGTGCCACAGCTCCTCTCAGAAAGACGACCCCGGCTGACGGAGAAACTCGACTTCCTCGGGCGTCGACTCACGACCGAGAATGGCGTTGCGATGCGGATAGCGGCCGAAGCGCTCGAGAATCCGCCGGTGGCGATGCTCGTACTCGAGGTTATTCTCCAGCCCCGGCTGATCGAACAGCTTCACGGCCTCGTCGTGAATGCGCAGCGATTCGCTGTGCATGTAGGGCATGTAGAGGAAAACCCGCTGCGATGTCTCGAGCTCGGCGTCGACACCCGCGGCGACGGCCTCCTGCGCCAGCACCAGGGCCTGGGCGTCCTGGGCGAAGGCCTCGGGGCGGTCGCGAAACAGATTGCGCGAGAACTGGTCGAGCACGAGGACCTCCGCCAGCCGGCCGTGGGGCGAGTCGCGCCAGGGCCACAGCTCGCCAGCACGGGCCGCCTCCCATATCGCGCGAAAGCGTGTCTCGATGCAGCGATCGAGCGCCGGGTCCTTGCGGAACCACTGCCGGGGGGCGAGCTCACGGAACCAGAAATCGAGCACGCTCTCGTGGCCTTCAGTCATGTCGGCATCCTCCACGGTTTCGGCCTCGCGCCCGGGCCGTCACGGCGCTCGGCAGGGTGAGGGTTGGGCGAGCAAAAGCATATTTCATAACGTTTAACAATACTATGTCCGACAAATGGATAATGGCAGAATCGATTCACGCCCATATACTTTCGTCTCGCCGTGAGACGCAGCGGAGCCTGCCCGAGCCGATACAGCCACCAGGCTGAATCGACAAGTCACCCAAGGACTCAGAACCCCCTATGCACGCCCTTACCCTGATCTCGTTTCTCTTCTTCACGGGACTGGTGGCCTTCATCACCTGGCGCATCACCCGCCGCGATGACCATCAGAGCACCCGTGGCTACTTCCTCGCCGGCCGCAGCCTGACCTTCCCGCTGATCGCCGGTTCGCTGTTGATGACCAACCTTTCCACCGAACAGATGGTCGGCCTCAACGGCAGCGCCTTCACCGACGGGCTGAGCGTGATGGCCTGGGAAGTGGTCGCCGTGGTGGCCCTGGTGGCTCTGGCCCTGTTCTTCCTGCCGCGCTTTCTGCGCAGCGGCATCGCCACCGTGCCGCAGCTGCTGGAGATCCGCTTCGACGCCGGCACCCAGCTGATCTGCAACATCATCTTCCTGCTCGCCTATGCGGTGATCCTGCTGCCGATCATTCTCTACTCCGGCGCCGTGGGCCTGCAGGGCATGCTCGACCTGCCCGGGCTGACCGGCATCGAGTCCAGCACCACCCTGTTGTGGGGCACCGTCTGGGTCGTGGGTCTGATCGGCTCGATCTACGCCCTGTTCGGCGGTCTGCGCACCGTGGCGGTCTCCGACACCCTCAACGGCATCGGCCTGCTGATCGGCGGCTTCGTGGTGGTCTACTTCGGCCTGCAGGCCGTGGGCGACGGCCATGGCGTGGCGGCCGGCTGGGAAGCACTCAAGCAGCAGAGCCCCGACAAGCTCAACTCGATCGGCGGTGCCGACCAGCAGGTCCCCTTCGCCACCCTGTTCACCGGGGTCTTTTTGATCAACCTGTTCTACTGGACCACCAACCAGCAGATCATCCAGCGGACCTTCGCCGCCAAGACCCTGGCCGAGGGACAGAAGGGCGTGCTCCTCACCGGCCTGCTCAAGCTGCTCGGCCCGCTCTACCTGGTGGTCCCGGGCATCATCGCCTACAACCTTTACGCCGGTGACGGCATCCGCGCCGACCAGGCCTACGGGCATCTGGTGTTCAACGTGCTGCCGCCCTACCTGACCGGCTTCTTCGCCGCGGTCATGGTCGGCGCCATCCTTTCCTCGTTCAACTCGGCGCTCAACAGTACCACCACCCTGTTCAGCCTGGGGCTGTACAAGGCGGTGATCAACAAGAACGCCACCGAGGAACAGGTCGTCAACTCGGGCAAGATCTTCGGCTGGGTCATGGCCTTCGCCTCGATGACCATCGCACCGATGCTCGCCGGCCAGGAAAGCCTGTTCGGCTACCTGCAGAAGATGAACGCCCTGTACTTCATCCCCATCCTCGCGGTGGTGCTGGTCGGCCTGCTGACCAAGCGCGTGCCCGCGATCGCCGCCAAGATCGCGCTGATCGGCGGCTGCGCGGTGATCGCCGCCGGCTACTTCCTGCCGCCGTTCAACGGCATCCTCGATGTCCTCAACCAGTATCACTTCGTCGCCGCCGTGTTCGTGATCCTGGTGCTCGGCATGCTGCTGATCGGCAAGTTCATGCCACGCGAGACCGAGTGGGTGCACGAGGACAGCGGCCAGGTGGACCTGACGCCGTGGAAGGGCGCCATCCCTGCCGGGATCGTGTTGATCGTGCTGGTCATCGCGATCTACGCCTCGTTCGCCGGCGGCGTTTCCTGAGCAACCCGCCCGCAGCACGCCCCCGACGACCCCGCCCCTTCGGCGGGGTCGTTGCATTCCGGGCCTCATGACTTGTCACGCCCGGCAATCGCCCGCAGATTAGGGGCTGAATTTCCGGCGGACCCGATCATCATGCGCCAGACCCTGGCACGCGAAGTCACCAACCTGCTCGAACGCGGGCGCGATCGTCAGCTGCGCCTGGCGGTCACCGGCCTGTCCCGGGCCGGCAAGACGGCCTTCCTCACCTCGCTGGTCAACCAGCTGCGCCATGCGGGACTCGAGGCACGCCTCGACCTGATGGCCTGTGCCCGCGAGGGCCGCCTGCTGGGCGCCCGACGCGTCGCCCAGCAGGATCTCGCCGTGCCGCGCTTTCCCTACGACGAGGCCATGGCGGCGCTCGACGAGACGCCGCCGCGCTGGCCCGACCCGACCCGCGGCATCAGCGAGCTGCGCCTGCAGATCCGCTACCGCCCGGGGCGCCACGGCCTGTTTGGCATGATGAATGCCGACAGCGCCACCCTGACCCTGGACCTGTTCGACTATCCCGGCGAATGGCTGCTCGACCTGCCGCTCCTCGAGCACGACTTTCTCAGCTGGAGCGAACGCCAGCAGGCGGCCCTGACCCCGGCGCGTCGCGAACTGGCCGCCGACTGGCTGGAAGCCGTCGCCGAGTTGACACCCGATTCCACGGCCGACGAAGCCGAGCTGGCGGCCATCGCCGAGCGCTATGCCGCTACCCTGCGGGCCGCTCGTGAAGCGGGCTTCGCCGATCTGCAGCCGGGCCGCTTCCTGCTGCCGGGGGACCTGGCCGGGGCACCGGTGCTGCAGTTCTTTCCCCTGCCCGGCGTCGGCGAGGCCGACCGCCAGGCCCTGGAGGCCCTGCCCGAGGACAGCGTCTACCACACCCTGTCGCGGCGCTTCGCTCACTACCAGCAGCACGTGGTCAAGCCCTTCTATCGCGAGCATTTCCGGCGCTTCGACCGCCAGATCGTGCTGGTGGACGTGCTGGGCGCCCTCAACGCCGGCCCCGAGCGCTTCGAGGACCTGTCCCGTGCCCTGGCGACGCTGATGCGCAGCTTTCATTACGGCAAGCGCAGCCTGGTGTCGCGGCTCTTCGCGCCGCGCATCGACCGCCTGGCCATCGCCGCCACCAAGGCCGATCACGTGACGCCGGAACAGCACGCCAACCTGGTCACCCTGCTCGAGGCGCTGCTCGCCGAGCCGATCCAGGACCTGCGCTTCGCGGACATCCCGGTCAAGGCGCTGTCGCTGGCCTCGATTCGCGCCACGCAGTCGCGCGAGGTCGAGCGCCAGGGCCGGCGCTTCCCGGCCCTGCGCGGCACCACCCAGGCCGGCGAGGAGGCCCTGCTGTTCCCGGGCGAGGTGCCCGCCCAGATCCCCGAGACCGATTTCTGGCAGCGCCAGGGCTTCGCCTTCGAGCACTTCCGGCCGTTGCCGCGTGACGCACGCGGCGACGCCCTGCCCCACATCCGCCTCGACGCGGCCCTCGACTGGCTGATCGGAGACAAGCTCTCATGACCTCCCCCCGCCCCCGTCAACGCTTCTCGCTGGACGACGCCACGCCGAACCCGGCCGATCCGCGTCCGGCCGAGCATTATCCGCTGGATGTCACCAGCCACGCTCACGAGGAAGAGGACGACGCCACCCGCGCCCCGGGGCTGGACACCGCCCTGGCCCGGCCCCGCAAGCGCCGCTGGGGGCTGCTGACCCTGCTCGGCGGCAGCCTGGCGCTGGGGGCCGTCGAGGCCGGACGCACGCTCTACCAGGCCACGCTGGGCGGCGATCCGCTGAGCGGCGCCTGGAGCGCGCTGCTGCTGCTGGCCCTGGGCCTGGGCGGGTCGGCCCTGGCCCGCGAGCTGTGGCGCCTGCGCCGGCTGCGCCGCCATGCCGTCCTGCGCGAGCAGCTGGATGCGCTGCCCGAGGCCTCCGCCGCCCAGGCCGGTCGACTGGCGGAACGCCTGCGCGAGCAGCTGCAGCTGGACCGGGACGACCCGCACTGGCAGGCCTTCTGCGCGGCTCATCAACCGCACCATGACGGCGCGGAGACGCGCACCCTGCTCGCCCACCATCTGCTCGCCCCGCGCGACCGCGAGGCCCGCCGCCTGATCTCGCGCATGTCCGGCGACACGGCGGTGATGGTGGCCGTCAGCCCGATGACGCTGGTCGACATGCTGCTGGTCGCCTGGCGCAACCTGGCGATGCTCGAGCGCATCACCACGCTCTACGGCCTGGAACTCGGCTACGCCAGCCGCCTGCGCCTGTTCCGCCAGGTGCTGGCCAACCTGGCCTTCGCCGGCGTCACCGAGATTGCCAGCGAGGCCAGCATGGAGCTGTTCTCGATGAACCTGGCCAGCAAGCTTTCCACCCGGGCCGGCCAGGGGCTGGGCATCGGCCTTCTGTCGGCCCGGCTGGGACTGCGCGCCATGCGCCTGACCCGTCCGCTGCCCTTCGACGACACGGACAACCCGCGACTGGCCAACCTGCGCCACGAGCTCTGGCAGCGGGTACGGCGCCTGGAGGAGTCGGCCACTCCGCCGCGCTGATTCTTGCAGGGCACCCGGCGTCTTGACCCCGGTCAAGCCCCGCCCCCGGCATTCGTGACTAGACTGAGTGAAAGTCTCGTACCACGACTCTATCGGGGGAAAACATGGTCAAGACGATACTGGTACCCGTTGACGGCTCGGAGGCGGCCAGGCTGGCGCTGGAACTGGCCTGCAAGATCGCCCGGGCCGATCAGGCAACAGTGCATGTCCTGCACGTGCCGGAACAGCTCGCTCATGACACCCTGCTGGTCTGGGGCGTCGGCGCGGCACGCATGGAAGCTTCCGAGGCGGAGGTCGAACGCGCCGGCCATGACATGCTCGAAGCCGCCCTGCAGGCCGCCCGGGAACAGGGCATCACCGATGTCGACGGCAACGTGCGCCAGGGCGACCCCACGCGGGTGATTCTCGACGAAGCCCAGCGCACCAAGCCCGACATGATCGTCATGGGCAGCCGCGGACTCAGCGACATTCGTGGGCTGGTGGTCGGCAGCGTCTCCCACAAGGTCTCTCACGCCGCGGCCTGCCACGTCGTCACCGTTCACTGACGGCGGCCTCCCCCGTGCCGATGCCCGTCCGGGCATCGGCCCGACACTTGGCACGTCGGCCATACGCGGCCCGGACCGATCGCGAGTTCAATCAAGCGCGAAGAAATCCCGCAGCCGCCGGGCGACACCATCCGGATGGTGGTGACCGATCCGTTCGGCATGCGGCACATGCCCTGTCAGCGCCGGATGGGCGTTGTCCATGACGAAGGCATGCCCGGCAAGCGCCAGCATCTCGGTATCGTTGAGATTGTCGCCGAAGGCCAGGCAGCGCTCGGCGGGCAGCGCCAGATGGGCCAGCAGCCGTTGCAGGGCCGTGCCCTTGTTGACCCCTGCGGCCATGATCTCCAGCGAATCGGCCATCGAGTAGGTGACATGCAGGGCCTCGCCCAGTGCATCGCGAATGGCGGCTTCCAGGCGCGCCAGCGACTCGGGCCGGCCGATGCACAGCACCTTGCCGACGCCTTCGCCATCGTGCGCCGCCAGATCGGCGACCCGGTAACCGAAGCCGGTACTGGCATGCAGCACCAGCAGCTCCGGTGCCGGCGCATCGATCAGCCAGGCATCGCGGGTGTAAAAGTTGAGCCGGACGTCCGCCTCACGCGGCATGTCGACCAGCCGGCGCACCTGTGCGGCCGGCACCCACTGTTCGGCGATCAGGGTATCGTCCGGCGCGTACAGGTGGGCGCCGTTGGTGCTGAGAATGTAGGCGGGAACGCCCAGATGGCGGCGAAAGGCGGCAATGTCGTGGTAATGGCGTCCCGACGCCAGCGCAATGTGGTGCCCTCGGGCATCCAGCTCCCGGAAGGTGTCGATGGTGAAGCGGTCGAGCGCGTGGGTATCATCGAGCAGGGTATTGTCGAGATCCGTGACAATCAGGTGGGAATCCATCGGACATCCTGGTGGCTGACGAACAGGGCCACAGGCTACCGCAAAACCCGTCGCCCTGTCGGGCCCGCTACCCCGCCTTTGCCTGCCGCAGGGCCTTGAGCCGAGCCACCGCCTGACGGGCCAGCGGTGACAACGCCGTGCCGTCCTGGTCGGCGTAGTCGATGATCTGCTGCTTCATGCCACGCGCCCAGAACTTCTGAAGGTGCATCGCCACGCGCTCCTCGGCACCGTTGTCGCCGGAAGGCTGATTGGCGGCGATCTGGTTGACCATCTTGATCAAATGCTGCAACTGCGCATCGTGCATCGTGAATCCTCCTGCCTCGCCCGCCGGCGCCACGCGACGCCGGCGGGCACACGGATCGTTGCTATTTGACGGGCGCCGCCGGATCGACCGACACGCCTTCCAGATAGGCATGCTGACGCTGATCAAAGTCGGCGAAATGCCGCTGCCACGCCGACGGCTGCGAAACCTTTTCCACCTGGACGGCGGTCACCTTGTATTCCGGGCAATTGGTGGCCCAGTCGGAGTTGTCGGTCGTGATCACGTTGGCGCCACTGCCGGGATGGTGGAAAGTGGTATAGACCACGCCCGGCGGCATCCGCTCGCTCACCCTGGCGCGCAGCACCGTCTGGCCGACCCGGCTGGTGATGCCCAGCCAGTCGCCATCCGCAATGCCCCGCATCTCGGCATCGTCGGGATGGATCTCCAGTACATCCTCGGCGTGCCAAGCACTGTTGGCGGTCCGCCGCGTCTGCGCACCGACGTTGTACTGCGACAGGATGCGCCCAGTGGTCAGCAGCAATGGATAGCGGCGGCTGGAACGCTCGTCGGTGGCCACATACTCGGTGATGGCGAAGCGGCCCTTGCCGATCGGGAATTCGTCCTCGTGCATGGTCGGCGTTCCCGCCGGATGCGCCTCGTTGCAGGGCCACTGGATGCTGCCCAGTTCATCCAGCCGTTTGTAGCTGACACCGGCGAAGGTCGGCGTCAGCCGCGCGATCTCGTCCATGATCTCGGCGGGATGCCGATAGTGCATCGGATAGCCCAGGGCGTTGGCCAGGTCCATGGTGACTTCCCAGTCCGCCTTTCCGGCCAGCGGCGGCATCACCCGGCGCACGCGGTTGATGCGTCGCTCGGCGTTGGTGAAGGTGCCGTCCTTCTCGAGGAAGGTCGACCCCGGCAGCAGCACGTGCGCGTACTTGGCCGTCTCGTTGAGGAAGATATCCTGCACGATCAGGCAGTCCAGCGCGGACAGCGCCGCTTCCACATGCTGGGTGTTGGGATCGGATTGCACGATGTCCTCGCCCTGCACGTAGAGCGCCTTGAAGGTGCCCGCCACCGCGGCGTCGAACATGTTGGGAATGCGCAGTCCCGGCTCGTCGTCCAGTGTCACGCCCCACTCCGCTTCGAAACGCCCGCGCACCACCGAGTCGGCCACGTGCTGGTAGCCCGCCAGCTCGTGCGGGAAGGAGCCCATGTCGCAGGATCCCTGCACGTTGTTCTGGCCGCGCAGCGGGTTGACGCCGACGCCCTCGCGACCGAGGTTGCCGGTGGCCATGGCCAGGTTGGCGATACCCATGACCATGGTTGACCCCTGGCTGTGCTCGGTCACGCCCAGACCATAGTAGATCGCCGCATTGCCGGCGCCGGCGTAGGCCCGCGCGGCCTCGCGGACCCGTTCAGCAGGTACACCGATTTCCGCCTCCCGGGCTTCCGGCGAGTGCTGCGTATCACGGATGAAGTCGCGCCAGGCCCGATAGGCTTCGGGCTCGCAGCGACGCTCGATGAAGTGATGGTCCTCCAGCCCCTCGGTGACCACCACATGGGCCAGCGCATTGACCAGCGCCACATTGGTGCCCGGCTTCAGGGCCAGGTGCAGACTGCGGCCGCCATGCGGCGTTTCCAGCAGGTCGATTCGGCGCGGGTCGGCCACGATCAGCGTCGCTCCCTCGCGCAGCCGCCGACGCATCTGCGAGGCGAAGACCGGATGAGCATCGGTCGGGTTGGCACCAATCACCAGCACGGTGTCGGCCTTCATCACCGAATCGAAGGTCTGGGTGCCGGCCGACTCGCCCAGCGTGGTCTTCAGGCCGTAGCCGGTGGGCGAATGGCAGACACGGGCGCAGGTATCGGTATTGTTGTTGCCGAAGGCGGCCCGGATCAGCTTCTGTACTAGGTAGGTTTCCTCGTTGGTGCAGCGCGACGAGGTGATGCCGCCGATGCTCTCGCGACCATGGCGGGCCTGGGTGGCCTTGAGCCGCTCGGCGGCGAAGGCGATGGCCTCCTCCCAGGACACCGCACGCCACGGGGACTCGATCGACTCCCGGATCATCGGCTCGCGGATCCGGTCGGGATGCTCGGCATAGCCGAAGGCGAAGCGCCCCTTCACGCAGGAGTGACCATGATTGGCGTCGCCACCCTTGTAGGGCACCATCCGCACCACCTTGTCGCCCTTCATCTCGGCCTTGAACGAGCACCCCACGCCACAGTAGGCACAGGTGGTGATCACGCTGTGTTCGGGCACGCCCTGGTCGATGACGCTCTTTTCCATCAGCGTGGCGGTGGGGCACGCCTGGACACAGGCACCGCAGGATACGCACTCGGAATCCATGAACGGTTCGTCCTGTCCGGCCGCGACCTTGGAGTCGAAGCCCCGGCCGTTGATGGTCAGGGCAAAGGTGCCCTGAACCTCCTCGCAGGCACGCACGCAGCGCGAGCAGACGATGCACTTGCTGGGGTCGAAGCTGAAGTAGGGATTGGAGGTGTCCGTCTCGGCGTCCAGGTGGTTTTTTCCCTCGAAACCGTAGCGCACCTCCCGCAGCCCGACGGCGCCGGCCATGTCCTGCAGCTCGCAGTCCCCGTTGGCCGAGCAGGTCAGGCAGTCCAGCGGGTGGTCGGAGATGTAGAGCTCCATGACGTTGCGGCGCAGCCTGGCCAGCTTGTCGGTCTGCGTATGGACGGCCATGCCCTCGGTCACCGGCGTGGTACAGGAAGCCGGATAGCCGCGCCGCCCCTCGATTTCCACCGCACACAGCCGGCAGGAGCCGAAAGCCTCGAGATTGTCGCTGGCACACAGTTTGGGAACGGTGACACCCGCCAGGGCGGCCGCCCGCATCACCGACGTGCCTTCCGGAACGCTGATTTCCATGCCGTCGATGGTCAGGGCGACGGCGGTGGCGGAAAGCCGCGCCGGCGTGCCCAGATCCCGCTCGACTGAGACACGATCAGGATCGAGAGCGGTCTGGCGCGGGTCGAAGTAGTTGATCATTGCTGGCCTCCTCCGGCCAGGCCTGGCCGGGGTTGCAGGTCGTCCGGGAAATGCTGCATGACGCTCTGTACCGGGAAGGGAGTCATCCCGCCCATGGCGCACAGCGAGCCGTCCACCATGGTGTCGCAGAGATCGGCAAGGAGTTCGAGGTTGGCGTCGCTGTCGGTGCCCGCACGAATACGATCGATCACCTCCACGCCACGTACCGCGCCGATCCGACAGGGGGTGCACTTGCCGCAGGACTCGACGCTGCAGAACTCCATGGCGAAGCGCGCCTGCTCGCCCATGTTCACGGTATCGTCGAACATCACCACGCCGCCGTGCCCCACCACGCCGCCGAACGCCGCGAAGCCTTCGTAATCGATGGCATTGTCCCACTGACTCTCGGGCAGATAGGCCCCCAGCGGACCGCCCACCTGCACGGCCTTGAGCGGCCGCCCGCTGCGGGTACCGCCGCCGAAGTCTTCCATCAGTTCGCGCAACGTGGTGCCGAAGGCCAGCTCGACCAGCCCGCCACGCTTGACGTTGCCCGCCAGCTGCAGCGCCACGGTTCCGCGGGACTTGCCCATGCCGTAGTCGGCATAGGCCTGCGCCCCCTGGTCGAGGATGAAGGGAACCGCGGCCAGCGAGAGCACGTTGTTGACCACGGTGGGCCGTCCGAACAGGCCCTTGATGGCGGGCAGCGGCGGCTTGGCGCGCACCATGCCGCGCTTGCCCTCGAGGCTGTCGAGCAGGGACGTCTCCTCGCCGCAGATGTAGGCCCCGGCGCCCAGGCGGACTTCCAGCTCGAAACGCTGGCCACTGCCGAGGATGTCATCGCCCAGATAGCCCGCGGCGTAGGCACGCTGCAAGGCCTCGTTGAAGATCCGGTGCGCCACCGGGTACTCCGAACGCAGGTAGATGTAGCCCTGGGTGGCGCCGACGGCAAGCCCGGCGATGGCCATGCCCTCGATGAGCATGTAGGGGTCGCATTCCATGACCAGCCGATCGGCGAACGTGCCGGAGTCGCCCTCGTCGGCATTGCAGACAATGTATTTCTGCCCCTGAGGCTCGTCATGGACGGTCTGCCACTTGATGCCGGTGGGGAACGCCGCCCCGCCTCGCCCGCGCAGGCCGGACGCCTTGACTTCGTCGACGACGGCCTGGGGCGTCATCTTGAGTGCCCGGGCCAGCCCGGCGAAGCCGCGATGCGCCCGGTAATCCTCGAGGGAAAGCGGGTCGGTGATGCCGATACGCGAAAAGGTCAGGCGCTGCTGTTGTTTCAGGTAAGGGATGTCGTCAGTCGGCCCCTGGGCCAGCGGATGCGTCTGCCGCCCCTCGAACAGCCCGGCCTCGACCAGGCCATCCACCGCCTCCGGCTCGACGGGACCATAGGCGACGCGCCCTGCCGGCGTATCAACCTCGACCAGCGGCTCGAGCCAGCAGAGCCCCCGGGACCCGTTGCGGATCAGGGTCAGGTCACGCCCCTCGCGCCGTGCTGCCGCCTCGATGCGCACCGCCACGTCGTCGGCTCCCATCGCCAGCGCCGTGGTATCGCAGGGCACATAGATCGTCACGCTCATCACTTCACCTCCACGACCGTCGTGGTGAGATCGTCCACCAGCCTGTCGAGTCTTTCCGCCGTCACCCGGCCGTGGATATCGTCATTCACGCGAATGGACGGGCCGCAGGCGCAATTGCCCAGGCAATACACCGGCTCGAGCGTAAACTCGTTGTCGCGGGTGGTCTGATGGTAGTCGACACCCAACCGCTCCTTGGCGTGCGCCTCCAGCTGGCGTGCCCCCACCGCCTGACAGGCTTCGGCGCGGCAGACCTGAATGACGTGACGGCCCGCCGGTTGCGTTCGGAAGTGGTGATAGAAACTGATGATGCCGTGCACTTCGGCCCGGGTGCAGCGCAGGGCCTCGGCGATGATCGGCACCGCAGCGTCAGGCACATGGCCGAAGCGGTTCTGCAGGGCGTGCAGGATCGGCAGCATGGCGCCGGGTTCGTCCTTCAGCGCATCCACCTCGCGCTGAATCGACGCCCGGGTCCAGGCCACCGGCTGGGTCGAGCCGGGTGACGTCATGGCGTTGCCCTCATCGGCACGGTGATTGGCGTCCAGCATGGGAATAGCCGTTCTTCGTTGTTGCCGGCCCCGGGGAGCCTGCTTTCTGGAAAATAGCACGCCGGTGTCCGCCTCGAGGGTGTCACCGTCAAGGTTGATGACACAGCAAGGCCGATGAACCGCGCAGACCGGCTCGACGGACCACCGGGCGTAACCGGTGTTTGCCCAATCTGCGGCAGTTTCCCGTGCGGGACTTCCTTGCGCACGAACACGGCATGACCCTGTGCGACACCGGGCCCGGCCGCTTCGACCTTGATTCCCCGGCCGGTCGCCCGCACCTCGAAGGAACAGCGGCGACCACCGCCCGGTCGCCATGCTCATCCGACAGGAGGTCGACATGAAGACACTGGTCATCGGCGCCAACGGCAAGATCGGCCGGCAATTCTGTGAACTGGCCCAAGAAGCCGGCCACCCCGTGCGGGCCATGATCCGCGACAGCAATCAGCAGGCCTGGTTTCGTGAGCGCGGCATCGACACGGTGATCGCCGACCTGGAAGGGCCGATCCGCCACGCCTTCTATGGCTGCGACCAGGTGGTGTTTGCCGCCGGGTCGGGGCCACACACCGGGCCCGACAAGACCCTGCTGATCGACCTGAACGGCGCCGTGCGCGCCATCGACATGGCCACCGAGCTGGGCATTTCGCGCTTTCTGATGGTCAGCGCCATGCGTGCCGAACGCCCGCTGGACGCCCCCGGGAAGCTGCGCCCCTACATGGCCGCCAAGCACGCCGCCGACGCGCATCTGCGGGCCGCCCGCCTGCCCTACGTGATCCTCAAGCCGGGCCGGCTGACCGACGAGGCAGCTACCGAGCGCCTGGCGACATCGCTGGAAGAAGCCGGCGACAACCGCGTCTCGCGCGCCAACGTGGCCCATGCCCTGCTGCATCTGGCCGAGGACCGCACCCAGCGTCGCCGCGAGCACATCCTGCTCGACGGCCGCCGCGAGCTGGCCGACGCCCTCGCCTGAATCGTCGGGCCGGGCCGTCGTCGTCTGGACAACAATTGGCGGCGGCGGCCCGAATCCGTATAGTGGCCCTTCGTTCCCCGCCAATCGTACCGACTCCCCCATGCTGCAGAACAACGCGCTGCTATCGCAGCTCAAGCAACAGATTCGTGAAAACACCCCGCGCGTCGAGGGCGTAATCAAGGCCACTGACCGTGGTTTCGGTTTCCTCGAGACCGATGACGGGGACTCCTACTTCGTGCCGCCGCCCGCCATGAAGCAGGTTCTCCACGGCGACCGTGTCGAGGCAGTCCTCAAGGAGGAAGGCGACAAGAAGTCGGTCGAACCCGAGCGCCTGATCGAGCAGTCGCTGGAGCGCTTCATCGCCCGTGTGCAGAAGCGCGAAGGACGTCTGGCGGTGATTCCCGACCATCCGTCGATCAACAACGTGGTGAAATCACGGATCAAGCGCGGCCTCGACGAGGACAGCATCGCCGACGGCGACTGGGTGGTGGCACGACTGGTGCGTCACCCGCTCAAGCCCGATGACCGCGGCTTCTTCGGCCAGATCGACGAACTGATCGCCAAGTCCGACAACCCGGCGGTGCCCTGGCGCGTGACGCTGGCACGCCACGCGCTGGAGCAGGCCTCGCCGGAAGCCGGCGACGACTGGACACAGGCCGACGAAGGCCTTCAGCGTGAAGACCTCACCGCCTGGCCGCTGTTCACCATCGACGGGGAAAAGACCCGCGACATGGACGACGCCCTGCACGTCGAGACCCGCGAGGACGGCGGCTGGCGACTGACGGTGGCGATCGCCGACCCCACCGCCTACGTCGCCGAGGGCCATGCCGCCGACCTCGAGGCCCAGACCCGCGCCTTCACCGTCTACCTGCCGGGGCAGAACGTGACCATGCTGCCCGAGGTGCTGGCCGACGACCTGTGCTCGCTCAAGGAAGGCGAGGAGCGGTCGGCGCTGGCCTGCACGCTGAACGTCGACGCCGACGGCAGCCTGGGCGAGTATCGGTTCTTCGCCGCCACCGTGCGCTCCCACGCCCGGCTGGTCTACGACACCGTCTCCGACTGGCTCGAGGGCCAGGGCGAATGGGCGCCCGATGCCGCCGTGGCACCGCAGCTCGAGGCGCTGGCCAGGCTGACCGAGGCCCGCGCGGCCTGGCGGGCCGAACACGCCCTGGTGCACAAGGACCGTCCCGACTACGTCTTCGATCTCGACGACGCCGGCAACGTCCTCGATATTCGCATCGAGGGCCGGCGCATCGCCAATCGCATGATCGAGGAGTCGATGATCGCCGCCAACGCCTGCTGCGCCGACCTGCTGGCGACCCACATCGGTCACGGCATCTTCAACGTGCACCGCGCCTTCGAGCCGGAAAAGGCCGATGCCGCCCTGGAATTTCTGGCCAACCAGCAGATCGAGGTGGAACGGGAAACCCTCACCGAGCTGCCGCGCTATCGCGAACTCAAGCGCGAGCTGGAAAGCCGCGACGACGCCTGGCTGGACGCCCGCCTGCGTCGCTTCCAGGGCTACACCAGCATGTCCGCGCAGCCGGGACCGCACTTCGGCCTGGGGCTGCCGGCCTATGCCACCTGGACCTCGCCGATCCGCAAGTACGGCGACATGGTCAACCATCGCCTGATCAAGCGTGTGCTCAAGGGCGAGCAGGCGCCGGCCGAAGCCAGCGCCACCCTCACCGAGCAGCTCACCGAGCGCCGGCGCCTCAACCGCATGGCCGAGCGCGATGTGAAGGACTGGCTCTACGTGCGCTTCCTGACGCCCGCCGCCCAGGCCCAGCAGGACTTCGAAGCCGAGGTCGTGGCCATCAACCGCGGCGGCATGCGCGTGCGCCTGACCGCCAACGGCGCCACTGCCTTCGTGCCCGCGCCGCTGATTCACAGTGACCGCGACAAGGTCGTCATCGACGACAAGGAAGGCCGCATCCAGGTCGAGGGCGAGGAACGCTTCAAGCTTGGCGACGTGATCCGCGTCGCCCTGACCGAAGCGCGCGAGGAAACCCGCTCGCTGGTGGCTCGTCCGGCAGCCTGAAGGTACTTTTCACGCTTCTTACCCACGGCGGCTCGCAAGGGCCGCCGTTTTTTTATGTGCCCAAAAAACGTCATCGTGACGATAGTCACGACTTTTCTGCTGAGATCTTCACCAAAACAGACTCGACAAACAATATATTAAAAAATTATTAATATTTACTCACCCTCTTTCCAGCCCGCCAGCAACTGGCTACCATCCCTCGCCTCGTGCTCCACGAACAGACAGGGTTGCCGGGGAAAAGGAAAAATACCGGTACGCAGTGTCTCACCCGGACCTGTCGCCATAACAACCAGGAGACTCTGACAGCTTCAATGGCAACGGACTCTGCCGGGAAGCCCGACATTGCTGATTGGAGACATTGCATGAGCAGCACCATCGATATCGAGTCCGGTATCTCCGCCCACGAGCTTGAAGCCCGGATCGAGGACGCTCCCAGTGGGGCAACACTGCGATTTGCGGCCGGGGATTACCACTTCGATGATGCGATCACCATCCGGCGTTCCGATATCTCGCTGGTCGGCGCCGGCGCCGAACGTACCACGCTCACCTTCTCCGACGAGGCGCTGGACCACAACGACGACTTTGCCATCCGGCTGTACGGCGGCTATGGCCATGACGTCGGCACCCTCGACTCGCACGCCGACGAGGGAGACCGGCAAATACGCCTGGAAAAGGCTCCCGACGACCTCTCTGCCGGGGATACCGTACGCCTCTGGCAGGACAACGACGACGCCTTCTTCGACGAGATCGGCGATACCTCATGGCGCAAGGTCAAGTACGCCGAGCTTCGCACCAGCATGGCGCGTGTCGAGTCCGTCGACGGCCGGGAGGTGACCCTCGATCGCGGCATTCACTTCGACCTGGACGGCGGCGAGACCCATGTCGAGCGCATCGACACGGTCAACGACGTGTCACTGGAGGGGTTCACCCTCGCCTTCGAGCTGGGCACGCCCGACGCCGCCAAGTTCCACAATACACGCGACTCGCTGAGCGACTATCACGCCGTGCTGCTGGACGGCACGGTCAACGCCAGCGTCGATGACATTCGGGTCGTCAACGGGCCGTCGACCGCCTTCCGCTTTTCCCGGGCGCTCGACAGTGACGTCGACAACCTCGAAGCCCACGGCAGCTTCAACAAGGGAGGCGGTGGCAACGGCTACGGCTTCGAGCTGCACGAGAGCTACGACGGTGACTTTACCGGACTCATCGACAGCGGCATGCGCCACGGACTGGTGTTTGCCTCCTGGCGCTCCTCGGTCGGCAACGAGATTCGCGTGGAATCCACCGACCGGGACGTCAACTTTCACGGCGGACGCGATCACGACAATCACATCCATGTCGAACAGTCGATCCGCAATCCCGATGCCGACGCCCTCTCCCCGTCGCTGTGGATCAACGGCGGCGGCGAGAGCTTCGGTGCCATTACCGACGCCGACGCCAATCAGGTCCGCTTCGAGTACGTGGTCGGGTCGCGGCGTGACGACCATATCGAGGGTACCGACGACGGCGTCTATCTCGACGGCGGACTGGGCCACGACACCCTGATCGGCGGCGACGGCGACGACATCCTGCAGGGTGGCCCGGGCGATGACTGGTACGACGGCAACGATCGCATCGACGGCGGCGACGGCTACGATACCGTGCTCTACATGGCGGACCGCGACGCCTATACGCTCGATTTCGACGGCGACACGGTGCACGTCACCGGCAAGGGCGGAACGGATACCCTCGAGCATGTCGAGCAACTCATCTTCGCCGACGGCACCCACCTCGACGTGGCCTCCCGGGACAGCGTTCAGGGAAGCGCCGCCGCAGTACCTACCGTCGCCGACATCCTCGACCATGACGACGCCCCGCTCGACGGCGATACCAGCGATACCGACCTGCGCCTCAACGGCGACGTGACCAGCGCCTGGTCTAATGGCTACGTGGCGGAAATCTTTGTCGAGAACCGCTCCGACGAGGCCATCGACACCCCCGAGCTCCATTTCACCATGGCCGATGACATCGCCGTCGTCTGGAACGGCGACGTCGCGCAGGATGGCGACGACTACCGGGTCCATGACGACGAGCATCAGGTGCTGCAACCCGGCGAGACCTGGCGTTTCGCCTACAAGGCCTACGGTGACGCCCGCTCGGTCCCCGACTCGCTCAGCGCGCAGAACGCCGATGGCGATGATCTGTCGGTCGTGCTGACGGGCATCGATACCGGGCAATTCGATTCGCTGGCCGGCTGACGCGGGATCGGCCGCACGGTGTGCCATACCTTTCAGACCAGGCACGATGCACCAACAAAAAGGGCACCCCGCGGGGTGCCCTTTCGATCGCCTGGCGATGCAGGAGCGGACGGCTTACCAGCCGGTCGCTTCCTTCAGGGCATCGCCGATCTCGGCCAGGGAGCGCACGGTCTTGACGCCCGCCGCTTCCAGCGCCGCGAACTTCTCGTCCGCGGTGCCCTTGCCGCCGGCGATGATGGCACCGGCGTGGCCCATGCGCTTGCCCGGAGGCGCGGTGACACCGGCGATGTAGGAAACGACCGGCTTGGAGACGTGCTCCTTGATGTAGGCCGCCGCTTCTTCCTCGGCGGTACCGCCGATCTCGCCGATCATGACGATCGCCTCGGTCTGCGGATCCTTCTCGAACATCTCGAGGATGTCGATGAAGGTGGAGCCCGGAATCGGGTCGCCGCCGATGCCCACGCAGGTGGACTGGCCGAAGCCGTGGTCAGTGGTCTGCTTGACCGCTTCGTAGGTCAGGGTGCCGGAACGCGACACGATGCCGACCTTGCCCGGCTTGTGGATGTGGCCCGGCATGATGCCGATCTTGCTCTCGCCCGGCGTGATGACGCCCGGGCAGTTCGGGCCGATCAGGCGTACGCCCAGCTCGTCGCACTTGACCTTGACGTCGAGCATGTCGAGGGTCGGGATGCCCTCGGTGATGCACACGATCAGCTTGATGCCGGCGTTGGCGGCTTCAAGGATCGAGTCCTTGCAGAACGGGGCCGGCACGTAGATGACGGATGCCTCGGCGCCGGTCTCCTTGACCGCTTCCTTGACGGTGTTGAACACCGGCAGACCCAGGTGCTCCTGGCCGCCCTTGCCCGGGGTCACGCCGCCGACCATCTGGGTGCCGTAGGCGATCGCCTGTTCGGAGTGGAAGGTCCCCTGGCCACCGGTGAAGCCCTGGCAGATGACCTTGGTGTTCTTGTCGATCAGGATACTCATTACTTGCCCTCCGCTGCTTTGACGACCTGCTGGGCCGCATCGGTCAGGCTGGTAGCAGCGATGATGTTCAGACCGCTGGACGCCAGTTTCTCGGCCCCCAGCTCGGCATTGTTACCTTCCAGGCGCACCACGACCGGCACGTTGACGCCGACCTGCTCGACGGCACCGATGATGCCCTCGGCGATCATGTCGCAGCGCACGATACCACCGAAGATGTTGACCAGAACGGCCTTCACGGAGTCATCGGAGAGGATGATCTTGAAGGCTTCGGCCACACGCTCCTTGGTCGCGCCGCCGCCGACGTCCAGGAAGTTGGCCGGCTGGCCGCCGTTGAGCTTGATGATGTCCATGGTGCCCATGGCCAGACCGGCGCCGTTGACCATGCAGCCGATGTTGCCGTCGAGCGCCACGTAGTTGAGTTCCCACTGCTGGGCGTGAGCTTCGCGCTCGTCCTCCTGGGACGGGTCACGCATCGCCTGCAGGTCCGGGTGGCGGTACAGGGCGTTGCCGTCCAGATTGATCTTGGCGTCGAGGCAGTGCAGGTTGCCTTCGTCGGTGATCACCAGCGGGTTGATCTCGAGCAGCGCCAGATCCTTGTCGTGGAACAGCTTGGACAGGCCCAGGAAGATCTTGGTGAACTGCTTGACCTGAGCCCCCTCGAGGCCCAGCTGGAAGGCCAGCTCACGCGCCTGGTACGGCTGCGCGCCGACCAGCGGATCGATCTCGGCCTTGAGGATCTTCTCGGGGGTTTCCTCGGCGACCTTCTCGATCTCGACACCCCCCTCGGTGGACGCCATGAACACCACGCGGCGCGTGCCGCGATCGACCACGGCACCCAGGTACAGCTCGTTGGCGATGTCGGTGCAGTTCTCGACCAGGATCTTGGCGACCGGCTGGCCCTTCTCGTCGGTCTGGAAGGTCACCAGGTTCTTGCCCAGCCACTGCTCGGCGAAGGCCTTGGCCTCGTCCGGGCTCTCGACCAGCTTGACGCCGCCGGCCTTGCCGCGGCCACCGGCATGGACCTGGGCCTTGACGACCCACTTGTCGCCACCGATCTTCTTGCAGGCCTCGGCGGCTTCCTCGGGGGTGTCCACGGCAAAGCCCTTGGACACCGGCAGACCATAGTCGGCAAACAGCTGTTTGCTCTGATATTCGTGAAGGTTCATCGTGTCATGCCATTGGTTGCATGTGACTCGAACGATGACGCGGCGCCGGGCTGACAGCTCGCCCCGGCCCGCATCACCCCTGTTCGCCCGCATGCGGGCGAAGCGCCCTCGAGCGAGGGCGCGGGTTTACAGCGACGATCGTTACTTGCGCTTCTTGCGGTTGGCCACGTGGATGGCATGGCCTTCCACCGCCAGCGCCGCCTCGTGGACCGCCTCGGAAAGCGTCGGGTGCGCGAAGCAGGTCAGCGCCAGGTCCTCGGCGCTGGAGCCGAATTCCATGGCGATCACGCCCTGGGCGATCAGCTCGCCGGCATGCTGACCGACGATGTGCACGCCCAGCACGCGGTCGGTCTCGGCATCGGCGATGATCTTGGCCGAGCCTTCGGTGGCGTTGTTGGCCATCGCCCGGCCGCTGGCCGCGAACGGGAAGCTGCCGGTCTTGACCTCGATGCCCTCGGCCTTGGCCTGCTGCTCGGTCATGCCCACCCAGGCGACTTCCGGGGCGGTGTAGATGACGCAGGGGATGGCGTCGTAGTTCATCTCCGCCTTGTGGCCGGCGATGATGTCGGCCACCATCACGCCCTCTTCGGAGGCCTTGTGCGCCAGCATCTGACCGCGCACCGCGTCGCCGATGGCGTAGACGCCCGGCACGCTGGTCCGGCAGTGATCGTCGACGAAGATGAAGCCACGCTCATCGAGCGTGACACCGCTGTCGTCATCCAGCACGCCCTGGGTGTACGGGCGACGACCGACACAGACGATGACCTTGTCGAAAGTCTGTTCCTGCTCGCCCTCGCTGTCGGTGTACTTGACGACGACTTCCTCGCCCTTGACCTCGGTACCGGTCACACGGGCACCCATCTTGATGTCGAGGCCCTGCTTCTTGAGCAGCTTCTGGGTTTCCTTGGCGATGCTCTGGTCGACCATCGGCAGGAAGGTGTCCATCGCCTCGAGCATGGTCACTTCGCTGCCCAGACGATTCCACACGCTGCCCAGCTCGAGACCGATGACACCGGCACCGATGACGCCCAGGCGCTTGGGCGCTTCCTGGAACTCCAGCGCGCCGGTGGAGTCGACGATCAGCCCTTCGGTCAGCGGCGCCGGCGGAATCTCGACCGGCACGGAACCGGTGGCGATAACGATGTTGTCCGCCTCGTAGGTGGCCTTTTCACCGTCGTTGCCGGTCACTTCGACCTTGCTGTTGGAAAGCACCTTGCCGGTCCCTTCCAGGGCGGTGACGCCGTTGGCCTTGAAAAGCCCGGAGATGCCGCCGGTCAGGTTGGTGACGATCTTGTCCTTGCGGGCCATCATCTTCTTGACGTCCATCTTGACGTCGCCGGTCTCGATGCCCAGATCGCCGAAGTCGTGCTGGGCTTCTACGAACTTGTGCGAGGCTTCCAGCAGCGCCTTGGACGGGATGCACCCGACGTTCAGGCAGGTGCCGCCGTGCACGGTCTTGCCTTCCTTGCTGACCCACTTCTCGACACACGCGGTCTTCAGGCCCAGCTGGGCGGCACGGATGGCGGACACGTAGCCCCCGGGGCCCGCGCCAATGACGATCACATCGTATTTATCGGCCATGAATCTATCCTGTTCGATCTAGTTGGCTTGGCGGCGAATCAAACGTCCAGCAGCAGGCGTGCCGGATCCTCGAGCAGCTCCTTGATCGTGACCAGGAACTGCACCGCATCCTTGCCATCGATCATGCGGTGATCGTAGGACACGGCCAGATACATCATCGGCCGGATCTCGACCTTGCCGTTGACGGCCATGGGGCGCTCCTGAATCTTGTGCATGCCCAGGATCGCCGTCTGCGGCGGATTGAGGATCGGCGTCGACATCAGTGAACCGAAGATGCCGCCGTTGGTGATGGTGAAGGTGCCGCCCTGCATTTCATCGATGCCAAGCTTGCCGTCACGGGCCCGCTTGCCGAAGTCGACGATGGTCTTCTCGACGTCCGCCAGCTTCATGCTGTCGGTATCACGCAGTACCGGCACGACCAGACCGCGGTCGGTAGACACGGCCACGCCGATGTCCTGGTAGCCATGGTAGACGATGTCGGTACCGTCGATGGAGGCGTTGACGTCCGGGAAGCGCTTGAGCGCCTCGGTGGCCGCCTTGACGAAGAAGCCCATGAAACCGAGCTTGGTGTCGTGGGCCTTCAGGAAGGTGTCCTTGTACTGAGCACGCAGCGCCATCACCGCGCTCATGTCCACCTCGTTGTAGGTGGTGAGCATCGCCGCGGTCTGCTGAGCCTGGACCAGACGCTTGGCGATGGTCTGACGCAGACGGCTCATCGGCACGCGCTTCTCGGGGCGCTCGCCTTCGACCGCCGGAGCCGGCGCGGCGGCGGCCTTGGCGACGCTGCTCTGGGCGGCCGGCGCGGCGGACTTCTTCGCGGAGCCCGACTTGATGGCCTTCTGGACGTCTTCCTTGAGGATGCGGCCGCCCTTGCCGGTGCCTTCGATCTTGGCAACGTCGAGGTCGTTCTCGGCAACCAGCTTGCGCGCGGCCGGGGCGAGAATCTTGTCACCGACTTTCTCGTCGCGTTCTTCGCCAGCTGCGGACTCACTGGACTCGTTGCCGGCGGACTCGCTCGCGCCACCGGAGGCGTCGCCACCGGCGCCCTCGGCGAAGACGGCCAGCAGCTGCTCGGAGGTAACCTGCTCTCCTTCCTCGGCCTTGATCTCGGCCAGTGCACCGTCGGCCGGCGCCACGACCTCGAGAACCACCTTGTCGGTCTCGATGTCCGCCAGCACTTCATCGCGCTTGACCGCTTCTCCGACCTTCTTGTGCCAGGTCGCCACAGTGCCTTCCTGCACGGACTCGGGGAAGGACGGTGCCTTGACGTCGTGCTGCTTGCCGGACGCGGCCGGCGCCTCGGCCTTGGCTGCCTGATCCTTGTCGGCCGGCTGCGCGTCGCCGCTATCGGCCTTCTTCTCCTGACCGGCCGATGCGTCGGCCGCTCCCAGCATGCCCAGCACCTGTTCGGATTCGCAGGTCTCGCCTTCCTCGACCTTGATTTCCGACAGCGTGCCCGCCTCCGGCGCCACCACCTCGAGGACGACCTTGTCGGTCTCGATCTCGACGATCAACTCGTCGCGCTCGACGCTATCGCCGGGCTTCTTGTGCCAGGCGGCAACCGTGCCCTCGGCGACGGATTCCGGAAAACTGGGCGCTTTGATCTCGGTAGCCATTTCGTTTCCTTAGTGTGTTCTCTCTCGTCGGTCGCGACGCCTCAGGCGTTGAAGGCGTCATCCACCAGTTGGCGCTGTTGTTCCACATGCACGGACATGTAGCCGGCGGCCGGTGCGGCCGATGCCGGACGACCGGCAAACTTGAGCCCGCGACCCAGGCCATCCACCAGCATGTCGGCAACGACACGCATGTGGTGCTGACTCTGGTACCAGGCCCCCTGGTTGAGCGGCTCTTCCTGACACCACACCACCTGCTCGAGGTTGGTGAAGTCCTTGAGCGCCTCATAGAGCTCTTCCTTGGGGAAGGGATAGAGCTGTTCGACGCGCACGATGGCCGTGTCGTCGCGCTCGTTCTCGGCCCGATAGGCGGCCAGGTCGTAATACACCTTGCCGGCGCACAGCACCACGCGCTTGACCTTCTCGGGGTCCAGCTTGCCCTGGTCCGGCAGCACCATGTTGAAGCGGCCGTTGGCCAGTTCGTCCAGGCTCGAGGTCGCTTCCTTGTGGCGCAGCAGGCTCTTCGGCGACATGATCACCAGCGGCTTGCGCAGCGGGCGAATCACCTGGCGGCGCAGCAGATGGAAGATCTGCGCCGGCGTGGTCGGCACGCAGACCTGCATGTTGTGCTCGGCGCACAGCTGCAGGAAGCGTTCGAGCCGCGCCGAGGAGTGCTCCGGCCCCTGCCCCTCGTAGCCGTGCGGCAGCAGCAGGGTCAGTCCGCACAGCCGCCCCCACTTGGACTCGCCCGAGGAGATGAACTGGTCGACCACGACCTGGGCGCCGTTGAAGAAGTCGCCGAACTGCGCCTCCCAGATGATCAGCGCGTTGGGCATGGTGGTAGCGTAGCCGTACTCGAACGCCAGCACCGCCTCTTCGGACAGGAAGGAGTCGTGGATGGTGAAGCGCGGCTGCCCGTCACGGATATGCTCGAGCGGCACGTAGGTGCTGCCGTCCTTCTGGTTGTGCACCACCGCATGGCGATGCGAGAAGGTGCCACGCCCGGAGTCCTGGCCGGTCAGGCGAATCGGGTGTCCCTGGTCAAGCAGCGTGGCGTAGGCCAGGGTTTCGGCGAAGCCCCAGTTGAGCGCCATGCCGCCGGCCAGCATCTTGCGGCGGTCCTCGTAGATCTTGCTGACCTGACGCTGGACCTGGACCCCGTCGGGTATCTCGCACATGCGCGCGGCAATCTGTTGCATGCGCTTCATGTCGAAGGACGTGTCCGCGTCGCCGGTCCATTCGTGACCCAGATAGGGCGTCCAGTCGACGAAGAGCTCCGTGTTGGGCTCCTTGACCAGGGCGTTGGCCACATGGTTGCCGGCCGACAGGTCATTCCGATAGGTCTCGACGTACTCCTTGGCCTGATCCTCGCTGATCAGCCCTTCCGCGATCAGACGCTCGGCGTACAGGGCGCGCGAGGTCTTGTGCGACTTGATCTTGCTGTACATCATCGGCTGGGTGCCGGACGGCTCGTCGGCCTCGTTGTGGCCTCGGCGCCGGTAGCAGACCAGGTCGATAACGACGTCCTTGTGGAACTGCTGACGATAGTCGAGCGCCACCTGAGCAGCATGGATCACCGCGTCGGCGTCATCGCCGTTGACGTGGAAGATCGGCGCCTGAACCATCTTGGCGATGTCGGTGCAGTACTCGGTGGAGCGCGAATCCTGCGGGTTCGAGGTGGTAAAGCCGACCTGGTTGTTGATCACGATGTGCAGCGTGCCACCGGTCCGGTAACCGCGGGTCTGCGACATCTGGAAGGTTTCCATGACCACGCCCTGCCCGGCAAAGGCGGCATCGCCGTGGACGTTGATCGGCAGCACCTTGTCGCCCTTGGTATCCTCGCGCCGATCCTGGCGGGCCCGCACGGAGCCTTCCACCACCGGCGAGACGATCTCCAGGTGCGACGGGTTGAAGGCCAGTGCCAGGTGCACCTCGCCGCCCGGCGTCATGACGTTGGAGCTGAAGCCCTGGTGGTACTTGACGTCCCCGGAGCCCTTCTCGATCAGTTTCTTGCCGTCGAACTCGTCGATCAGCTCCGAGGGGCTCTTGCCGAGGATATTGACCAGCAGGTTGAGGCGACCGCGGTGGGCCATGCCGATGACCACTTCCTTGGTGCCGTAGCCACCGGAACGCTGGATGAGTTCATCCATCATGGGGATGAAGGTCTCGCCGCCTTCCAGGCCGAAGCGCTTGGTGCCCGGATACTTGGACGCCAGATAGCTTTCGAGCCCTTCCGCCGCGGTAAGGCGCTCCAGCACATGCCGACGGACCTCGTCGCTGTACCTGGGGGCGGAGCGTACCGATTCGAAACGCTGCTGCAGCCAGCGCTTTTCCTCGGTATCCACGATATGCATGAACTCGCAGCCGATGCTCCGGCAGTACGTCCGCTCCAGCGCCTCGACGATTTCCTTGAGCGGTGCCTTGTCCTTGCCCAGGAACAGCGAACCGGTCTGGAACTCGGTGTCCATGTCCGCCTGGGACAGCTGGTGGAAGGCCAGGTCGAGATCGGGGACCGGCACCGGGTTGCGCAGATCGAGCGGATCGATGTCGGCCTTCTGGTGGCCGCGGAAGCGATAGGCATTGATCAGCTGAAGGACCTTGACCTGCTTCTTGCTCTCGCCGCTTTCGGTGGCCGGAGCGGCGGCACCGTTGCGGCGCTGCTGGGCCAGCTGGTAGAACTGATCGCGGATCGGGCTGAGGGGAATATCGTGAGAGGGGCTGCCTTCCGGCCGGGGTAACGTGTCGAAGTAGTTACGCCATTCGTCCGGGACTGCGTTGGGATCGACGAGGTACTGCTCGTACAGCGCTTCCACATAGTGAGCGTTGCCGCCGCTCACATGGGAGGTGCGCCACATCAACTCCATTATGCCTTCTTGCATCTTTCGGTCACCCTGCACTGATGGGGTGGTGTCGGCGCCGGAGTTGCGCTTGGGCTCCGGCGTCACTCTTTGCTCTAACGAGAGCGAGACTTGCACTGACTGGACCCGCTCTGCGTGAACGAGTGTCGTCCAAGAGTTTCGGCGGCTTTGATCGTCAAGAGCCGGTGCCCCTGACACCGGCTCTTGACGCCTGGACCGGCTCCCAGCCGCGACACATTGCCGCGCCCGGGAACAGGGGGTAATGATAACAAGCCATGAACCCCGGTTTAAGTGGCGTTCGCCAGCAAAAGCTCGCGAATCTTGCCGATCGCGCGGGTGGGGTTCAGCCCCTTGGGACACACCGCCACGCAATTCATGATGCCGCGGCAACGGAACACGCTGAACGGATCCTCGAGCTCGGACAGACGCTCGCGAGTCGCGGTATCGCGGGAATCCGCCAGGAAGCGGTAGGCCTGCAGCAGGCCGGCCGGCCCGACGAACTTGTCCGGATTCCACCAGAACGACGGGCAGGAGGTCGAGCAGCAGGCACACAGGATGCACTCGTAGAGACCGTCGAGCTTGTCGCGATCCTCCGGTGACTGCAGGCGCTCGATGGCCGGCGGGGTGGCGTCGTTCTGCAGGTACGGCTGGATGCGCTCGTACTGCTTGTAGAAGATCCCCATGTCGACGACCAGGTCACGAATGACCGGCAGCCCCGGCAACGGGCGTAGCACCAGCTTGTTGTTCTTGACCACATCCGACAGTGCGGTGATGCAGGCAAGCCCGTTGGTGCCGTTCATGTTCATCCCGTCGGACCCGCAGACCCCTTCGCGGCAGCTGCGGCGATAGGCCATCGAGCTGTCCTGCTGCTTGATCATCTCGAGAACGTTCAGGACCATCAGGTTGCGGCCCTGAGTGTCCACCTGGAACTCCTGCATGTACGGTGCGGAGTCGGTTTCCGGGTTGTAGCGGTATATGGATACCTGAAGCATGGACATCGGTGCTCCCCTTAGTAAGTCCGGACTTTCGGCTCGAAGGTGTCGAGGGTCTTGGGCTGGAAGTTCACGTCACGCTTGCCCAGCTTCTTCTCGACCGGGAAGTACATGGAGTGCTTCAGCCAGTTGACGTCGTCGCGGTCCGGATAGTCGTAGCGGGAATGCGCACCGCGGCTCTCCTTGCGCTCCAGCGCCGAGATGGCGGTCGCCTCGGCCACCTCGAGCAGGTTGTCGAGCTCGAGCGCCTCGATGCGGGCCGTGTTGAAGGCGTTGGACTTGTCGCCCAGGTGCGCGTTGGCGATGCGCTCGCGCAGCTCGGCCACCTTCTTGACGCCTTCCTGCATGTGGTCTTCCTGGCGGAACACGCCGAACGACTTCTGCATGGTTTCCTGCAGCTCGGCACGCAGCTCCGGCACGGACTCGCCACCGTTCGACTCGTTCCAGCGATTCAGGCGGGACAGGGCCTGCTCGACGTCGGATTCGGCCGCGTCCAGGTACTCCACCCCTTCGTTCAGCGCGCTTTCGATGTACATGCCGGCGGCGCGACCGAACACCACCAAGTCGAGCAGCGAGTTACCGCCCAGTCGGTTGGCACCGTGCACCGAGACACAGGCCGCTTCACCGCAGGCGAAGAGGCCGTTGACGATCTGATCGTTGCCGTCGCCGTCCTGGACGATGACCTGGCCGTTCACGTTCGTCGCCAGACCGCCCATCATGTAGTGGCAGGTCGGCACGACCGGGATCGGCTCCTTGACCGGGTCGACGTGAGCGAAGGTCTTGGCCAGCTCGACGATACCCGGCAGGCGCTTGCTGAGGACGTCCTCGCCCAGATGGTCGAGCTTGAGCAGCACGTGATCGCCGTTCTCGCCGCAGCCACGTCCTTCGAGGATCTCCATGACCATGGAACGCGCGACCACGTCACGACCGGCCAGGTCCTTGGCGTTCGGCGCATAGCGCTCCATGAAGCGCTCGCCGTCCTTGTTGATCAGGTAGCCGCCTTCGCCGCGACAGCCCTCGGTCACCAGCACGCCGGCGCCGTAGATGCCAGTCGGGTGGAACTGCCACATCTCCATGTCCTGCACGGAGAAGCCGGCCCGGAGCGCCATGCCGATGCCGTCACCGGTGTTGATCAGGGCGTTGGTGGTGGACGCGTAGATACGACCGGAACCGCCGGTCGCCAGCACGGTGGCCTTGGACTTGATGTGCACCACTTCACCGGTCTCGATGCACAGGGCGATACAGCCGACCACATCGCCACTGGCGTTCTTGACCAGATCCACCGCGTACCATTCGTTGAGGAACACGGTGTTGTTCTTCAGGTTATTCTGATACAGCGTATGCAGCAGCGCGTGACCGGTACGGTCGGCCGCGGCGCAGGTACGGGCCGCCTGGCCGCCCTTGCCGAACTCCTTGGACTGGCCGCCGAACGGGCGCTGGTAGATGCGGCCGTTGTCGAAGCGCGAGAACGGCAGCCCCATGTGCTCGAGCTCGAAGACCGCCTTCGGACCTTCGGAACACATGTACTCGGCAGCATCCTGGTCGGTGATGTAGTCACCGCCCTTGACGGTGTCGTACATGTGCCAGCGCCAGTCGTCGTTGGGATCCGCGGAGGCGATGGCACAGGTGATGCCGCCCTGGGCCGAGACCGTGTGCGAACGGGTCGGGAAGACCTTGGTGATCACCGCGGTCTTCTTGCCGGACTTGGCCAGCTCGAGCGCGGCACGCAGGCCGGAGCCACCACCGCCGATGATGATTGCGTCGAACGTCAGGCTACGCATATTGGACATGGATCAGGCTCCCCACAAGACTTGTACGCCCCACACCAGGAAGATGAAGATGGCGAGGATGATGGCGATTTGGACGGTGAAACGAATGCCGGTCGGCTTGATGTAGTCGGTGACCACGGTCCACAGGCCGATCCAGGCATGGGCCGCCAGCGAGACGAAGGCCAGCAGGGAGAAGATACGCATCCAGGTCTGCGCGAACAGGCCGTTCCAGGTGGCGTAATCCAGGTCAGGATGGAACAGCAGATAGCCGACCATGAAGACCGCATAAAGCGCCAGAACCACCGCCGAAACACGCTGGATCAGCCAGTCCGACAGGCCACTGCGACCGAAATTGGTGATGTTGGTTACCATACCCAGACTCCTGCCAGTACCACGAGAACGGCGCTCGCCACCACGGTGACTTGCGACTTCTTATAGGCGTTTTCGAGATCGACACCGTAACCGGCATCCATCAGCAGGTGCTTGATGCCTGCAACGAAATGGTAGGCCAGTGCCGAGAGCAGCCCCCAGGCCACGAGCTTGGCCAGGAAGTTGTGCTCGAGGGCGCCCCGGACCGCCTCGAAGCCTTCGGGCGAAGACAGCGACGCGTCGAGTGCCCAGAAGACGAAGATCAGGCCAACGAACAGAATGACGCCGGTGATACGGTGGGCAATGGAGGTCAGGGCTGGGAGTGGGAACGTTATCGTGGAAAGGTCGAGGTTTACGGGTCTTTTGCTATTCACGGCTCTCTACACACTCTCTTGGCCCGCTCCAGGACTCCGATCGGGCTCGGTCGAGCGGGCGGTGGTTTGAGGAAGAGCGATGGTTGGCCAAGTCAGGTGGTACCAGTCACCGCTTCCCGCCAGTCGCGCGGATAAGGATTATAGGGACTGGCCACTGGCATGACAAATCGTTACCGCCGGATTGCGACCTTGGTGTTACCCTTGGTAACAAGGTAACCTTGCTGCCGGGCAGCATGACACCGGCCTCGAGCCAGCCTCTGAAGCCGCCCCAGCCTCTGCTGCATCGCCGCATCGGCCACCATCGGTGAATTGACAATACTCGGGACGCTTCTATAGTGGGCGAACCTTTGATGTCCGTTTGCAGGCAAGACAAAGAGTTACGTTAGGTATTGAGATAAAGAGGAGGCCATCATGGCTGACAGGAAAGCGCAGTTGACAGTGGACGGGCTGGAGAAGCCTCTCGACTTACCGGTCTACTCAGGCACTGTCGGACCCGACGTCATCGATGTCCGTGGTCTTACCGCCGAAGGCCTCTTCACCTACGACCCGGGCTTCGTCGCCACCGCCGCCACCGAATCCGGCATCACCTACATCGACGGCGCCGAGGGCGTGCTGCTGCATCGCGGCTACCCCATCGACCAGCTGGCGAACAACTCCAACTTCGTCGAGCTTTCTTATCTTCTGCTCTTCGGCGAGCTGCCCAGCGACGAGGAATACACCCAGTTCGAAAAGACCATCCGCAACCACACGATGGTCCATGAGCAACTGGCCAACTTCTTCAAGGGTTTCCGTCGCGACGCCCACCCCATGGCCATCCTGTGCGGCGTGGTCGGTGGACTGGCAGCCTTCTACCACGACAATCTGGACATCACCAAGGAAGGGGAACGCCGCGTCAGCGCCATCCGCCTGATCGCCAAGATGCCGACCCTGGCGGCGATGTGCTACAAGTACAACGTCGGCCAGCCGTTCAACTATCCTCGCAACGATCTCAACTACGCCGAAAACTTCCTCTACATGATGTTCGGCAACCCCTGCGAGGAGTACAAGATCAACCCGGTGTTCGCCAAGGCCATGGACCGCATCTTCATGCTCCATGCCGACCACGAGCAGAATGCCTCGACCTCCACGGTTCGCCTGGCCGGCTCCACCGGCGCCAACCCGTTCGCCTGCATCAGTGCCGGCATCGCCGCCCTGTGGGGGCCGGCACACGGCGGCGCCAACGAGGCCGTGCTGAACATGCTCGACGAGATCGGCGATGAATCCGAGGAAAACATCCAGCGTTTCGTCGACCGCGCCAAGGACAAGGACGACCCGTTCCGCCTGATGGGCTTCGGTCACCGCGTCTATCGCAACTTCGACCCGCGCGCCAAGGTCATGAAGGAGACCTGCGACGAGGTACTGAGCGAGCTGGGCATGGCCGACGACCCGCAGCTCAAGATCGCCAAGCGCCTGGAGCAGATCGCCCTGGAGGACGACTACTTCATCGAGCGCAAGCTCTACCCCAACGTCGATTTCTACTCCGGCATCATCCTCAAGGCGATCGGCATTCCGACCAACATGTTCACGGTCATCTTCGCCGTGGCCCGCACCATCGGCTGGATCTCGCACTGGAACGAGATGATCAGCAGCGGCTATCGCATCGGGCGTCCGCGCCAGCTCTACACCGGCTACACCAAGCGCGACTACCCGGGCGCGAAGTAAGCAGGACCACTCAAAGGCCGCCGCAAGGCGGCCTTTCTCGTCAGGCCCCGCCGACCGGCATTCACCTATGCTGGTCCCGGCATGAGACAACTTCCCTGCGAGGTACCCTTCCATGAGCCAGACAATCCGAACCGCCGCCTTTATCGGCCTGGGCGTCATGGGCTATCCCATGGCCGGCCACCTGGCCCGCGCCGGCATCGAGATGCGCGTCTACAACCGCACCAGCGAGAAGGCCCGCCAGTGGGTCGATGAGCATGGCGGCAGTTGGCACGAAACGCCCGCCGAGGCGGCACACAGTGCCGACCTGATCCTCGTCTGCGTCGGCAACGATGACGACGTGCGCGAGGTCACCACCGGCCCCGAAGGAGCGCTGACCGGCATGCAGGCCGGCGCCATCCTGGTCGACCACACCACCGCTTCGGCCGAGCTCGCCGAAGAACTCGATCACGCCTGCCGCGAACGTGGCGCCCACTTCATCGATGCCCCGGTATCCGGTGGCCAGCAGGGCGCAGTGAACGGCGTACTGACCATCATGTGCGGCGGCGAGGAGCACGCCTTCCAGCATGCCCGCCCGGCACTCGCCCACTACGGACGCGCGGTTACCCTGATGGGCGCCGTCGGAGCGGGCCAGATGACCAAGATGGTCAACCAGATCTGCATCGCCGGGCTGGTGCAGAGTCTGGCCGAAGGCCTGCACTTCGCCGAGAAGGCCGGACTCGACAGTCACCGCGTCATCGAGGTGATCGCCCAGGGGGCCGCCGGCTCATGGCAGATGGAAAACCGCCACCGGACCATGATCGCCGATCAGTACGATCACGGCTTCGCTGTCGACTGGATGCGCAAGGATCTGGGCATCTGCCTGGAAGAAGCTCGCAAGCTCGGCGCCCGCCTGCCGGTGGCAGCCTTGGTGGACCAGTTCTATGGCGATGTCCAGGCCATGGGCGGCGGCCGCTGGGACACGTCCGCCCTGCTCAAGCGTCTGCAGCACGACTGACCGAACGGCCCGATCGCGCAGGATCGGGCCTGCCCGCCCCTTTTCCACACATTCTGTGGACAACCCTGTTTATAAGCTTTCGAAAAGGTCGCAGAATCGCCATGACAAGCGGCCTGGCAACAAATCGGTCAAATTTTAACCAAGCATAAACCATTGATTTAATTGATTTTTAATAAAGAGGCGGTCAAGAACATGGATGCCGCGCTGACTTGTGCACAAGCCGCGAGCCATCGAAAATTCGTGGGGAAAAGTCAATACGAAAAACGGGACGAAACCGGAAAATTCCGGGATACCAGGCGAAGAACGGATCGAACGGCCGGCTGAAAACGAGCGACTGGATTGCAAGAAACAGCGAGGGAGGAAGTGGCGTCCCATAGGGGGTTCGAACCCCTGTTACCGCCGTGAAAGGGCGGTGTCCTGGACCACTAGACGAATGGGACGCGGAGATGCCTTCAAGCAGGTTCACAACGTGCAACTTGGTGGAGCCTACCGGGATCGAACCGGTGACCTCGACACTGCCAGTGTCGCGCTCTCCCAGCTGAGCTAAGGCCCCGTATCGGCGTTGCCCGTGAGAACGAGGCGTATATTACGGATTCTCGCGGCCTTGGTCAACAACGAATTTCACCGGGAAAACAAGGCAGGGGTCTGCGCCCCTGCCTCGGGGATCCGCATCCGACTACAGGTCCCGATACTCCTTCTCGAAGCGCTTGGCCTGCTTCTTGGACACACCGCCCAGCACGGTGATGGCATGGCGCAGACGTGCCCGGGTCATGTCGGAGCCGAGAATCGCCATGGCGTCCATTACCGAGGTCGAGGTCGCCGAACCGGTAATGGCGATGAACACCGGCGCCAGGAAGGCCTTCATCTTCAGGTCGAAGGCGGCACTGAGCGACTTGACCTCGGCCAGCAGGCTTTCCTTTTCCCAGCGGGTCACCCCTTCCAGACGCCAGACCAGGAACTGCAGCAGCTTGAGCAGGGTTTCACGTTCGAGCTTGACGTCGGCAAAGCTCTGCTCGTCGAGGTGCACCACCCCGGCAAAGAAATGCCCGGCCAGCGGCGCCACATCGGACAGCGTCTCGATACGCGGGCGTACCTGCGGCAGGATCTGACCGACATACGGCTCGTTGAAGGCCCACTCGCGCAGCGCCTCCAGCAGCGCCGCGTCGTCGAGATCCTCGCGGATATAGACCCCGTTGAGCCAGGTCAGCTTCTGCAGGTCGAAGACCGGACCACCCAGCGACACGCGCTGGATATCGAAGTGCGCCATCATCTCGTCGAGGGTGAACTTCTCGCGATCGTCCGGCATCGACCAGCCCATGCGGCCGAGGTAGTTGGTCACCGCCTGCGGCAGGAACCCCATTCGCCGATAGTAGTTGATCGAGGTGGGGTTCTTGCGCTTGGAGAGCTTCGACTTGTCGGGGTTGCGCAGCAACGGCATGTGACACAGCACCGGCATCTCCCAGCCGAAGTACTCGTAGAGCAGCTTGTGCTTGGGGGCCGAATTGATCCATTCCTCGCCACGCAGCACATGCGTGATGCCCATCAGGTGGTCGTCGACCACATTGGCCAGGTGATAGGTCGGCATGCCGTCGGACTTGAGCAGAATCTGGGCATCGACCTGGGCCCAGTCCACCTCGATCTCGCCGCGCAGCATGTCGTTGACGACACAGGTACCTTCCGCCGGCACCTTCATGCGCACCACGTAGGGCCAACCTTCCGCCTCGCGCCGCTGCTGCTCGGCCTCGGACAGGGCCAGATCCCCCGGCTTGAGCGCGAGATGGAGCCCTTCAGCCTTGCGCGTCTCACGCAGCTCATCGAGCTCTTCGCTGGTGCGGTAACAGCGGAAGGCATGCCCGGCCTCGATCAGCTGACGGGCATACTCGGCGTAAATGTCACCGCGCTCGCTCTGACGATAGGGACCGTGCGGCCCGCCCACGTCCGGTCCTTCATCCCAGTCGAGCCCCAGCCAGCGCAGGGAATCGAGGATCATCTGTTCGGATTCAGCCGTGGAGCGCTGGCGATCGGTATCCTCGATGCGCAGAATGAACTGACCGCCGTGCTGGCGAGCGAAACAGAGATTGAACAGCGCGATGTAGGCGGTGCCCACATGCGGGTCACCGGTCGGTGACGGCGCGATACGGGTACGAACAGTAGTCATGACGTGCGTCCATTGGCTTGCAGGATGGGCGGCATTATACGCACCCGAGGCGCCATCATCAGCCGATAGCCGATGCTCCCGCTCGTTCCCTCCCCTTGCTCAGGAGACGCTCATGCTGGAAGCCTTGCCGAGTGACTTTACCGCCGTGGTAACCGGTGCCGGCGGCGGTATCGGTCGCGCCGTGCTGGACCACCTGCTGGCCAGCGATCGCCCGGGCCGAGTGCTGGCCGTGTCTCGTCGCCCCATCGAGCACCCGGATCCCCGTCTGGAGAGCCTGACAGCGGATCTTTCCAGCCAGGCGGGCCGCAAAGCGCTCACCGCTCGCCTGGACGGCGCCCCGGTACACCTGCTGTTCAACGCCATCGGCCTGCTGCACGACACCCCCCGGGGCCTGCGGCCGGAAAAGCGCCTCGAGGAGCTGGACGCCGACACGCTGGCGCACCTGTTCCAGGTGAACGCCACAACGCCGGCCCTGCTGATCCAGGCACTGCATGCGTCACTCAAGGGGCGCCATCCGGTGATTATTGCCAGCCTGTCGGCACGGGTCGGGTCGATCGACGACAACCGGCTCGGCGGCTGGTACGGCTACCGGGCCAGCAAGGCCGCCCACAACATGCTGATGCGTACCGCCGCCATCGAGCTGGCCCGTTACAACCGGCGCTCCATCGTGCTCTGCCTTCACCCTGGCACGACCGACACCGCACTGTCGCGCCCCTTCCAGTCCCGCGTGCCCGAGGGCAAGCTGTTCACGCCCGCCTTCGTCGCCGAGCGCCTGTTCGCCGTCATGAACGCACGTCGCCCGGAGGAGACCGGCACCTTCTGGGACTGGGCCGGCGAGCCCATCGCCTGGTAGACGACTACAGGACCAGACGCTCGCGGAACCAGTCGGTAATGAAATCCAGGTAGGCACGTGTCTTGTCCGGCAGGTACTTGCGGGAGCGGAACAGCACCAGCATGCTGCCGTGCTCATTCCAGTAGGGCTGCAGCAGCGGCACCAGTTCCCCCTCGGCCACGGCGGACTGGGCGGCGAAGGTCGGCAGGTAGGCCAGCCCGAAGCCCGCCTTGGCCGCCTCGACCACGCCCAGCAGGTTATTGATCACCAGTCGAGAGCTGGGCTCGATGTCCAGCGGCTGACCGTTGAGCGAAAAGCGCCAGTGGGCGCCCAGGTCGTAGTTGCCGTAAAAGACGCTGTCGTGGGACTCGATGTCCCGGGGATGCTGCGGACGCTCCGCCCGGGCCAGATAGTCGGGCGCCGCATAAAGACCGTAGACCACCTTGCAGAGCGGGCGCGACACCAGACTCGACGCCGGCAAGGGGCCCATGCGGATCGCCAGGTCCACGGAATCGTCGATCGGCTCGAAACGCTGGTCCTCGAGCAGGATCTCTACCGCCACATCCGGATAGCGACGCATGAAGGCGGTGGTCGGCGGGGCCAGATACATGAAGCCGAAGCTCACCTGCGCGCTGACCTTGAGCTGGCCGCGGGGCCGCGCCGTCACCGACTGCACCTGCGCCTCGGCAGCCGCCAGCTCCTCGCGAATCCGCAGCCCGTGCTCGTAATAGATCTGCCCCGCCTCGGTCAGGTGCAGCGAACGAGTGGATCGGTTCAACAGGCTGACGCCCAGCTCCTCCTCCAGCGCGGCAATACGCTTGGAAGCGAGCGACTTGGAAATCCCCAGCCGGCGCGCCGCGGCGGTGAAGCTGCCGGCGCGCACGACTTCGACAAAGACCTTGAGTGCATCCAGCGTGGCCAAGGAACAGTACCTCGCGGTCGCGCAATGAGATGACTTTGTTTCCATAATAGAAACACTGGATTTCAATTGTACCCACTTATTCCGCAAAGTACGACTGCCTATACTGCCAGCACTTCGACGGCATCCCCGTTGAAGCACTGTCCTCGCCCGCCGCGGCGTCGACGGAGCCTTCAGTGCATCATCTCTTGTGCGCCAGAGTCTGCTCGACCGAGCACTCGGCGCATTTTTCTTTGTGCGCCCCTCCCGGTTGCAAGTGTCGCCATTTACCCACACTACCCACCCCGCCGGTGGCAGGGGTATAACGGAGTCATCGTTGTCCAGCGACATGGCCCATCCGGTAACGTTCGCCCAAGTCACGCCGACGCCCTCTTTCAGTTTGCCTGAATACGGGCCCCTCGCCGCACACCTGGCACCGAATTCCCGCATAAATGGATGACGTAAAATCACACTTTTTTACGGAAGTTATCGCCCGCAGCATCCGGTAATTCCTCAACAAAGTGAGCTTTATCAACCCGAAACATACTTCGGTGGCGACTGGCTATGCTAGGCGTTCACGTTACGGCGAGATGCAATCGATGGATGCGTTGGGTTCCCGAATAAAAGCGCTGAGACTGAAGGCAAACCTGAGCAAGGCCGCCCTCGCCCGGCGAGTCGGTGTTTCTGATGTGACCATTTCCTACTGGGAGTCGGGCACCATCCGACAAATCGGCCACGAGCGCCTGCTGGCCCTGGCCGACGCCCTTGACTGCACGCTGGGAGATCTCCTCGAGGACACCCCGGCTCCCCCCGCGGTCACCGGCATTCTGCAACTCATTGCTCGCGAACCGGTCCCGTGGGAGCGCCGTGACACCTCGCTGGTATCGCTGCTGGGGGATCTGCCCCTGGCCCGCGTCGACAAGAACTGCTATCTGGTCACCCCGGGACCGGGCGAACGTTTCGACTTCCTCGACAGCGGCGACCTGGCAGCCGTCCGTCCGGTCAATGCCTTTCAGGAGGATGACCTGTACCTGGTGACCTATCCGGATCGACTGGCCATCCGCCGCCTCGAGCGCCTGCCCGACGGTGATCTGCAGATCGGCGGGGAGCACGATGCACTCGAAACCGCCCCGCTCGATGCTCTTCCCTTCCGGCTACGGGGCCGTATCCAGGCCCGCTGGCAATTGCTCGGCACCTGACCGCCCAGGGTCGCCTTGCGGCCCGGTGTCGTGGTGGCTACGTTGACAGCAGGCTATCGAGGAGGAAAGGCTCATGCCGCTGTTCGACAGTTACGAAGCAGCCAGTGACTGGTACGCCGCCAGCGATTACAAGGACATGGCCTGGTACGACGGCTTCGAGGAGGAACAGTTGATCGAATTCGCCTACCGTCATGGCTCGGATCACGACGGCGAGGAGGATCTGATTGCTGCCTTTCTGCGCGAGCAGGGTGAAGATCCCGGCGAATACGGCCTGTGACCCTGATCGTCCCCGGGCATCTCGTGACGGAAAGAATTTGCCCCGACATCCTGCCGGGGCAATGCTATCGGGCCGGCCTTCCGAAGGCGCCGACCCTCGCTCGTCGGTGACAGCGGTGTTTAATCGGCCTTGAGTACGCCGCGGCGGATTTGGTCTTCCTCGATGGACTCGAAGAGCGCCTTGAAGTTGCCCTCGCCGAAGCCCTTGTTGCCCTTGCGCTGAATGATCTCGAAGAAGATCGGACCAATGACGGTATCGGTGAAGATCTGCAGCAGGATCCCCTCTTCCGGCGCACCATCGATCAGCAGGTTGAGCGCCTTCAAATCCTCCAGATTCTCATCGTGGTTGGGCACGCGCTGGTCGACCTTCTCGTAGTAGGTCGCCGGCGTGGTCATGAAGCGAATGCCGTTGTCGCGCAGCGCCTTGACCGTGGCGTAGATGTCATCGGTCGCCAGGGCCAGATGCTGGATGCCTTCCCCGTTGTACTCGCGCAGGAATTCAGCGATCTGCGAGTTGTCATCGGCGGACTCGTTGATGGGAATGTGCATCTTGCCGCAGGGTGCGGTCATGGCGCGCGAGTGCAAGCCGGTCATCTTGCCTTCGATGTCGAAGTAGCGAATCTCGCGGAAGTTGGCAATGGCCGTGTAGAAGTTGGCCCAGACGTCCATCTGGCCACGATCGACGTTGTGGGTCAGATGGTCGAGCATCTTCAGGCCCACGCTGCGGGCGTTCTTCTCGGCGCCGGCAATGGGTTCGAAGTCGATCTCGTAGATGCTGCGCCCCTCGGCATCCCGCTTGTCGTCGACGAAATAAAGCAGCGAGCCGCCGATTCCCTTGACGGCCGGAATACCGGCTTCCCCGGGACCGACCGGATTATCCACCGGCTCGGCACCCTTCGCCACGGCGTGCTCGAAGGCCTGGCGGGCATCCGCCACCTTCCAGGCCATGGCGCAGGCGCTGGGGCCATGCGCTTCGGCAAAGGCGGAAGCATGGCTGTTCGGCTCGGCGTTGAGCACGAAGTTGATGCCCTCCTGCTGGAACAGGGTCACCTGCTTGGAACGGTGCTGGCGGGTTTCGGTAAAGCCGAGCTGGCGAAACAATTGACGCAGGCCCTCGCGCTCCTCGGCACTCGGCGCAGTAAACTCGACGAATGCAAAACCATCGGTGCCGATCGGGTTGCCCTGGGTTTCACGGGGGGAAATGCTGGCCGGTGCGGTCATGAGCCTTCTCCTTGTTGACGTCGTGGCTGGGGAGCGGCGCCGTCGACGGACGGCGAATGGCCCCAAGCCTAGGCCTCTGCCCCGTCGTCGAGAATGGCGATTTGGCGCCACCACGGGCCCCGCGGCTCCCCCATGACCACCTGGCTCGTCAAGAAAAGCTGACAGCCCTACCGGCCCACGTCAGCGGCTCCCGAAAGCGGACGGAAACCCTGACAAGGCGTAACGAAAAATTGACACTCAGGTCACCAGCTGCACCGCCATCACCAGCAGAAAGGCCCCTATCACGGCATCGATGGCGCGCCACACGCCAGGGTGCGCCAGCCGCGGTGCCAGCCAGCCGGCCGCCGTCACCAGACCGAAGAACCACAGCCCCGACGCACTCATGGCGCCAGCATAGAAGCCCGTCGGGCTGGCCTGGACGGCACCGATGGCACCCAGCATCACCACGGTGTCGAGATAGACGTGAGGATTGAGCAGGGTGACGGCCAGGGTCTCCGCCGTCACGCCACGGCGCGTCGATGCCGCCGGTGCGGCAGCCAGGCCGGCGGGGGCCACGGCACGCCGCCACGCCTGAAGCGCCTGCCAGATCAGGAATACGGCCCCGCCCCAGCGCGCCGCCGTCACCAGCAGCGACTGCGAGGCGATCAACGGCCCGAGACCCAACCCGCCCAGACCGATCAGCAGTGCGTCGCAAGCGGTACAGATCGCGGCGACACGCCACGGTGAGCGACCCCGCAGCCCCTGCGCCAGCACGAAGGCGTTCTGCGCACCGATGGCCACGATCAGCCCGGCGCCGGTCGCCAGCCCTTGAAGGGCGGATGCCCACATGATGTCGCCTCCCTGGCCCTGGAAGACGACAGGTTAGGTTTGACGCTACAATAAGTGAAATTAATTCAAGGAATGGATGATTAACCTGGCTGATGCTTGACTACAAACTTCTCCAGGCCTTGGCCGCCGTCATCGACCAATCCGGCTTCGAGCGGGGCGCCAAGCATCTGGGCCTGACCCAATCGGCCGTTTCCCAGCGCATCAAGCTGCTCGAGGCCCGACTGGGACAACCGGTACTGATTCGCACGCCCAAGCTAGCCCCCACGGCGCTGGGACGTCGGCTGCTCAATCACGTCCAGCAGGTCCGCCTGCTCGAGCATGACCTGCTCGACCAGATTCCCGCCCTGGGCGAACGGGAACAACGGCTGCGTCTGGCGATCAACGCCGACAGTCTGGCCACCTGGTGGTCGCCGGTCACCGGCGCATTCTGCCGGCAGCACGACGTACTTCTCGACCTGGTGGTGGAGGATCAGGACGTAGCCCTGAAGCGCATGAGGGATGGGGAAGTCGCCGGCTGTATCTGCGCCACGCCGCGCCCGATTCAAGGAGCGCGCCAGCATCCGCTGGGCTACATGCGCTACCGGGCACTGGCCAGCCCGAACTATGTCGCTCGCCACTTCCCCCGCGGCCTGACTCATGAAGCCCTGCGGGAGGCGCCCGCCATCGTCTTCGGTCCGGACGACCGGTTGCAGCACCGCTATCTGGAAATGCGGGGCTTTCGGGAACCCTTCCCCCACCACCTGTGCCCCTCCTCGGAAGGGTTCATCCAGCTGGCCGAAGCGGGTATGGGATACGGACTGATTCCCGAGCGACAGGTCACCCGGGAACTGGCGGGCGGCACACTGGTGGACCTGGACCCCGGCTGCTATATCGACGTGCCGCTCTACTGGCACCACTGGCGGCACGGCGGCCAGGTACTGGACGCACTGACCGACCACCTGCTGGCGCAGTGCCGGCACTGGCTGATCCCCTTCGCCAGCCCCCAGTGAGCCGGGACGCCTTGACGCCCCGGCCCTCGATCATGCCGCCAGGCTGCCGTGGGGGTCGATGACGAATTTCTTCGCCACGCCGCCATCGAAGTCGGCATAGCCCTGGGGCGCCTCGTCCAGGGAAATGACCTGAACATTGACGGCCTTGGCGATGTCGATGCGCTCGAAGAGAATCGCCTGCATCAACTGGCGATGGTAGCGCATCACCGGGCACTGCCCCGTATGGAAGGAATGCGCCTTGGCCCAGCCCAGCCCGAAGCGCATCGACAGATTGCCGTGCTGGGCGTCCTGGCTCTCGGCACCGGGATCTTCGGTGACATACAGCCCCGGAATCCCCACCTGCCCACCGGCACGGGTCACGTCCATCATCGCATTGAGCACGGTGGCCGGCTGCTCGTGACTGTGGTTGTGCCCGTGGCAACGCGCCTCGAAGCCCACGGCATCCACCGCACAATCGACCTCGCGTTCGCCGAGGATCCCTTCCAGCATGTCCGGCATCGGCGTGTCCTGACGCAGATCGAGCGTCTCGCAGCCGAAGCTGCGCGCCTGGTCGAGCCGCTGCGGATTCATGTCGCCGACGATCACGCAGGCGGCGCCCAGCAGACGCGCCGAGGCGGCGGCGGCCAGCCCCACCGGGCCGGCGCCGGCGATGTAGACCGTGCTGCCCGGCCCCACACCCGCGGTCACGCAGCCGTGATAGCCGGTGGGAAAGATATCCGACAGCAGCGTCAGGTCACGGATCTTGTCCATCGCCCGGTCGCGGTCGGGGAAGCGCAGCAGGTTGAAGTCGGCGTACGGCACCATGACGTACTCGGTCTGGCCACCGACCCAGCCGCCCATGTCGACATAGCCGTAGGCGGCGCCCGGCCGCGCCGGGTTGACGTTGAGACAGATGTGGGTGTTGCCTTCCTTGCAGTTGCGGCAGCGGCCACAGGCGATGTTGAAAGGGACCGAAACCACATCGCCGACCTTGACGAACTCGACATCTCGACCGCATTCGACCACCTCGCCGGTGATCTCGTGGCCCAGCACCAGCCCCGGTGGCGCCGTGGTGCGACCCCGCACCATGTGCTGATCGCTGCCGCAGATGTTGGTGGTGAGCACCTTGAGGATCACGCCGTGCTGGCACTGACGATTACCCAGGGCAAGCTCGGGAAAGGGGAGAGACTGCACCTCGACATGACCGGGGCCCTGATAGACGACCCCGCGGTTGGCTTGACTCATGGCTGGCGTCCTTTGTCGTTGTTCCTGTCACCGCACCCACGGTGACGACCTCGACCAGCCTAGCCCCGGCGCGAGGGAGGCCACTGTGCTCAGAAAGGCATCGGCATGCCTGAACGAGACAGCCGCACGACATCCCCCGTCTCGCCTCAGTGCCGAAGCAGGTCTTCGACGCTGGCCACCTTGTCATCCATGCTCTGCTCGCGATCGGTACGCGTGCCGACCTTGAGCGTGGTGTTGATGCGGGGTGCCCCCATGGCGTGCACGGCTTCATGGCAGCGCTTCACCACGGCGAAGACCTCGTCCCACGGCCCCTCGATATTGGTCCCGTAGGCATGCATGCGATGCACCAGGCCGGCCTCCTCGATGATCGTCTGGCACGCCGCGACATGCCGGGATACGGAAACGCCGACGCCCATCGGCACCAGGCAGAAATCGACAATGACCTGCATGATTCACTCCTTTCGCGATCCGTATGACTGATTGCTCGTGGTCTATGCTGTTGAGCAAGGCTATTGCCACCATAGACTGAGCCTCTTGCAGGTCGCCAAGTCAATTAGCAAACTAAACGAGAGCTGTGTACAGCGGCAAGGATTGCCTTGCCCGAAAACCGTATCGCGCAACGGCGCCCCAGATAACGGAGTTCGGCATGACCAGTGACACTCGCATCGCCCCCATCGCACTGCCCGACACCCGCGCCCGACGCGTCATCGAGAGCCTGCTCGACGGCTCGGGTGTCGCGCTGAACGGCACCTCGCCCTGGGACATTCAGGTACACCATCCCGACTTCTTCTCGCGAGTTCTTCACCAGGGCACGCTCGGCCTCGGCGAGTCCTACATGGAAGGCTGGTGGGAATGCGAGCGCATCGACGAGATGACCCATCGCCTGCTGCGTCACGGTCTCGGCGAGCATGCGCACACCCCCTCCGAGCGCCTGATGTACAAGCTCCAGGCCGGCTTCTTCAACCTGCAGAGCAAGGCGCGGGCCTACATTGTCGGCGAGGCGCACTACGACCTGGGCAATGACCTGTTCGAACGCATGCTCGATCCGACCATGTGCTACTCCTGCGGCTACTGGAAGGACGCCGAGACACTGCACGAGGCCCAGGTGGCGAAACTCGATCTCGCCGCCCGCAAGCTGGGCATCGAGCCGGGCATGAAAGTGCTCGATATCGGCTGCGGCTGGGGCAGCTTCGCCGAGCATGCCGCACGCCATTACGGGGCCCACGTCACCGGCATCACCATCTCCCGGGAGCAGGCCGAACTGGCCCGCAAGCGCTGCGAAGGCCTGCCGGTCGAGATCATCCTCGAGGACTATCGCGATCTGGAAGGCCGGTTCGACCGCATCGTCTCGATCGGCATGTTCGAGCATGTCGGCCACCGCAACTACCGGACCTATTTCGACACCGTGGACCGGCTGCTGGCCGACGACGGCCTGTTCGTGCTGCACACCATCGGCTCCAACAACTCCGAGATCAGCGCCGATCCGTGGATTCACAAGTACATCTTCCCCAACGGCATTCTGCCCTCGATCAAGCACATCGCCCAGGCCACCGAAGGGCGGCTGCTGATGGAAGACTGGCAGAATTTCGGTGCCGACTACGACCGCACGCTGATGGCCTGGCGCGACAACTTCGACGCCCACTGGCACGAAATCGCCGACAACTACAACGAGAAGACCCGCCGCATGTTCCGTTACTATCTGGGTGCCTGCGCCGGTGCCTTCCGTGCCCGGGATATCCAGCTCTGGCAGGTGGTCTTCTCCAAGGGGCGGCCGGGGCGCTATGACAGCCCGCGTTGAGACAGCCCGCGTTGAGACAGCCCGCGTTGAGAGGGGGCTGTAGGAAATCACTGACATGGTTTCGAGATCAGGGCTGACATGATCTGAGGCATGACGCGCGTTTCGTTTCGGGCGTATAGTGTTGCGTTTTGTACAGGCCTTGTTGCCGATCAGCGACAGGCCTCGCACGACAAACCGCCGGGAGTCGACGCCCCATGTCCTGCCTCGATGCCATGCTGGCCCATGCCGCGGAAAGCCTCGACTTTCTGATCTGGCACGTCCCCATGCCGCGAGGCGAGCCGGTTGTGCTGGCAGGCGATCCGCAGCGCCTGCTGGGCCTGGAAACGCCGGCATTCCTTGCTGGCCTTCACCGTCCCGCAGGCGACGACACCGCCGAGTCGCCGTGGCAAACCGCACGTCGGACCCTGCTGGACGCCGCCTCCCGGGAGGGCCACGCCAGTGGCCGCTACACGCTGGTCATCGCTGGCGCCCGGCATCAACTCGAGGAACAGATTGCCTGCACCCCCACGGGCTGGCAGGGCCTGATTCGGCGTCTGCCCGAACCGGCCGTGGCCACCGGCCCGCTGCCGAAGACTCTGGAGATCCTGAGCCGGCAACTGCTCGAGCCCATGCCCACCAGCGCCTTCATCGCCCAGCGCGACGCGGTAACCGGGCATTTTCGCTATCGCTACAGCAATCCGGCCATGAACGAGGCCTTCGAAAGCCTGTCGATCGCCGGCCGTTCGCCCCGCGAGGTCTTCGGCGACATTGCCGGCATGCGTCTGGAGCGCTACTACGCGACCAGCCTGCGTGACCGGGTTCCCGCCACCTACGAGCATACGCTGCCCTTCCAGGGGCGGTATCTGCGGCTGCGTACCACGCTGCTGACCCTGACGCACGAACCGGACAGCGACGACTGTCTCATCGGCTTCGTCCACAACCTCACCGCCCTGGCCCAGGCACGGCGCAGCGCCGCCAACGCCCACCGCCGGCTACGTCATCTGCTCGAGGCCAACCCGGCCGTGCTTTACGCCTGCGCCCCCACGGCCCCCTGGGCGTTTCACTATCTCAGCCGCAACATCCAGTCCCTGCTCGGCCTGCCCGACGCCCACCAGCTGCATGACCTCGGCCTCCTCGCGCGCGTGCACCCGGAGGACCGCGACGAGGTGGCTGCCTGGCTGGAACGCGTCACCGAGGCCGACCAGGGCCGCAGTACCCTGCGCTATCGGCTGCGCCACGAGGACGGTCATTACCTGACGGTACAGAATCAGGCCCTGATTTCGCGGCCGCGCCGGACCGGTGGCGAACGCGAGCTGATCGGCACCCTGCTCGATGCGAGCCGCGAGGCCCGGTTGTTGCACCGGCTCGAACTCATGACCCGGCGCATTCCCGGCTTGATCTTCCAGTTCCAGCGCGACAGGGACGGCCGCACGAGCCTGCCCTACCTGGCCGGCGACGCCCCGCTGCTCGATGGCCTGGACCGCCGGGAACTGCAGCACGACGCCCAACCGGTCCTGGAACGTATCGCCCTCGAAGATCGCCCGCGACTCATCGCCGCCATCGAGAAATCGACACGACGTCTCTCTCGGCTGTCCATCCAGCTGCGCCTTCACGACAACGGCCAGGCCACACACTGGATCACCCTGCGAGCCCAGCCCGAGCGCAGTCAGCAGGGCACGCTCTGGCACGGCGTGCTGTTCGACATCAACGACCAGGTCGCCAAGGCCCACCGCCTCAAGAAACTCTCGGATACCGACGCCCTGACCGGACTCGCCAACCGGCGTCGGCTGATGCAGGCCCTGGCCAGCGAACTCTCCCGCGCCCGACGCCATCACACCACGCTGGCCCTGATTCTTCTCGACCTGGACCACTTCAAGCACATCAACGACACCTGGGGGCACCTCAAGGGCGACCGGGTGTTGCGCGTGCTGAGCCGGTTGTGCCGCGACCTGTTGCGACAGGAAGACCTCGTTGCCCGCTTCGGCGGCGAGGAAATCGCCATCCTGCTGCCGCTGACCGACGCCGACGCGGCGCAGCGCCTGGCCGAGCGGCTCCGCCATGCCATCGCCGCCCATGACTTCGGCCTGCCCGCGACCCGCATCACGGCCAGTCTGGGCGTCGCCGAGTACCGGCCCGACGATACCGCCGACACCCTGATCGAACGTGCCGACCAGCGTCTCTACGCCGCCAAGCACGACGGACGCAACCGGGTCTGCGCTCGGGCCTGACGCCCTGCCTTGCGACTACTCGATGGCCCGGGTCGGTGCCCAGACATTCAGCAGACGATCCAGCAGCGCCATGAGCACCAGCGTCGCCACCAGCGCCACACTCATCGACGAGAAACGATACAGGGCGCTGTAGATCAGATCCTGATTGGGCGACAACGACTGGCCGAACAGGATGCCCAGCGTCGTCAAGCCACCGAACCCGACCCCCGAACCCGCGCCCTCGAGCACATGCACCCGAGCGAACACCATCAGTCCCAGCCAGTAGACCACCAGCACCAGCAAAAAATGCTGGGCCTGAGTGTAGAGCAGCAATTGGCTCGCCAGGGCCAGGTTGCAGCCGAGCAGTGTGCCCACCGCACGCTTGCGGGCCGACAAGCGTGCCCCCGGGTAGCCCAGCGAGAACAGGATCAGCACCGTCGCCATCTGCGCGGACAGCGAGTCACGCAGGTCGAAGACCTGGAAGATCACGAACGACAGCGTGGCGGTGACGGCGCCGATCAGGGTTTCGTGGCGGATCCGGGCGGCCGACTTGGACGGGCGCGGCGGGGGCCGGCGGGGTTCGCGATCCGGAAACACCACATACATCAGCGCCGCGATCGCTACCGCCAGCACACTGGCCACCAGATTGCAGGTCAGCAGGTCGGCCAGATCGATCGACGGATAGCTGGCGAAGTGGAACAGGATGCTCAGCGTCAGCACCCCGTTGGCGCCGAACAGAAACAGTGGACCGCGAGCCATCAGCCGGAAACGCGTGTAGAACAGCGCAAACACCAGCCCCGTCATCACCACCGGCATGTGCCGGGTCAGGCCCACCACCAGGCTGACCTCGACACAGTTGACCAGCACGTTGCCCAGAAACTGACGCACTACATGGCCGTTGAGCACCGGCACCAGCCCCAGCAGGAACATCGGAAACACGGTGAAGAAGACCCCGTAGTTCCAGTTCATCAGCTGGCTGACCAGAAAGCCCAGGGCACCGCCGCCGGCCACTCTCAGGCACTGGCGCAGCCCGTTCTCATCGAGCCCCTCGCCGTCGCGGTGCCCGGTCAGCAGCCGCCAGGCATCACGCAGCAGCGGCCAGCGAGGCGCCTCAGTAGACATGGTGGAGCAGGCTCAGCAGCGTGATCTGCGCCCGGGCCAGCGCCCGGCTCAGGCCACTGTCGAGCGGGGCCAGCTGCACCGTGGCCCGCGCGCCGGTGGGCGGCAGGGACTCGAGAGGCGCATCGAGGCGCAGGTGAACACGGATGCGCTGGGCGTCCCGCACCCAGCGATCAGTGGCGGGAATCGATGCCAGATTGCCGTCCGCCGCCAGCTGGCCGTCGCGGACCCCGGCATCAATGGAGACCACCCGTGCCCGATAGACCGCTCCCGGACGGGCATCGAGCGCAATCCAGGCCGAATCCCCCGGTTTGACGTGACGCAGGCTCTTCTCGCGGAAGTCGGCGATGATATCCAGCTTGCGACCGATGTTGACCAGCACCGGCGAGCCGGCGTGTACCGTGTCCCCCGGGTCCAGCTGAAGATTGCTGACTCGGCCGTCGTGCGCAGCGGTGACGCGGGTGCGCCGCAGGTCGAGCGTCGCGGCGGCCAGGGCATTGCGCGCCTGACGCACCCGCAGATTGTCGTCGCCCTGCCGGCCGCGCTGCACCTCCAGCGAGTGCACCCTGGCCTCGGCGGCCGCCACCGCCGAGCGTGCGGCGCGCGCATCGGCCATAACCGAGTCGTAGCGCTGACGAGAGATGCTGCCGCGGGCGATCAGCGACTCGACCCGCTGCTGCTCGCCGGCCAGTTCATCGGCCGTGGCACGGCGCTCGGCCAGGTTGGCGCGCGCCTCGGCCAGGGCGGCATCCAGCTGGGCGTTCTCACGCCGTGCCTGATCGACCGCCAGCCGGGCCTTGTCCACGGCGATCCGGAAGGGCTCGGGGTCGATGCGAAACAGCAGCTGCCCCTGTTTGACCGCGGCATTGTTGGTGACGGCGACCGCCTCGACCGGCCCGCTCACCTGCGGCGCCACCCGCGTCACCTCGCGCAGGACGCGGGCCTGCGGCGTGACCGGCATGTAGGTATCGGCAAACACGAAATAGACGAACAGCACGACGAACAGCACAATCGCCGCACGCACCCAACGGGCAAATCGCTGCTCCGGGGTCATGGCTCTCTCTCTGACAGATGGATCGACAAGGGCGTGGGGAAACGGCGGTACTCAATGGCCGGACAGCCAATGCGCCGCATTGGACTCGATGTGGCGCAGGACACGATGGAAGATCTCGCGCTCGGCCGGCTCCAGACCTGCCAGCAGCAAGGCTCTCGCCTCGTCGGCACGCGTCTCGAGTTCCTCCAGCGCCCGGCGGCCCGCCGCCGTGAAGAAGACCTGACGAACGCGGCGATCCTCGCTCGGCGTCCGCCGCTCGATCAGCCCCTGGCGCTCCATCTGGGCCAGCGTCCGCGACAGTGACGGCAGTTCGATGCCCAGCGAGTCGGCCAGCTGCTTCTGGGTCGCGCCATCTCCCAGGTGACGCAGCATGAACAGCGCCGTCCAGCGCGGCTGGGTCAACCCCGACGAGGCAACGGTGCGGTCCACGACGGTGCGCCAGAGGCGATGAACGTGCCCCAAGCGCATCCCCAGCGAGGTATCGGCATTCGGCAGGTCATTAGTTTGCATGCGAAGCATCGTATCACATGTTAGTGTGCTAACGAAATACCGCATACCGCCTTGCCGACGTTTTCTTCGCCAATGGCTACGCTGCTGCGTCAGTGGCTACGACAGAGTTCCGCCGGATGGCGCAGCTTTTCCAGTAGATAGCGACGCAGTTGCGGCTCCACGGCCATCTCGTCGAGGGCCGTGGCCATGCAGGCCAGCCACGCATCGCGCTCCGCGGGGCCGATCGGCAGGTGGTGGTGAGCGCGAGGAATGGCAATCGGCCCGAAGCGCTCACGGTAGCGGCTGGGTCCGCCCATCCAGCCGATCAGAAAGGTCGCCAGCTTGTCCTTCGACTGAGTGAGATCGTCGGGGTGCCAGGCGCGGATCGTGTGCGCCTCGGGCAGGCCGGGCAGGCGCTCCATCGCCGCATAGAAGCGCTCGACCAGTTCGATCACCGCCGCTTCGCCGCCAAGCGCCTGTAGCGTGCTGTCTCCCAGACCATAGACTGTCATTTCACTCCCCTCCCCCTGCCATCTCGTCAGTCATCAGCATTGATCCCTATCGAGGCCTTGTCCGACCAGCGTGGCGGCCACGACCGACGCCGGCTTGCTGCCTTTCGATGATCCTGCAGCCGCTAACGAGAAACCTGTCTCTGTGCTGAAAGATATCGCGCACAAAAAGGTATCAATAAAACGGCACCCACTCCTGTTGCTCACAGAACCACTGCTGCTTCAGGCCGCGCTGCTCGTCAAGCAGCAACGCCAGATAGCCACGCAGCGGGTGGGTCTCGGGCAGCGTAGCGCGATGCCGCCGCAGCCGCTCCCGATAGGGCTCCTGGCCCTCCGGCACATGAGCAGTTGTCGCGTGGTGCCTGAGCCATGCCAGCGACGGCAACAGCAGCTCGGTCGCGCCGCTGGCCAACGCGATATCGAGCCCCTTGAGGTCGAAGTCGCCGGCGTAGCCATGTGGCCGCCCGGTCGCCGCCCAGGCCTCGGCCAGGCGGGCGAAGCCGCCACCGTAGTGGCGATCGCCGCGATAGACGATCAGCGGCCGTTGATACGCCGACAGCGCCGGGATCTCGGTCGTGAAAGCGTAAAAGCTGTCGAGATTCTCGACCTGCAACAGCACATCAAAGACGGCAGGCGTGATGGCATGCCAGTCGACATCCAGACACTCCCGCTCGCCGCCGGCGATGCCCGGCCAGGACGCTCGGGCCGGCAGGCTGACCAGCACCCGCGATTCCCGCGGCGCCTCGCGCACGCTCTTCGCTTCCTGATGGCCATGCTCGGCCTGCTCGGCGGTGGTCAGCCCGCTCAGCTCGGACGCCAGCGGCGGCTGCCCCTGTACCTCGAGCTCGGCGTCGATGCCCTCCAGCAGCTCGCGATCGAGTCGCAGCCGGACACGATTCAGGCGCGCCCCGGGCTCGATGTCCCAGGCCCGGCACCAGGCGACGATCTCCGTGACCGCAGCGCCGCGGGGCTTGTCGACGTGAGGCGCGCGACGCAGCTTGTCCGCCGCATCGCGCAGCACCCGCCGCGCCGCCTCCGAGAGCGTGGTCATGCGCTGCCCTGTCGCGCGGGGGCAAGCTGGAGGCTGACGTCGTGAATCAACCGCACGTCGTTGAAGGCGGCCGCCCGACTCTCGTGCTGGCGCAGCCGGAAGGCGGCCTGCTCGCGCCGGGGCAGGCCCTGGAACTCGGCCAGCACCTGGAACAGCCAGATCTCCTCGCCCCACTCGAGCTCGCCTGCCTCGAGATACTCGAGCGCGCTCTGCGACGCGCCGTCACCCTCGACCACCGACAGATAGAAGCGTTCGACGTCTTCCCTCAGCGCCTGCTGGCGGGCGGTGACCATCGAGTCCTCCTGACGCTCGACGGCCACGGCGGCGACGACGGGCTCCGGCGCCGCGGTAGGCCGTGGCAGGTCATGGAGCAGCTCGGTGACGACCCGGGCGTCCGGGGCATGATCGAGCGCCACCGCGCCGGCAGCGGTCAGCGGCGCGGCACGGTTGACCAGTGCCGGCACCTCGCTGCGCCGGGCGTAGTTGCCGGGCACGAAGCCGGGATGCTCGCGCAGGAAGGCGGCCATGCCCGCCACCAGGCGGCTGCGCGACTGCTGCTGGCGGAAGCGCGCCATCAGCTCGATCAGCCGCCGCTGCACCTCGCGCAGGCTGGTGTAGTGCTGGCTCAGGCGATGCTGGAGCTGGCTGACCAGCAGCTTGCGCAGCGCCCCGTCGGCGCCCACCAGGTCGATCAGCTCGTCGAAGTCGATCAGCGCCAGGCCGTCGAGCAGGCGCACGATCTGCTTCTGGGCGCGGTCGTTCTCCCGGATCTTGTCGGCCAGCCGGCTGACGAAGCCGAAGTCGCTGTTGAGGCGACGCCACAGGCTGTCGATGGCGTCGGCGAAGCGGCCGTCGAGGTCGTCCACCGCCTGGCGCAGGTGCAGCAGCTGCTGTTCCTGGCGCCAGTACTCGGCGCCGTCGCGGGCCTCGCGGTAGCTCTGCACCAGGCCGCGCATCAGCTCCAGGGTCTCGGCCACGTCGGCGTTGACGTGGCGGCGGGTCTCGTCAGCCAACATCTCGGCGATCAGCTCGCGGACCTTGGGCGAGAGCTTCACCCCGGCCTGCTCGTCGGGCCGCCACAGGATGCGCGCCGACAGCAGCCGGTTCAGCGCGGTGGTGCTCAGGTTCTCCAGCGGCACCTCGTCGCGCACATAGCCGGCCATCAGCGCCTCGGCATGCTTGCCGAGCAACGCCAGGCGCTCAGCGCCAGTGCCGAGCAGGCGGTTGTCCAGGATGTCGGCGTCGCTCGCGCTCACAGCAGCCGCTCCTGGGCCTCCGGGGCCTGGTCGTCGACGGGCAGCTGTTCCTCGTCTCGGATGAAGCGCACCAGCTCGATCAGGTAGTCGATCTTGGCGGTGGCGACGAAGTACTGGCGGTCGGCGTGGGGCTGGCTCAGGTAGCCGCGCTCGCGCAGGCGCTTGAAGACCTGCTTGATCTGGGCGTCGAGCTGCTCGCTCTGGGAGCCGAAGAACGGGTCGGTGGCCAGGCGCTCGAGGCGCTCGCGCAGCCCCTGGTTGTCCTCGCAGCGCGAGCTGAAGTCGGCGGGCTTGAGCACGCCCCCGGGTGACACCGGGCCGTCGCGGCCGAGCGCCTCCTGCACCAGCTGCAGCCATTCGAGCATCGGCAGCAGGCTGCCGACGGTCTCCGCCAGCTGGCGGGAAAGCTGGTCGCGGGCGCCCTCGTCCAGATGACGCCAGGCCAGAAAATAGACGCTGCCCTCCTCGTTGCTCGCCAGGCGACGGTTGAGCGGGCGCAGGTAGGCGTCGAGGCGCTCGCGGGTCGCCTCGTCCTGCAGGCGGCGGAAGGCCGTGTCGTCACTGACCGCGCAGATGAAATCGCCGGCCAGCAGACGTTCGAGCAGCGGGCCCAGCTCCACCATGGGCCGCTCTGCGATCGAATACCCTGACATCATGTCCTCGCTCATGCCGATGTCTCCTGACGGTCGTTCTCGCGGTCCTGCAGGCGCTGGGCCAGGCGGCTCAGGCGCGGCTCGATGCGCTTGAGCCGGCGCTTGTTGGGCACGGCCTCGTCGCGGTCGATCAGATAGCGGTGCTGGAACAGCATCAGCACATCCGACTCCGGATTGGGGAAGGCGCCGACGATATGGATGCGGTTGTTGTCGCAGGCGTCGAACAGCTTCTCGACGTTGTGGTACGCCAGAGTGCCGATCTCGTCGATGGGCCAGTGCACGGCGACCTCGGCCGGGCCGCGCAGCAGCCGGGTAAAGGCCAGCAGGAACTTGCACAGGATCAGGTAGGCCATGCCGTGGCTGGAGGACTCGAGCAGCTGGCGGTCGTTCTTGATCACCAGGTCCGCGCCGCCCTCGTTGAGGTGCAGCTCCAGGCGCAGCAGGCTCTCGACGCTGTACTGCTGATCGCTGCGCAACAGCTCCACCACGTCGCCCAGGGCGTCGAGGTAGTCATCGTCCGGCAGCGTGCGGCCGCCATCACGCCACTCACGGTAGCGCTGGGCGAAGCGCTTGAGCGGCTCCCAGAAGCCGAGCTCGTCGATGGTCGACTGGATCTTCACCTCGGCCTTGCCGATACCCTCGAGCTTGAGGTCGTCGGCCACCTCGTCGGAGAGCCGCCGGCTCTGGGCGTTGATGCGCCGGTTGAGGTCGCGGAACACGGTGAAGAACTTGTCGAGATCGTCGCCGAGATTGCGCCCTTCCTGCAGCAGCTGCTGCTGTTGCCCCTCGAGCAGCTGCAGCATGTCGGCGAGCACCGCCAGCAGGCGGCGCGGACCGGTATCCTCGAGCTTGGCGCGCTCGGCCTCCAGGGTATCCTGGAAGTCGGCGCTGGCGCCCTTGATCAGGTCGGCCTCGATCTTCTCGCAGCCTCGGCGCAGTGCATCGAGCGCGCGGGCATGCTCGGTGAGCGCATGGCGGGCGCGCTCGATGCGCTCGTCGACGTCGCCCTGGGCCTCGCCGCGGGGCTCGCTGGCCGGCGCCAGGGTCAGTCCTTCCAGGGTGTCGAGCAGCGGCGCCAGGGTCTCGATCAGCGCCTGCTCGGCCTCGCGGCGGGTCTTGATTTCACCCACCGCCGACCGATGCTCGGCCCGGTCGGCGTTGAAGGCGTCCTTGAGCGTCTTGCGCTCGTGCTCGGCGGCCTGCTGGGCCTGGCTCAGCTCCGCTTCCCGCGCCACCAGACGCGGCTTGCGCTCGCCCCAGTCAAGGCGCATGAAGCGGGCGTAGGCGTCGAGCTCGTCGCGCCGTGCCTCGGTGTCGTGGATGCGCTGGCCCAGGTCCTCGATCTTCGCCCGTGTCTCGCGGACCTTGACCGGGTCGACGCCGCGGTCGGCCAGCTCACGATCGAAGGCGGCCTCGAGCTCCTCGCGCTGGCGGCGATTGTCTTCGCGGATCTCGCCGAGCTGGCGGCGATACTGCTCGATCTGCCGATCGACGCCGGCCAGCTGGCCCTGATGATCGGCGGTAAGCTCCATGCGCTGGGCGCGGTGGGTCTCGTCCAGCGTCGCCAGCGCCTGGTCGCGCTCCTCGCGCAGCGCCTGCTGCACCGCCTCCTGCTCCTCGAGGGCTTGGCGGCGGCTCGCCTGACGTTCCTGCTGCGCCTGCTGATGACGCACCTGACACTGGCTGCGGGCCTGCAGGGCGTAGTCCACCTCCTCGGCGGCGCGGCGCTTCTCGCCGCTGGCCCGCTCGAGACGCGCGTCGGCCTCCTGCACCTTCTGGTGCCCGGTCCTGAGGGCCTTCTCGGCGTCCTGTTCCGCCGCCCGTGCGTCGCCCAGCGCCTGCTCGGCGGCGGCGATCTCGGCCTGCAGGCCGGCCTCGTCCTGGGCATGGTCCGGCAGCGCGATGGCGGCCAGGTCGAGCGCCAGGCCGTGGAGGTCGTCGCTGGCGTCGTCGTTGAGCTGCGGGGCGAGGTCGCGGCGTTTGAGCAGCGCCGGCGCCAGCACCTTGCCCAGGGTCTGCTCCCAGCCGGGGCGGTGATGGCGCAGGAAGTGCCGCAGGCTGCCCTGGGCCGGATCGCGCTGCACCTCCAAGGCCTCGAGGCGAGCCTCGGCCCGGGCGCGCTGCTGGCGGACCCGGTCGAGCTCGCGCTCGGCATCGTCGCGGGCGCGCTTGTGACCGTCGAGCTCGCCGCGCAGAGCCTCGAGGGTGGCGGCAATGGCGTCCTGGGCACTGCGGGCCTCGTCGACGCGCAGCTGGGCCCGCTCGGCCTCGCGGGCCTCGTCCTCGGTCTGGGTGCCGTGGGCGAGCTCGGCCTTGAGCTCGGAGAGGCGCGCGGTGAGCTGCTCGAGCCGCCCGCAGTAGTCGCTATCCAGCGCCTGGCGGCGGGTCTGGTAGTCGGCGTCGAGGCGACTCTCGGCCTCGCGCTGACTCTCGCGGCGGGCGTCCTTCTCCTCGCCAAGGGCGTCGATTCGGGCCTGGAGCTCGTCGCGGCGGCGCTCGAGCTGATCACCGAGTTCGACAAGACGCGCTTCCAGACGGACCTTGCTCTCCTGCACCGCCTGCTGCATGAACTCGAGGTGGTCGCGCAGGCCCTGCTGCTGCTCGCGCCACTGGGGCAGCGCCTTGAGGTCCTGCTCCAGGCCGGGCATGTCGGCCTCCTCGAAGGCCTCGAAGCGGCGCTGGAGATCATCAAGCTCGGTGCGGGTTTGCTCGAGCTCGCTGCCCATCTCGCTGAGGCGGTCGTTGACGTCCTGGCGCGCCTGTTCGTAGGCCTGCTCGCGGGCCTGGAAGTCGCGCTGGCGCTCGCCGATCTGCGCTTCGAGATCGGCCCGGCCGCGCTCGGCCCGGGCACGATCAGCCTCGAGCTGGGGACGCAGCTGCCACAGGCCGGCTTCCAGGGCGGCGATCTCGCGATCCTGGCGCTGCAGGTCCGCCAGGGCCTTCTGCAGCGGCTCGAGGCGCATCGACTGGCGCATGCGGGCGATCCACTCCCGCGCCTTGGTGTTGCGGATGCGGGTCATCGGCAGCTCGACGCCGTCTTCCTCGAAGATCGCCGCCAGCATGGTCTTGAGGGTGTCCATCTTGCCCTCCTTGGCGTGCACCGCCGAGACCAGCTTCTCCATGTGGCGGATGCGCCGCCCGGGCCGCACCAGGCTGAAGCGGGCGGCGACCTGGCGCAGTTTCAGACCCTCGCGACGTCCCCCGCCGCTGCCGTGCTGGGTGAAATCGTTCTGGATCACCGCACGATATTCCGAGGTGGCGCCGAGCTTCTGCGACACCGGGGTGCCCTGCCGGCGCAGCCCCTGATGCCACTGGGCATAGTCGATAGCGACCACCCCAGCTTCGGTCTCGACCAGGTAGTCCTCGGGGCGATAGGGCGCGCCGACGAAGCGATACTCCACGCCGCCCTCGCTCTTGCGGGTGAGTACCGCCTGGCAAACGTCGCCCTCCTCGCGGCGATATTCGTAGACCAGGTAGCTGTTGCGATGCGGCAGGTAGAAGGCATCGAACTTGCGCCGAGTCTTGGGCACCACCCGGTTGGGCAGCTCCCCGTAAAAGACCGGCACCAGGCGCTGCAGGGTCGTCTTGCCCGACGCATTGGTGCCGCAGATGTTGGTGTGGCCGTCGACATCCAGTTCGACCACCCCCTCGAGATGACCGTGGATCATCACGATTCGTAACAGCTGAGCCATGCGGCATCCTTGATGGTTAGCTCTCGGTTGGAAAGGTCATTCTATCTCCGGTTGATCGACCATCAAGGCTGTGTTCCAGGGATCAATGATAATAAGTCGCACTTTACAGCTGACAGCCGAGGCCCAGCCCCAACCGCCGCGCAGGCCACGACACGGCCCTTCGCGAAGCTGGCCGAACGATACGCCAGCCACACGCTCAGGAGCGCTCCTTCCTAGCGCTGCATCCGGGAATCGACTGGCCTCATTGGGGTAGCGCCCTGCATCAAAGCAGCGTCGTCGCGCGCTGCGGATCGAGATGCTCGAGGAACCACAACCCGGCCAGCCGCTGGACTTCCTCGAGCTTGCCCGGCTCCTCGAACAGGTGGGTGGCACCGTGCACAGTGATCAGTTCGCAAGGGGCGGTCATCCGCTCTCGTGCCTGCTCGTTGAGATTGATCACCGGATGATCGCGCCCACCGACCAGCAACAGCGTGGGTGCCACGACCCGCGCCAGCGCCTCGTCGGCAAGATCCACCCGGCCCCCGCGCGAGACCACCGCCTTCACCGCCTGCGGGCGTTCGGCGGCGGCGATCAGTGCCGCCGCCGCGCCGGTACTGGCACCGAACAGGCCGATGGCGAGTTCACGGGTCGCCTCGGCCTGGGCGACCCAGTCCACCGCGCCGGTCATGCGCCGCCCGATCAGCGGAATGTCGAAACGCAGCTCGCGGGTGCGCTCGTCGATGACGTTCTCGTCCGGCGTAAGCAGATCGAAGAGCAGCGTGGCCAGGCCTTGCGAGGCGAGATACTCGGCTACCTGACGGTTGCGGGTGCTGAAACGGCTGCTGCCACTGCCGTGGGCGAACACCACGATGCCGGTGGCCCCCTCGGGAACGATCAGGTCCCCTTTCAACTCGACGCCGGCAGCCTCGAGGGTGACGCTCCGGGGCGAAAACACCATGGGTCGACCTCCTCGCCGCACACGGCGGCAAAAGCGGGATTTCCGGGATCACGCAGCCTTGCTTGAGTGTAGGAAGGCCCCGACGCTTCGCTCCAGTGCGTCGGCTCGACAGCCACCCGCGATGCTCAGGTACGCCCCCGACTCTCGCCACGGGCGATGCCGCCGGCGATCAGATGCGCGGCACGCAGCGGCTCGGGAATCCGCCCCTCGAGCGCGGTGGCGCGGATCACCCGCTCGGCCTCGTCACGGCTCAGGCCCTGGCGCTGGACGTACACGCCGGCCAGCGGTTCCATCGGCCCCAGCCGGGCGATGCGCGCCCACTTTTGCGAACCGCCGGGAATGTGCGCAAGCAGGGCCTCGCGAAGCGCCTCGGGGCGCGGCGCATGACGGGCGACCACCAGCACCGGCAGCCCCGAGAGACGATGCAGGCGCACCGCATCGACGACGTTGAAGCCGGCCAGCGCCACGCCCTGCAGCAGGATCAGCTGCAGGTGCGGGGCGAAGCGCGTCCCGCCCGTCAGGCGCAGCAGCTCGCGGGTGGCGTCGAGGCCGTCGCGCTCGACACGCCCCGAGACCACGCCGGCCAGTCGGCTGCCCGAGTACACCGCACCGATCACGGTCACCAGGCCGCGATGGTCGCGCGCGAAGGGACAATCGTCGAAGCCGACGATGTGCGAGAATGGGCGCGGCTGGCGAGCGGTCATCGAAGCCCCTCGGGTGACGAATGCCGTTCCCAGCATAGCCCCCGCCGCCTTCCCCTTCAGGAGTGGTCATGATCGAGCAGACCCTGCAGAACGTCTTCGGCTACAGCGAGTTCCGCCCCGGCCAGCGACCGGTGATCGAGGCGGTGACGGCCGGGCGCTCGGCGGCGGCGATCTTCCCCACCGGCTCCGGCAAGTCGCTGTGCTACCAGCTGCCGGCGTTGCACCTGCCGCACCTGACGCTGGTGGTCTCGCCGCTGCTGGCGCTGATGCAGGACCAGCTGGCGTTTCTCGAGCGCCACGGCATCCCCGCGGCGAGCATCGACTCCGGCCAGAGTCGCGAGCAGACGGCGGCGGTGATGGAGGGCGTGAAGCGCGGCGAGATCCGCATCCTGATGATCTCGGTGGAACGCCTCAAGAACGAACGCTTTCGCACCTTTCTCAGGAAGGTGCCGGTCTCGCTGCTGGTGGTCGACGAGGCCCACTGCATCAGCGAATGGGGGCACAACTTCCGCCCCGACTACCTCAAGCTGCCCGACTACCAGCGCGAGTTCGCCATCCCCCAGACGCTGCTGCTCACCGCCACCGCCACGCCGCGGGTGATCGACGACATGGCGCGGCGCTTCGCCATCGCCGACGACGACGTCACCACCACCGGCTTCTATCGGCCCAATCTCAACCTGCTGGTCGAGCCGCTGGCCGCCGAGGCCAGGCTGCGCTATCTGCGCGACTGGCTGCGCCCGCGACTGGCAGGCGACACGCCGCAATCGAGCATCGTCTACGTCACCCTGCAGCACACCGCCGAGCGGGTGGCCGGCTACCTGCGCCAGGCCGGGCTCGACGCCGTCGCCTATCACGCCGGCCTCGACGCCGAGACCCGCGAGCGCCTCCAGCGCGACTTCATGGCCGGCGACGTCGGCGTGATCGTCGCCACCATCGCCTTCGGCATGGGCATCGACAAGCGCGACATCCGCAACGTGGTGCACTTCGACCCGCCCAAGTCGCTGGAGAACTACAGTCAGGAGATCGGCCGTGCCGGCCGCGACGGCGCGCCCTCCGACTGCCTGGTGCTGGCCGGCGGCGACAACCTGCGGGTGCTGGAGAACTTCGTCTACGGCGACACGCCGGAACCGGCGGGCATCCGCACGGTGATCGAGGCGATCCTCGGCGAGCGCGAGGGCAATCACTGGGAACTGATCCTCAACCGCCTCTCGCAGCGCAGCGACATCCGCCCCCTGCCGCTCAAGACGCTGCTGGTGCAGCTCGAGATGCGCGGCGTGATCGCCCCGCGCTATGCCTACTTCGCCGAGTACCGCTTCCAGTACCGGATCGAGCCCGAGGACCTGGTGGCGCGCTTCGCCGGCGAGCGCCGCGACTTCGTGACGGCCATCATCGCCACCGCCGAGCGCGCCCGGACCTGGTGCCGGCTGGACTTCGAGGCCCTGCATCGAGAGGGCCGGGAACGCGGCCTGGACACCCGCCGCGCTCGGGTGATCGCCGCCCTGGACTACTTCCACGACCAGGGCTGGATCCGCCTCGAGACCCGCCAGATGACCGAGGTCTACGAGGTCCTGCAAAGCGACATCGATCCCGCGCGGCTGACCGCCGAGCTGCACGCCGACTTCCACACCAGGGAGGCCGCCGAGATCGCGCGCATCCACGCCATGCTGGCATTCTTCGAGAGCGAGACCTGCCTGAGCCGCCGCCTGGCCGAGCATTTCGGCGACGACCGTGCGCCTCATCGCTGCGGCCACTGTTCGGTGTGCGCCGGGCGCGTGGCGCGACTGCCCGAACCGCCGGCACCGCAGCCCCTGGCCGAGCGGAATGTCGCCGAGCTTGCCGGCGAGCTGATCGAGCGCGCCGCCGACGAGGGCGATCCGGCGGGCCGCGAACTCGTCACCCGCTTCCTGTGCGGGCTGACCACGCCGCGCCTGACCCGGCTCAAGGCGCGCCGGCTGCCGGGCTTCGCGGCGCTGGAGGGCTATCCCTATGGAGAAGTGCGTGGCTGGGTCGCGCGGCACCTGACCGCCCGCGAAAGCCGCTGAAGCGGCCCGGGCGCCCCATCGCCCGGCGGGTTATACCTTCTTGACGAACTCCGACTTGAGCTTCATCGCGCCGATGCCGTCGATCTTGCAGTCGATGTTGTGGTCGCCGTCCACCAGGCGGATGTTCTTGACCTTGGTGCCCACCTTCACGACCGACGACGACCCCTTGATCTTGAGGTCCTTGACCACGGTGATGGTGTCACCGTCCTGCAGGAGATTGCCGTGGGCGTCGCTGACCACCGGCGTGTCGTCATCAGTCTCGACCGCCCCATCGGCGACCCACTCGTGGGCGCATTCCGGGCAGATCAGCAGGTCCTGATCCTGGTAGGTGAATTCCGATCCGCACTGCGGGCAGGGAGGCAACTGGCTCATGAACGATGTCCGATAACAGAGATGAGCGCGCAGTGTAATCGGTCGCGACGCATTGCCCAACCTGGCTTCCGTCCACCGTGCCGACCGACGCGCATTTGCCGGGTACCCCGCCCGATCATCCGTGCCCCGGCCCGACTTCGTCGCCCCACAGCGCCAGCAGCGTCTCGATGAACAGCTCGGCGGTACTCGAGAGATGGTGATCGTTGCGCTGAATCAGGCCGATGGTGCGCTCGATGCGCGGTTCGGGCAGGGGACGCGAGCACAGCGTGTCATGGTCGGCACCCGGCATGGTCAACCGGGGCAGGATGGCGACCCCCAGCCCGGACTCCACCAGCCCGAGCGACGTGGAAAGATGCTGGACCTCGTAGAAACCGTTGAGGCGAATGCCCTCCGACGACAGCACGTTGTCCAGCAGGGTGCGATTGCCGCTGTCGCGGCTGACGGTGATCATCTTCACCGCCTCCAGGTCGGCCCAGGTGATCGTCTCCTTGGCAGTCAGCGGGTGATCGGAGCGCAGCGCCAGCACGAACGGGTCACGCAACAGCGGCGTGAAGGAGACCTCGGGCAGCTGCGGGCTGATCATGTTGATGCCGAAATCCGCCTCGCCGTTGACCACCCGTTCCAGGCCCTCGTTGGCACTGACATCGAGAATCCGGATGCGGATCCCCGGCCACGCCTCGTTGAACCGGCGGATCACGCTGGGCAGGAAATAGAATGCCGCCGTGGGCAGGCAGGCGATGGTCAGGGTGCCCTTCTGGTGCGTCGCCAGTTCGCGGATGCCGAGGATAGACGATTCATAGTCGTCGATCATCCGGCGGGCCCGCGGCAGGAAGTCGGTGCCGATCGCCGTCAGCCAGGTACGCCGGGTGGTACGCTCGAGCAACGTCACTTCGAGCGCCTCCTCGAGCTTCTGGATGCGCCGCGACAGCGCAGGTTGTGACAGGTGGAGCCGCTGTGCCGCCTCGTGAAAGCTGCCCAGCTCGGCGACCTGGACGAAGGCCTGCAGGTCGAGAAACTCGATGCGATGTAACATGGACGATTCTTGCATTGGAATTGAGCCATTGAACAACTTATCACATTAATGTGCTTTAAACATTAGTAGTTATCTTTATTTGCATTTGAGGCATCAAAACAGCGGTGACATGCTCGTTTCATGAGTTCTGGCACGGAAAGTGAAACGGCAATGATCCACAGCATCCCTTGCATCATCATGCGTGGCGGCACCTCCAAGGGCCCGTTCCTGCGCATGAGCGACCTGCCCGAATCGCCGGAGGCGCGCACGGAGACACTGCTCAACCTGATGGGCGCCGGCCATGCCCTGCAGATCGACGGCATCGGCGGCAGCGATCCGTTGACCAGCAAGGTGGCGATCGTCGAACGTTCCGACCATCCCGACGCCGACGTCGACTACCTGTTCGCCCAGGTCGACGGCCCCGGGCGCCGCGTCGACTTCAACCCCAACTGCGGCAACATGCTCTCGGCGGTCGGCCCCTACGCCATCGAGACCGGGCTGGTCGAGCCGCGAGACGGCATCACCGTGGTGCGGGTTTGCAACCTCAACACGCAACGCCTCATCGAATGCCACGTCCCCACGCCGGGACGCCAGGTGGATTACGAAGGCGACACCCGCATCAGCGGCGTGCCGGGGAGCGCCGCGGGTATCCAGCTCAGCTTTCTCGATGTGGTGGGCACCAAGACCGGCGCCCTGCTGCCCACCGGCCAGGCGCGGGAGATCATCGACGGCATCGAGGTGACCTGCCTCGACGCCGCGACCCCGACCCTGTTGATCGCCGCCGAGGCCTTCGGCCTGACAGGCGACGAAACGCCCGCCGAACTCGACGCCAACGGCCCCATGCTCGCCCGCCTCGAGGCCATCCGCCGCGAAGCCGGGCGGCGCATGGGGCTCGGCGACGTCAGCCACGGCGTGCTGCCCAAGCCGGTTCTGCTGTCGGCCCCCGGCACCACCGAGGCGACGCTGCGCGCCCGCTACTTCGTGCCGCACCGCTGCCACAAGGCGCTCGCCGTGACCGGTGCCATCGCCCTGGCAACGGCGATCAGCGTTCCGGGGACCGTCGCCAACCGTATTGCCACCGCGGCGGGCCGGCTGACCGACGGCGAGTCACTGGCGCACGTGCGCCTCGAGCACCCCTCGGGCTACATCGATCTCGATGTCGAGCACCGCGGGCAGGACCCGCATGACGTCGCCCGGGTCTCGCTGGTCCGCACCGCCCGCAAGATCATGGCCGGCACGCTGTATTATCCCGGCACCACGCCCGATCACCGGCCGGCCGCTGCCATGACGGCCAGGGCCGGCTAGATCGTAGTCCATCCGACGAATCCCAAAGAGCGACACAACAACAAGGAGTCACGCCATGCGCCCCTTGAAATCCCGACAGACTCTCGCCACCCGTCTGAAGCGCGCCGCCGGCCTCGGCCTGCTGTGCGCCGGCCTGAGCCCGCTGGTCCTTCCCGCGACGGCGAACGCCGCGGACCCCGACGTCCCCGATACCATCAAGTGGACCATCCCCTTCGGGGTGGGTGGCGGCACCGATGTCTGGGCACGCTTCTTCGCGCCCTGGTTCAGCGACTACCTGCCCGGCAAGCCGACCGTCATGATCGACAACGTGCCCGGTGGCGGCTCGATCAACGGTGCCAACCTGTTCGCGGTCCGCGCCAGGTCCGACGGCAGCCAGTGGCTGGGCACGTCGGCCTCGACCCAGTACCCGGCCATGCTCGGCGACCCGCGGGTGCGCTACGACTACGCCGACTGGAAGCCGATCCTCGCCACCCCGACCGGCGGGGTGGTCTACGCCTCGCCCGAGATGGGCAAGGACGCCGACAGCGCCCTTAAGGCCCTGTTGAAGCAGCCGGTCAAGCTGGCCGCGCAGTCCCCCACCGGGGTCGAGCTGCCGGTGCTGATCGCCCTCGAGATGCTGGGCGTCGACATCAATCCGGTATTCGGCATGCGCAGCCGCGGTGAAGGTCGCCTGGCCTTCGAGCGTGGCGAGGCGAACATCGACTTCCAGACCACCTCCGCCTACCTGAGCAACGTCCAGCCGCTGGTCGACGACGGCAAGGCGATCCCGCTGTTCAGCCTCGGCGTGCTCGACGACGACGGCAACATCGTGCGCGACCCGACCTTCCCGGATCTGCCGACCTTCAACGAGATCTACCAACAGACCCGGGGCAAGGCACCGTCGGGCAACGCCTACGAGGCCTACCGCAAGTTCTTCGCCTCCGGCTACGCCCTGCAGAAGCTGGTGATGGTCCCGGTCGACACCCCCGAGCCCCTCGTCGAGACCTACCGGCAGGCGGCTCGCGAGTTCATCAAGACCGACCAGTTCAAGGAGGAAGCGGCCGCCCAGCTCGGTCCCTACACGCCGATCGTCGGCGAGACGGTCTCCAGGCACCTCCGGGATGCCATGGCGATCAAGGACGAGACGCGCCAGTGGCTGATCACCTGGCTGGCGGACAAGTTCGACGTCCACCTGGCCACGCGCTGATCTCTCCGGCCCCGTCGCAACGCGCCGGGGCCGGCCCGATTCCGACACGACAACGCGAAGAACCACGCCATGCTCGACATCCTTCTCTCCAGTCTGGGACAGGTCTTCACCCTCTCCCATCTTCTCTACATGATGCTCGGGGTCAGTGTCGGCCTGGTGGTCGGCATCATTCCCGGCCTCGGCGGTATCGCCGGCATGTCGCTGCTGCTGCCCTTCCTGTACGGCATGGAACCCTCGGTGGCACTGGGCATGCTGATGGGACTGGTGGCGGTAATCCCCACCGGCGACACCTTCGCCTCGGTGCTGCTCGGCATCCCCGGTTCCAGTGCCTCGCAGGCCACGGTGATCGACGGGTTCTCGCTGGCCAAGCGCGGGCAGGCGGCCCGGGCGCTTTCCAGTGCCTTCCTGTCATCGATGATCGGCGGCCTGATCGGCGCTGCAGTCCTGACCGGTTTCATTCTCATTGCCCGGCCGCTGGTGCTGGCGTTCTCCTCGTCGGAACTGTTCATGCTGACGCTGCTGGGTCTGTCGATGGTCGCCGTGCTTTCGGGGCGCGACCTGTTCAAGGGGCTCGCCGCCTGCGGACTGGGCCTGCTGGTCGGCGGCATGGGCATGGCTCCAGCCACCGGCGAGTTTCGCCTGAACTTCGGCCTCGACTACCTCTATGACGGCCTGCCGCTGGTCGTGGTGGGCCTGGGCATCTTCGCCCTGCCCGAGATCATCGACCTGCTGGTCCAGCGCGGCGCCATCGCCAGCGAACCCTGTCGGCTCGGCGAGGGCTGGCGTCAGGGCTTTCGTGACGTGCGGCGCGAACGCGGCCTGGTGGCACGCTGCGCGGGGTTCGGCAGCCTGATCGGGACCATTCCGGGGCTGGCCGGCTCGGTCGTCGACTGGATGACCTACGGCCACGCCGTGCAGAGCGCCAAGGACAAGAGCGAGTTCGGCCGCGGCGACATCCGCGGCGTGATCGCTCCCGAGTCGGCCAATAACGCCTGCGCCTGCGGCGCGATGGTGCCCACGCTGCTGTTCGGCGTCCCCGGCTCGGGCAGCGCGGCGGTGTTCCTCGGCGGCCTGCTCCTGCTCGGGCTGCAGCCGGGCATCGGCATGATCGAGACCCACCTCGACCTGACCTACACCATCATCTGGTCGCTGGCGCTGGCCAACATCCTCGGCGCCGGTCTCTGCCTGGGGCTGGCCGGCCCGGTCGCCAGCCTCACCCGCGTCCGCTTCACCATTCTCGCCCCGCTGATCACCGTGCTCATCCTGTTCGCCGCCTACCAGGCGACCCGGGCCACCGGCGACCTGATCGCACTGGCCGCCGTCGGTGCCATCGGCGTGCTGTTCAAGAAGGCCAACTGGTCACGCCCGGCTTTCCTGATCGGCTTCGTCCTGGCACCGGGTGCCGAGACCTACTTCTATCAGGCGGTCCAGTTCCAGGGCAGCGCCGCGTTCGTCCGCCCCGGCGTGATGATCATCGGTGCGCTGATCCTGGCGGTACTGTTCATCCCCGCCCTCAAGGCGCTGTGGCTGAAACGCCGCCAGGCAAGGGGGGATGGCGACACCACCGACAGCGAAGCAGCGACCCCGGCCGATCGGACACGGCCCACGTTCGGTGCGGTGGACGTTCTGTTGCTGGCAGGGTTGCTGGGCCTGGCCGCGTTCGCCTGGAGCGATGTCGCCGGCCTCTCGCTGCTGGGCAGCGTGTTTCCCAAGCTGGCTATCGCCATCATGGCGGTGGGCTGTCTCGCCGAGACGGCGCGCTACGTCCTTCGCCGACCGCAATGGCAAGAGCAGGCCTGCCGGGAAGAGCTGATCTGGCTGGCGGGCTTCTGCGCGCTGATCGCGACCATCCTCGGCCTGGGTTTCATCAGCACGGCGGCACTGTTCTGCCTGGCATTCCTGCTGGGTATCGCCCGGCTCAAGCTGTGGACGGCGGCGGGCATGGCCGCCGGCGTGGTTGCCTTCCTGGTCGGCATGGCGCACTTCCTGACGCTGACCTATCCCAGCGGATTCCTCGATCCCTGGCTGTTCAGCTGAGCTCACCTGACAGGCCACCGCCCGCCATCGCGGGCGGCGGCCGCACTCGCTCTCCCCTCTACCGAGCCAACAATTATCCTGCGAAGGGTTTACACTATTTGGCACACGATTTCCGCTCACTTGCTTCAGGTGCCCCATGCCCGAACTCGCCCCCCGCACCACGGCCCTCGTTCTCATCGATCTGCAGCGCGGCATCGTCGGCATGCCACTGGAACCGCGCAGCGGCGAGGTAGTGGTCAGCCAGTCGAAAGGATTGGCCGACCGCTTCCGCGACGCCGGCGCGCCGGTGGTTCAGGTGCGTGTCGCCTGGTCGGCGGATTTCGCTGACGCACCGCCGCGCAATGTTGACCAGCCGATCCCGCAACCGGAAGGCGGGTTGCCCGACGACTGGAGCCAGTTCGTCGACGGCCTGGTCAAGGCCGGGGATCTGGAGATCCTCAAGCGCCAGTGGGGGGCCTTCTTCGGCACCGAGCTGGACCTGCAACTGCGCCGCCGCGGTATCACCACCGTGGTCCTGGGCGGCATCGCCACCAACTTCGGCGTCGAGTCCACGGCCCGCCAGGCCTGGGAGCGCGGCTACGATGTGGTGGTGGTCGAGGACGCCTGTGCCGGCCCCTCTCGCGAGCTGCACGAGATGGCGATGACCCGGATCCTGCCGCGCCTGTCGCGGGTGGTGCAAAGCGCCGACCTGGCGCTGGCCTGATGCCAAACGAGGCCCGGCAAGCCGCGCCATTCGATCTGGCCACTCGCGGCCTCGCCGCACAGTGGCTGATCCTGGTGTTGCTTTCGGTGCTGTTCGGCGCCGCACTGGTGGGCCTTCAGGTTCCCGCCGGGCTGCTGCTGGGGCCGATGGCGGCCGCAGTGCTGGTCGCCGTGGGGCGGGCGAGCGTACGCGTGCCCCGTCGGCCGTTTCTGCTCGCCCAGGCGAGCATCGGCTGCCTGATCGCCCAGAGCATCACCCTGCCGATCCTGCACGAGATCGGCCGTCACTGGCCGACCTTCGGACTGGCGGTGGTGGCGGTAATTGCCGCCAGCAGCCTGCTCGGCTGGCTGCTGGCACGCTGGCAGGTACTGCCGGGCACTACCGCCATCTGGGGCGCGGCACCGGGCGCGGCCACCGCCATGGTATTAATGGCCGAATCCTTCGGCGCCGACGTGCGCCTGGTCGCCTTCATGCAGTATTTGCGCGTGGTGATCGTCACCCTCGTCGCCTCGCTGGTGGCCTCGTTCTTCATGCCTGAAGGCGCCGGCAATGCCTCATCCGGCCGGGCGTGGTTCGCTGCGGTGGAGCCGGCCGCCCTGGCGATGACACTGGGCATGATCGTCGTCGGCACCGTTGTCGGCCAGGTTGCGCGTCTGCCGGCCGGCCCGCTGCTGGTAACGCTGGTGGGCGCCACACTGCTGCAGGATCTCGCCGGGGTGACGCTAGAGCTTCCCTCGCCCCTGCTCGCCGTCAGCTATGCCTTCGTCGGCTGGAACATCGGGCTGCGCTTCGACCGCGCCATTCTCGCCCACGTCATCCAGTCGCTGCCCGGCGTGCTCGTCTCGATTCTCTGCCTGGTGGGGGTCTGCGGCGGTTTTGCCGCGCTGCTGGTGGTGTTCGCCGGACTCGACCCGCTCACCGCCTATCTCGCCACCAGCCCGGGCGGCGCCGACTCGGTGGCGATCATCGCCGCCTCGACCCATGTCGATGTGGCCTACGTGATGGCGATGCAGCTCGCCCGCTTCGTGCTGGTGCTGCTGTTCGGGCCGCATCTCGCGCGGCTCATCGCCGGGCAGGCGAAACGCCACCGGCCCGACACCTCCTGACGGGTTACCCCGGAACGTCGGCGGCCACGGGCCCGGCACCGCCGATCACACAGTCGCGCCCGGCCTGCTTGGCCTGATACAGATGCTGGTCGGCTGCGTTGATCAGGGCGTCGCCCGTGGTGAAATCCGGCGTCAGGGCGACGAGACCGGCACTCAGGGTGCACTGGAAGTCCCGATCGTCGCCATGGAACGCCAGCGCTTTGAAGGACTCGCGCAACTCGTCGAGTACCTGAAGCGCTTGGGTGCGATCACAGTCGTTGAGCACCAGCAGGAACTCCTCGCCCCCGTAGCGGCCGATCAGGTCGCTTTCCCGCAGCCGCCGGCGCAGCAGGTTGGCCAGCGCACGAATCACCTCGTCGCCGGCCAGGTGGCCGTGGGTGTCGTTGACCGACTTGAAATGATCGATGTCGAGCATGGCCACGCACAGGGCGGTGTTCCGTCGCCGGGCCTGGGCGAGAGCGGTCTGCAGGCGCTCCTTGATGTCGGCGTGCTTGAGCAGACCGGTCAGACCGTCGCGGGACAGCGCGGCGGCCAGTTCCCGGGAACGTCGGGCTCGCGCCGTGACGGCGGCGACCAGCGCCTCGGGCGCAATCGGCTTGGTGAGAAAGTCGTCGCCGGCCTTGGTCATCGCCTCGAGCTGCGCGCCGGCATCGAGCGCGGCCGACAGGTAGATGATCGGCACCTGCAGCCAGCGGGGATGGTAGCGCACGATCTGGGCCAGTTCGGGGCCGCTGCACTGGGGCATGTGCACGTCCAGCACCAGCACGTCGGGCGCGAACCCCTCCATGGCCTCGAGTATCCCCTCGGGGCGGCTGAGGGTCATCACCGTGAAGCCGACCTCTTCCAGCAACAGGCGATGATAGGTGTGCATCATCTCGTCGTCATCGACCAGCAGGACCCGTGCCGGCGGCAGGCGATGCCGGCGCAGGTGCGTCTCGAGCATGTCGGCCAGCCGGATCGGATCCAGCGGATGAGAGATGATCCCCACGACGCCGGCACGCACGGCCCGCAGCTGGTCCTCGAAGGCCTGGGCCCGGCTGGTGACGAACAGCGGCAGTGGCTCGTCGAACAGGTGCTGCACCGCCTCGCCGATGGCCAGGCCATCCTCGACCTCCAGGTGCAGGTCGAGAATCAGCGCATCGGGGCGCTGCTCGCGGCAGGCTCGCTCGAGCGCGTCCCCCGTGCTGAACCGGCATGTCCGGTAGTGAAAGCTCTCGAGCATGCGGCACAGTGGCTGCCCCGTGGTGGCGTCGTCGTCGAGCACGAAGATCAGCGGCTGGCGAGATTCCCGGACTTCCGGCGACCGAGCCACGACCGGCGAGTGCAGCAGGTCGTCGGCGATGGAGAGCCGCTCGGGGGTCAGCGACTTCACCAGCGCCGGCAGGGAGTCGAGTTCGCGCAGGAAGACCCCGGCGTCGCCGGAGGCACCGGTCTGCAGGATTCGCTCCAGGCGATGCTCCAGCAGCCGACAGATTTCACTGGCCTCCTGGAAGCCGAAGGTACCCGCCGAACCGGCGATGCGATGCAGCCGTTCGCGAACCGGCTCCCAGGGGGCGCCGTTCAGGATGGGATTGCCCAGCTCCTGTGCCTGAGCCGACAGGTCGGCGCACTCGCGACCGAGCCAGAGCCCATAGTCATGGCGCATGCGCTCGAGCCTGGCCCGAATATCGGCGTTAGCCATGGGAGTCATGCAACGTCCCTCCCGACCGTCCCGCACCGTGCGGCTGGCCCGCCCGGCCCGCCGCTTTCCGTGCCGCCCGTGTCATGGCGACCCTCGACTCGCTGTCCTCGACCTGCAGAACACGACGCCCCTCCGGCATGACCCACCTCTGCCCCTGATCCGACTGTTTACCCTGCCCACTTTTTCGCAGCGTGTCACTCGCCCCGCCGACCCCGGCAGGCGCTTGCCACACCCGAGCTTCCCCCTTCTACACTGAATCCCATCATGACATGGTAACGGAGGCTTCGAATGGACGAGAAACGCATCTGCGAGTGCCCTTATTGCCAGTGCGTCGTGCCCGACACGGCGCTGCCGGTCAACGGCCACTACTACTGCTGCGCAGCCTGCGCCAGCGCCCACCCCGACCGCGAGCCCTGCCAGGATGCGGACTGTGACTGCCATCAGCACGGCTGGGGCGGCATCAAGACATGAGGCTCGACGCCCTTGCGTGAAACGCTGTGGCTGGCGTTTCACGCGATCTCGACCCATCTTGACGAAAAGAGACTCATCCCGCCCACGACACAAGGAGAACCATCGACCCGCAACTCCCGACGCCCCGTGACGGGGCTCATGCCAGTGGTTGTCATCGCCGTGCCATGCTCGACTGTCAGCGTCGAGAAGGCCATCAACCAAGGAGTGCTCACGCCGATGGTACGTATCGACAAGAAGGCCACCCGCCTCTATGTACTCGACACCAACGTCCTGATCCACGATCCGGCCGCCCTGTATCACTTCGAGGAGCACGACGTGGTCATCCCCATGACCGTGCTCGAGGAACTCGACAAGCACAAGAACGGCCTGCGCGACATCGCTCGCACCGCGCGCCAGGTCAGCCGCACGCTCTCCGAACTGACCGCCAACGCCACCTTCGACGAGATCCGCGCCGGCATCCAGTTGCCCGGCACCGGCCAGACCGGCCGCCTGCGCTTTCTCTGCTACAGCGACCTCAAGCCGCTCGACCCGCTCGAGGACAGCCCCGACAACCGGTTGCTGGCCGAAACCTGCCGGCTGCGCGACGAACGCCCGGATGCGTCCGTCATCCTGGTGACCAAGGACATCAACCTGCGCGTCAAGGCGGCGGCGCTCAACGTGCCGGTGGAGGATTACCGCAACGACCGGGCGTTCAGCGACAACGACGCTATGATCGAGGGGGCCCGGGTCTACGCGCAGGCAGGGCCGGACGGTGCCGGTCTCTGGGAATCGCTCGATGTCGACGTCAGCGTCGAGCGCATCGACCAGCAGACCTGCTATGCGCTCACCGGCACGCTCCCTGCGGACTGGCATGCCGGCATGCTGGTGGCCGACAGCGACAACGGCGCCGACTTCGAAGCCATCGTGCGCGAGTACCGAACCGACGGCGCCCGCCTCGAACTGCTCACCAACTACCGCCATCACGCCGGGGTCTGGGGCGTGCACGCGCACGACAGTCGGCAGAACTTCACGCTCAACCTGCTGATGGACCCCGAGATCGACCTGGTGACCATCGCCGGCACCGCCGGCACCGGCAAGACCTACATGACCCTGGCCGCCGCCTTCGAGCAGACCTTCGACCAGAAGCGCTTCGAGCGCATCGTCTTCACCCGTGCGCCGATCCCCATGGGGGAGGATATCGGCTTCCTGCCGGGCACCGAGGAGGAGAAGATGTCGCCGTGGATGGGGGCCTTCCACGACAACATGGACAACCTGCTGCGCGACGAGCGCGACGGCACCTCGAACTGGAGCGAGGGGGCCACCCGCCAGCTGATCGGCTCACGGGTGCAGATTCGCTCGCCGACCTTCATGCGCGGACGCACGCTCAACGATACCTTCCTGATCATCGACGAGGCCCAGAACTTCACGCCCAAGCAGCTCAAGGGGCTGATCTCGCGGGCCGGACGCAATACCAAGATCGTCTGCCTGGGCAACGTCGGCCAGATCGACACTCCCTACCTCACCGCCAACACCTGCGGCATGGCAGCCGTGGTCGAACGCTTTCGCGACTGGCCGCATGCCGGGCACATCACCCTGAAAAGCGTCGAACGCTCGCGGCTGGCCATGGCGGCGGAAGACCTGCTGTAGTCCCACTCGCGACAACGCCGGCCGGGCAGCCCCTCATGCGGGGCACCGGCCGGCGTCGGCAGGGAAACGTGTCAGTGCCGTGCGTTCACGGCCTTCTCGAGCAGCGCCTCGCTCTCGCTGCCGGGCCCCTGGCGCAGGATCTCCTGCGCTTCGTGATACAGGCACACATAGGCATTGCACGAGGCACAGAACACCTTGTCGTCAGGGTTGTGGACCTCGGACACCCGCATCAGGTGGCTGCCGCATGACGGGCACCCCACCGGCAGGCGAAAATCCTCGGACAGGTCATGATCGGTCATTGGCACTCACTCCCTTGATGGTGGAAACAGGCCGTGGCCGGCCCTGTCCTCAGTCTTTGGGGCGTCGGCCCAATTATCAAGCACCCCGCCCGTCACGCACTCCGTCGACGCAGCACGACCCCGACATTATTGGCCGGCATTTCCACCACCTGCTCGAGATGCAGGCCGCTGGCGCGCGCCAGCGTCGATACCGCCGCCAGCGAGCGCAGACCCCAGCGCGGGTCACGCCGCCGCAGCTCGATATCGAAGGCCTCGTTGCTGGGCGCCGTCGGCACGCCGTCGCGCAGGAAGGGGCCGTAAAGGAACACCGGGGCGCCGGCCGGCAGGCGTGCACCGGCCTCGCCGAGCAGGGCCTCGGTCACCGACCAGGGCGCGATGTGCAGCAGGTTGATGGCCACCAGGGCGTCGAAGGCATCGACCGTCCAGGGGCGGCTTTCCACATCCAGGGCCAGCGGTTCGGCCAGGTTGTCGAGGCCACTGTCGGCTCGCCAGGCCGCGATCGAGGCCCGGGCCGACTCGCTGGGATCACTGGGTTGCCAGCGCACGCCCGGCAGCGCCGCGGCAAAATGCACGGCGTGCTCGCCCGTGCCGCTGGCCAGTTCCAGTACCGTCCGGGCACCGCCGAGCAACGGTGCCAGCGTGGCCAGAATCGGCTCGCGGTTGCGCTGGGCCGCGGGGCTCGACAGCCGCTCGTCCGAATGCCCCGTCATCGGGTCCCTGCTCTGCATCGTGATGCGCTCCTCGCTGTTGGCGGTGACGTCATGGGGTTGCCCCGCCCGGATGACACCACGCTCAAGTTTCCTCGGCAACAGGCCGATAAAACGTTAAATGTGGTCTGCCAGGCCAGGGCCCGGGCATGGCGGCGCCCTCGACATTCAGGATTCTCCACGTCAGGAACGACCCATCTTGCCATGCAGCCTCCCCGACTCCCCGACAACGAAGCACGACGCCTGCAGACTCTGCATCGCCTCGAGCTCCTCGACAGCCTTCCGGAGGCGGGGTTCGACCGCCTGACCGAACTGGCCGCACGCCTGTTCGACGTGCCCACGGCACTGATCTCGCTGGTCGACGCCCATCGCCAGTGGTTCAAGTCGGCGCACGGCATGGACTGCCGGGAAACCCCGCGAGACGTGTCCTTCTGCGGCCATGTCGTCGCCGACGATCAACCGCTGGTGGTCGAGGACACGCAACTGGACGCATGCTTCCGGGACAACCCGCTGGTGGATCGGATCGACGGCATCCGCTTCTATGCCGGCCATCCGCTGCGCCCCCTCGATGGCCACGTCGTCGGCACCCTGTGCCTGATCGACACCCGGCCGCGCCGCTTCGATGCCCGCCAGCAGGAAAGCCTGGCGCTGCTCGCCGCCCAGGCGGAAGAGCTGATCCGCCTGCACCTGGCCCACCGCAAGGCGCAAAGTCGTGAGCGTCGGCATCATCGCCAGCAGACGCTGCTGCGGGTCCTGCATCAGGGCATCACCGATTATCGCGCCCTGATGTCGGGCCGCCGCCTGTGGGACTTCCTGATGGAAGCCCTGCGCGAACTGACCGGCAGCGACTACGCACTGATCGGCGAAGTGCTGCACGAGGCCGAGGGGCCGGCCCTGAAGATCCACGCCATCACCGACCTCTCGTGGAACGCGCAATCCCGCCGGCTGATGGAACAACTGCGCTCGGGGGACATGCGCCTGACCAACCCCGGCTCGCTGCTGGGTCGCGTATTCGCCCATGGCGATACCATCATCACCGACGATCTGGCCAACCACCCCCTCCGGGGCGGCTTTCCGCCCGGACACCCGCCGATCCACAACTACCTGGGCGTGCCCATCGTCCACGACGGCCGGGTGATCGGCATGTACGCCACCGCCAACAGCGATGACGGATATTCTCCCGAGACCGTGGCATGGCTGGAGCCATTCAACGCCACCTGCGCGCTGCTGATCAATCTCTACCGCCAGTTTTCCGAGCGCGACCGCATCCAGCAGGAAATCACCCGGGCCCGCGATCAGGCGGAGCGGGCCAGCCGCGCCAAGAGCGACTTTCTCTCGGCGATGAGCCATGAGTTGCGCACCCCGCTCAACGCCATTCTCGGCTTCGCCCAGTTGCTCGCCAACGGCCGCCGCGACCCGCTCTCCGAACGCCAGCAGCGGCAGGTCGCCCAGATTCGCAGCAGCGGCGAACACCTGCTGGCCCTGATCAACGACATCCTCGATCTCTCCCGGATCGAGGCCGGCCGCATGACGCTGGCCCTCGAGGCAGTATCGGTCAGGGATATCTGCGACGCGGCGCTGGAAAGCCTGGCACCGTTGGCCCGGGAGGCCGCCGTCACCCTGCATGGCCCAGCGGAGACGGCCGATCCCTGCGTGCTCGCCGACCCGACCCGCCTCAAGCAGGTGCTGCTCAACCTGCTGTCCAATGCCATCAAGTACAACCGCCCCGAGGGCCGCGTCGTGGTCACCCTGGCCGAGCACGGCGACACCCTTCGGGTAAGTGTCGAGGACACCGGCGTCGGCATCTCCGAGGCGCGCATCGCCGAGCTGTTCCAGCCCTTCAACCGCCTCGAGGCGGAAGGCAGCACCATTGAAGGGACCGGCATCGGTCTGACACTGACCCGCCAGCTGATCGAACAGATGCACGGCCGCATCGGCGTCACCAGCGAAAAGGACGCCGGCAGCCGATTCTGGATCGAGCTTCGCCGCGCCGATGACGCACCGGCCGGCGACCCCGAGCCGCCGCCCGCCGCCCTCGAGACCCGCTTCAAGAAGGAAGCCAGCGATGCCTGACAAGGACGCCCTGCTCGCCAGCCACATCCTGGTGGTCGACGACAACCCCGCCAATCTCGCCTTGCTCGAGGACCTGCTGGACGACGAGGGCTTCACCCGGGTCGCCACGCTCGATGATCCGCGCCGGGTAGTCGACTACTGCCACGACACACCGCCCGACCTGCTGCTGCTCGACGTGCGCATGCCGCATATCGACGGCCTGACCCTGCTCGGTGATCTGCAGCAGCGCTGGAACGGTGAAGGACCGCCGGTGATCGTGCTGACCGCGCAGACCGATCGCGACACCCGCTCACGGGCGCTCGAGCTCGGCGCCCGCGACTTTCTGAACAAGCCCTTCGATCATCAGGAAGCCCTGCAGCGAATCCACAACGCCCTGCAGGCCGGCCGCCTGTATCGGGAACGCACGGACCAGAACGCCCGGCTCGAACAGCTGGTGGCCCAGCGAACCACCGAACTCGAGCGCCTGGCCTATCAGGAACCGATCACCGGCTTGCCCAACCGCAGCGCTCTGGTCAAGTGGCTGGAACGCCACCTGACGACGGGCCGCGGCACCTGCCTGCTGTTCATCGCCCTCGACGGTCTGGACGACATCGCACGCCTGCATGGCTATCCGGCATCGGATGCCCTGCTCAAGCATGCCTGCCACCTGCTGGCCAGCGAGGCCCACTCGCGTGACGTGATGGGCTGTTGGGGCGGGGCCGAGCTGCTGCTGATCTGCCACGCCCCCTCGGACGAGGACACCCTGCACATCCGGGCCAGGCGCATCCTGACCCTGTTGGCGCGCGACCACCAGATCGGCGACGCACTGATGTCGCTGACCGCCCGCATCGGTATCAGCCGCGCGGAGAAGGAGGCCGACACACCCGAGCAACTGGTCCGCCAGGCCAGCCTTGCCCTGCCGTCGCCGGGCGATACGCCGATAGGCTTCTACTCGGCCGGCCTCGAGCAGCGCCACCAGCAACGGGCCCGCATGCAGCAGCTCCTCCGCGACGCAACCTCACGGGGCGAACTGCAACTGGTCTACCAACCCAAGGTGTCGCTACGCACCGGCCGGCTGATCGGCGCCGAAGCCCTGCTGCGCTGGACCAGCGACGAACTGGGTCATGTCTCGCCGGGGGACTTCATCCCCCTGGCCGAGACCAGTGGCGAGATTCTCGCCATCGGCGACTGGGTGGTCGACGAAGCCATACGTCAGGCCCGGAAATGGCGCGGCCAGGGCCAGGTCGATGACGACTTCAGCATCGCCATCAACGTCGCCGCCCGACAGTTGATGACGTCAGGGTTCGCCAGGCGCGTACTGACACGCCTGCGCTATGCCGGCCTGCCGGCTCATGCCCTGGAGGTCGAGGTCACCGAGTCGGGACTGATGGAGGACGTCAGCCTGGCACGAGAAACGCTCAGAAAACTGGCCGATCAGGGCATCCGCATCGCCATCGACGACTTCGGTACCGGCTATTCCTCGCTGGCCTACCTCAAGACGCTGCCGGTCAACACGCTGAAGATCGACCGCGCCTTCATCAATGACATGCTTCACAGCAGCCACGACCGCAATCTGGCCAACACCGTGATCCAGCTGGCCCACAGCTTCGGCTGCGATGTGGTCGCCGAAGGCATCGAGAACCCCGAGCAGGCCCGGCTGCTGGCCTCGCTGAACTGCGAGCACGCCCAGGGCTACTGGTTCTCGGCCCCGCTGCCGGCCGAGCGTTTTCTGGAATGGAAGACACAGTACCGCGCCGAGCCCTATCGGGAGTGCTCTCGCTAGCCTCGCTCGCTCACGACGTGCCGCCACCCCCGCCCCGGCGAAGGCAGAGCAAGGCAGCCGCGCAAAAGGGCAGGACAAAAAAAGAGGCCCGCTCCCAGGAGAGCGGGCCAAGCAACAGCATAGGCTGTCGAGAGAGAACAGTCGCCCGCCTCGCCGGCGGGATGGCTCAGTGGTGAAAGCGCTCGGCGGCCTCGCGGGCCAGGGCCTTGATGCCCGCCCAGTCTTCCGCCTCGATCAGTTTCCTGGGCGTTACCCAGGAACCGCCGACACACATCACGTTGGGCAGCTTGAGATAGTCCTCGGCATTGTCCGGGGTGATGCCGCCGGTCGGGCAGAAGCGCGCCTCGGGGATCGGCCCGCCGAACGCCTTGATCGCCGGTGCGCCGCCACTGGCTTCAGCCGGGAAGAACTTGAAGCGCCGGTACCCGAACTGCCAGCCGGTCATCAGCTCGGAAATCGTTGCCACGCCCGGCAGCATGGGGACCGGGCTGCTCACGCCATAACGGTACAACGCCTCGGTCGCGCCGGGGGTCACCACGAAGTCGACCCCGACCTGCTCGGCCTGGCGATACTGGGCCGGCGTCAGCACAGTGCCGGCGCCGATGCTGGCCCCCGGCAATGCCTCGCGCATGCGCGCGATGGCCGCCAGCGCGCAGTCGGTGCGCAGCGTGATCTCGAGGACCGGCAGCCCGCCTTCAACCAGCGCACGGCCCAGCGGCACGGCATCTTCCAGTCGCTCGATGGTCAGCACCGGAATCACCTCCGCCTTCTGGCAGATGCTGTCGAGCTCGGTGGTACGGGTGGAAGGCAGCTGCTTTTCAGTGGTCATGTCATGCTCCAGCAATTCGGTTCAGGGTGCCCAGTAGACGGCCAGTGGACAGGCCAGAAAGGCACGGATGGGCAGCTCGCGGGCATCGTCGCCGGCCAGGGCCTGCGCCAGCACCGAGCGCTTGTTGTCGCCGACGATATGCAGAACATGGCGGCGAGCCCGGTGCAGATAGGCGGCGCTCAGGGTGATGCGCGGCTGGGCAACGCTCGGCGCGCGCACGGCCACGACCGCCTCATCGGTGGTCAGTGCCAGCCCCAGCTCGCCGCTGTCGGGAAACAGCGAGGCGGTATGGCCGTCACCGCCCATGCCCAGAATCACCGCACTGGCCGGCCAGGGCAGCGCGGTGATGCGCTCGGCCACGGTGGCCGCGCCCTGCTCGGGCGTGGCCGCGTCGCTGGTCAGCGAATGGAAGGTCGCCGCTGCCGCCGGGCCGACGAGCAGGTGCTCGCGAACCAGGCGGGCGTTGCTGTCGGCGTCATCCTCGGCGACCCAGCGTTCGTCGGCCAGGGTCACGTCGATGCGCTCCCAGGGCAGCGCCATGGCCGCCAGGCATTCGAAGAACGCCACCGGCGTGGAGCCGCCGGACACCACCAGCAGCGCCCGGGGCTGCTGTTCCAGGTCGGCGCTCAACGCCCCGGCCACCGCCTCGGCCAGTTGGGCGGCAAGCCGCTCCCGCGGAGAAATCTCGGTCGTCATGGAGTCACGCCTCGCTCAATAGTCCTCGTACCAGCTACGGCCGTCCTGGGTGATCATGGCGATCGACGCCACCGGCCCCCAGGACCCCGCCGGATAGCGCCGCGGCGGCATGTCGCGGGCCTTCCATCCCTCGATCAGCTGGTCGCACCAGCGCCAGGCGTACTCCACCTCGTCGCGGCGCACGAACAGGTACTGCTGGCCCTTCATCACCTCGAGCAGCAGCCGCTCGTAGGCATCCGGAATCCGCGACTTGGGGAAGGCGCTGTTGAAGTCCAGGTGCAGCGGCCCCGGGCGCAGGCGCATGCCCTTGTCGAGCCCGCCGTCCTTGGTCAGCACCTGCAGGGCGATGCCCTCTTCCGGCTGCAGGCGGATGATCAGCTTGTTGGCGGCCAGGTCGCGCTGGTCGGGATCGAAGATGTAGTGCGGCTGCTGGCGGAAGTGGATGACGATCTGCGAGAGCTTCTCGGGCATCCGCTTGCCGGTGCGCAGATAGAATGGCACCCCGGCCCAGCGCCAGTTGGAGACCTCGGTCTTCATGGCGACGAAGGTCTCGGTGCGGCTCTCGGTGTTGGCGCCTTCTTCTTCCAGATAGCCCGGCACGCTCTCGCCGTTGATCGACCCGGCGATGTACTGCCCGCGTACCACGTCGCGACCGATGGTCTCCTGGGTGAAGGGCTTGAGGGCCTTGAGCACCTTGACCTTCTCGTCACGGATGGCATCGGCATCCAGATTCGACGGCGGGTCCATGGCGATCAGGCAGAGCAGCTGGAGCAGGTGGTTCTGCACCATGTCGCGCAGCTGACCGGCCTTGTCGAAGTAGCCCCAGCGCCCCTCGATGCCCACCTGCTCGGCCACGGTGATCTCGACGTGCGAGATCTGGTTCTGATTCCACTGGTTGCCGAACAGCGGGTTGGCGAAGCGCAGGGCGATCAGGTTCTGGACGGTTTCCTTGCCCAGGTAATGATCGATGCGATAGATGCGCGACTCGGGGAAGGCCTCGCCGATCGCGTCGTTGATCTGCCGCGAGGATTCCAGGTCGTAGCCGATGGGCTTTTCCACCACCACGCGCGTCTGCTCGTCCAGGCTGCCGCTGGCGCTCAGGTTGCGGCAGATATCGCCGTAGATGCTCGCCGGCACGGCCAGATAGACGGTCATCGGCCGCTCGACGTCCTGGCGCCACCGGGCGATGGCGTCGTAACCCTCGACGGTGGCGAAATCGAGCTGGAGGTAGTCGAGGCGCGCGATGAAGCGCTCCAGACAGGTCTTTTCCAGCAGCGCCGTCTTGACGTGCTTCTTCAGCGCCTGCTGGACGCGCTGGCGGAAGGCCTCGGCGTCGATGTCCTGGCGCGCCAGGCCGAGGATGCGCGTCGACGCGCCCAGCAGGCCGTCGCGATCGAGATGGTAAAGCGCCGTGTAGAGCTTGCGCAGGGCCAGGTCACCGAGGGCGCCGAACAGCGCCAGATCGATGTCGGGCGTGGTGTCTTGGGTCATGCCTCGAACCCCTTCAATCTGGTAATCTTACGTATAAAATATGCCATTGATGCGTTTCACGGCAAGATTTATCGGTAATTTTACTACCAAAGATGCAATCCTGACGTGGCCCGCACTTGGCGTCATCCCGAGCGTCACGCTAGGATGTGGCTACCAATGTAGTTAAATCACTACATATTGCATCAGGAGCCGTTACACGCATGGCCAGCCATGACCTTCTCGAGCGCATTCGCGCCCGCCTCGACGAGCTCAATCGCTCGGAACGCAAGGTGGCCGACGTCATCCTCCAGGATCCGGCGACTGCCACCGGGCTGAGCATCGCCACCCTGGCGCAGGCGGCCTCGGTCAGCGAACCCACCGTCAACCGCTTCTGTCGCAACTTCGACGCCAAGGGCTACCCGGACTTCAAGATCAAGCTGGCACAAAGTCTGGCCGGCGGCACGCCGTATGTCAGCCGCAGCGTCGAACGCGAGGACGATGCCGCGCGCTACGGCGACAAGATCTTCGGCGCCACCATCGCCGCCCTCGACGACGCCCGCCGCGCGCTCGACGCCAAGCGCGTGGAGCGCGCCGTCGACTACCTGATCCAGGCCAAGCAGATCAGCTTCTTCGGCCTGGGCGCCTCGGGACCGGTCGCCCAGGATGCCCAGCACAAGTTCTTCCGCTTCAACCTGCCGGTGATGGTCTACGAGGACGTGCTCATGCAGCGCATGGTCGCTGCCGCCAGCCACACCGGCGACGCCATCGTCATCATCTCCTATACCGGCCGCACCCGCGAACTGGTGGAGATCGCCCGGCTCGCCCGCAGCAACGGCGCCGTGGTGCTGGGCATCACCGCGCCCGACTCACCGCTGGCCCGGGAATGCACCGAGACGCTCGAGGTGGTCACCCCCGAGGACACCGACGTCTACATGCCGATGACCTCACGCATGATCCACCTGGCGCTGATCGATGTCCTCGCCACCGGCGTGACACTGCGCCGCGGCGAAGACTTCCAGACCCATCTCAAGAAGATCAAGGACAGCCTGCAGGCCACCCGCTTTCCCGCCCCGGACGTCGAATCCTAGCCGGGCGGGCTCGCCGGGCTTGCCCCCTCCGCCGCCAGGCTCAACAATAGCGCCCCCATTCACGACAGGAGCCCCGCGATGCGACGGCTGATCGCGACCACCCTGATGCTGCTGGGCCTGGCCCCGGTGGCTCAGACCCAGGCCCAGGACACCTTCCGCTTTACCGCCATTCCCGACGAGGACCAGACACGCCTGGTCGAGCGTTTCCAGAAGGTCGCCGACTACCTGGCCGACACCCTGGATGTCGACGTCGAATACGTGCCGGTGAAGTCCTACAGCGCCGCGGTGAGCGCCTTCCGCAACGATCAGGTGCAGCTGGCCTGGTTCGGTGGCCTGTCCGGCGTGCAGGCACGCCGCCTGGTGCCGGGCTCGCAGGCGCTGGCTCAGGGGGTCGAGGACGCCGCCTTCCACAGCTACTTCATCGCCAATGCCGATACCGGCATCGCCGCCGACCAGGACCAGCTGCCCGAGTCGCTCGAGGGCCACTCCTTCACCTTCGGCGCCAAGACCTCGACCTCCGGCCGGCTGATGCCCGAGTACTACCTGCGCGAGCGCTTCGGCGAGGCCCCCGAGTCACTGTTCTCGCGGGTCGGCTTCTCCGGCGACCATACCCGCACCATCGCCCTGGTCGAGTCCGGCACCTATGATGTCGGCGCCGTCAACTACTCGGTGTGGAATGCCGCCGTCGAGGCCGGACGGGTCGATACCGACAAGGTCCATGTGGTCTGGGAGACCCCTGCCTACCCGGACTACCAGTGGACGATTCGCGGCGATGTCGACGAGCACTTCGGCGACGGCTTCACCGACCGTGTCCGCCAGGCGCTGCTGGGCATGACCGACCCGGACCTGCTCGAGAGCTTCCCGCGCCAGGGCTTCATCCCGGTCTCCAACGATGCCTACGCACCGATCGAGACCGTCGGCGAAGACCTCGGCCTGCTGCGCTGAGCATGAGTGACGCCGAACTGCTGTCGCTGGCCGGCGAGGATGTCGGCCACGGCAGCCAGGTCGTGCTTCCCCGGTTGTCGCTGACCCTGCGCACCGGCGAACGCATTGCCCTGCTCGGCCAGAGCGGCGCCGGCAAGTCGACCCTGCTGGCCACCCTGCGCCGGCGCCTCGACACCGATGCCGCCTGGTGCCCGCAGAGCCACGGCCTGGTGCCGCAACTGGCGGTCTACCACAACGTCTACATGGGCCGCCTCGAGCGCCACTCGGCGCTGGCCAACCTGTGGAACCTGATCCGTCCCGATCGCCGGGCCTGGACCGAGATCGAAACCCTGTGCGGGGAACTGGGCCTGGCCGGCCTGCTCAGGCGCCCGGTCGCCCGGCTGTCGGGTGGCCAGCGTCAGCGCGTGGCGATCGCCCGCGCGCTCTATCAGCAGCGCCGCCTCTTCCTCGGCGACGAGCCGGTGGCCAGCGTCGACCCTCATCAGGCGCTGCGCCTGCTGGCGCTGATCGATGCCCGCCATGACACCAGTGTCGTCGCCCTGCACCAGCGGGAGCTGGCGCTGTCCCACTTCGATCGTGTCTGGGGGCTGCGCGACGGCCGGCTGGTGCTCGACGCCACGACCGATACGCTGACGCTCGACGACCTCGACCGTCTCTACCCCGACGCCGACGCCGCCTCCAGCGCCTCGGCCGACGAGACAGCGCATGGCTGAACCCACCGCTCCGGGCATGCTGCACGGCGACTCGCCCGGGCTGCGGCTGGCCCGACGCTCGCTGGTGCTGGTCGCCCTGTGCATCGTGCTGCTGCCCTTCGCCGACCTGTCGGTGGTCGCTCACGACCCCTGGGCGGAGCTGAGCCGCATGGCGACAGGACTGGCTCTGCCCCATTGGCGCGAGCTGAGCTCGCCGCTCCAGGCCATCGGCCTGACGGTCAGCGTGGCCCTGTGGGGGACCCTGCTCGGCGTGCTGCTGGGCTTTCCGCTGGCGCTGGTATTCTTCCGCTCGCGGCTGGTGCGCACCGCCTGCGCCTTCGTGCGCGCCATCCACGAGCTGTTCTGGGCGCTGCTGTTCCTGCAGGTCTTCGGCTTCTCGGCCGTCACCGCCCTGGCGGCGCTGGCCGTGCCCTACGCCGGCATCTTCGCCAAGGTCTATGCCGAGATTCTCGAGCAGACCCCGCGTGACGCCGCCGACAGCCTGCCGCCCGGCGTCGGCCGCCTGTCGCGCTTCATCTATGCGGAACTGCCGCTGGCCTGGGAACGGCTGGCCGCCTACACCCGCTACCGCTTCGAGTGCTCGCTACGCGCCAGCGTGCTACTAGGATTCGTCGGCCTGCCGACCCTGGGCTTCCATCTGGAAAGCGCCTTCCGCGAAGGCCATTATCATCAGGCCGGGGCGCTGCTCTGGCTGTTCTACCTGCTGATCGGCACGATCGGTTTCTGGGGGCACCGCCGCCTGCTGCCGCTGCTGACACTCGGCAGCCTGTTCCTGCTCGGCCCCTGGCCGCATGTCGATAGCGGCCTGCTGTGGCGCTTCGTCAGTCACGATCTATGGCCGGCACCGCTGCTCGATGGCGATTGGGCGGGTCTCATGGCCTGGCTGGGCAATATCCCCGATCTCGGTCCGGCGATCGGCAACACCCTGCTGCTGGGACTGATGGGCACCGTGGGCGCGCTGATCATCGCGCTGCTGCTGTGGCCACTGGCCAGCCGCCACTTCGGCAATCCGGCCACGCGGCTGGGCGGGCGTGCCCTGCTGGTCGGGCTGCGCTCGACGCCGGAGCTGATGCTGGCGTTCATCTTCCTGCTGCTGCTCGGCCCCTCGATGCTGCCCGCCTGGCTGGCCTTGGCGCTGCACAACGGCGCGCTGATCGCCTTTCTCGCCGCCCGCCACGCCGACAACATCGAACCCGGTATGCCGGGGCTTCCCGCAGGCGGCCGCTACGCCTACGAGCTGCTGCCGCGTATCTACCCCGGCCTGCTCGCCCTGGTCTTCTACCGCGCCGAGGTGATCATCCGCGAGACCGCCCTGCTCGGCATGCTGGGTGTGGCCACCCTGGGCTTTCACATCGATTCGAGCTTTCAGTATCTGATGTTCGATCAGGCGTTCTTCCTGCTGCTGGTCACCGCCGGGCTGAACATCGCCGTCGACGCCCTGGCGCGGCGTTACCGGCCTCGCGAGGTGGTGATGGACGATCCGTGCAGCCGCTAGGCTTTGTCCGAAAACTGCCTGCGCTCGGCAATACGGCGTTAAAAACCGGCTCGGGCGCGAGTCCGATCAAAATGCTCATTTACACCCCGTAAACTCGCGTGCGAGCCCAGTCCGCTTTTTCGCCGATTTTTGCCTTGTCTTTCCTTCGCTCGCCGACTTTTCGTACAAAGCTTATAGGATCGAGACCCGCCGCCCCCCCTGTTCTATCCTTAGACACATTTATGAGCCACGCCGAATATTGATCGCCATCAAGGTTGCTAAGCTGGAAAAGTGAGACGTCTCACTATACTTTCGAACTGGTAATACCAGTTCAGGAAGGACTCGATGGCGGACCACAACGATCTGCTCCAACGTCGCGGCGACGCCGACGACGTCCATTGCCGGCATTGCAGCCTGAGATCGCTGTGCCTGCCGCAGGCGCTCGACGACCGGGATCTGGAGCGTTTCAACGCTATCGTGCGACGGCCGGGCCACTTCAAGAAGGGCAGCCTGCTGGCACGGGAAGGCGCGCCCCTGCACAGCCTGTTCGTCGTGCGCTCGGGCAGCCTCAAGCAGGTCAGCCATACCGGCGGCCGGGAACAGTTGACCCGCTTCTTCCTGCCCGGCGAGCTGGTCGGCCTGGATGGCCTGGACACGCTGCGCCACCCGGGGTCGGTGCGGGCGCTGGAAGCCGCCACCATCTGCGACATTCCCTATACCAGCCTCGACACGCTGGCCGAGCAACTCCCTGCGCTGCGCACCCAGCTGTTCCGCAGCATGAGCCGGACGCTGCGCGAGGACCGGCTGCTGATGGGGCACTTCACGCACCAGTCGGCCGACCAGCGCCTGGCGACCCTGCTCTGCGAGCTCTCGGAACGCTTTCACCGCCGTGGCTACTCGGCCCACCGCTTTCGCTTTTCCAAGTCCCGCGCCGAAATCGGCAGCTATCTGGGCATCGCCATGGAAACGGTCAGTCGCGTTCTCGGCCAGTTTCAGCAGCAAGGCCTGATAACCATCAGAGGCCGTGAAGTATGGATTCTCGACCTGCCTGCACTGGAATCCCTGGCCCGAGGGGACAGGCTGACGGTGCTCATACCCACGCCATCCAGGCTCGCACCACCCGCCAGGACATCGCCCGATGCACAGATAGCGACACTGTCCTTGGCTAATCATTGACTCCGGCTCACCATTCAACAGCCAGGGCCAATGAGGGCCGCTGTCGACTCACGTCCCGGCAACCTCACTCCGGCACGGAAGCATTCATGGCTGGGTGCTTCCTGCCATTGCCCCGCCGCCGACATAGAGCAACAGGAAAGATTATCCGCGCCCCTTTTCTGCCGAATGGCCCGCAGATCTGCCGATATGGCTCGCAGAAGTCTTTGAGAAAAGCCGACATCACGTCGTTGTCTTTTCTATTGCACTTTGCTTTTCGCACTGTATAACGAAGGCAATTGCATCGCACGCCGTGCCCTGCCGACGCCCTCTTTATTGCAGCGCCTCTCTATGCCCCAGCCTCCACGCCCGGACCACCCCCCCCTCCACACTGTCGCCCCAGAACGGGCTCGCTCTGCAGGCGTGGCTGCTGATCCTGATCGTCCTGGGTATTCTGGTCGGTAGCATCAGCCTTTTTCTTGACCGCCTTCCGCACGCTGCCCTGCTGCAACACTGGTGGCTGAGCTCGGAAGGCGGCATCGCCGTCTTGCTGGCCAGCGCGGGGCTGCTGGCCCTGGCGCGTCAGCATCGCATGATGCGCTCTGTACTGGCACTGCTGATGCTGGCGGTGGCTCTCTACGGGCTGGGCCAGTATATGCTGGCGGCGCCACACGACAGACTTGCACCGGTAACAGCATACCGAGGCCTGCATCCGCTGCCGGCGGGCCTGCTGGTGCTGGCCGCCGTCGGCTATCTGCTGCCTGCCCAGTGGCGGCTTGCCCGCCCTGCCTGGCGTCTGATCGGTGGCGTCGCGATCATGACCGGCGCTCTGACACTCGGCATGACGTTGTTTGCCGCCATCGGAACAGACACCAGCTCGACGGCCGGCTTCTCCCCCGTTGGCAGCCTGTTCGCGGCGCTGCTGGGCTCCGGTTTTTTGATCGTCGCCAGACACGCCCCTGACCCGGCGCTGACGCTGCCGCGCACCGCCCTTGTGGCCGGCACGGTCGGCGTGACCCTGAGTCTGGCCGTCTGGCTGACCAGCGGCTGGGTACAGCACCATGAACGCCTGGATGCAGCCGACAAGCTGGCCGCCAATGTCGCGAAAGGCTTCGTCCAGCGGCTCAGCGACAGAGTGCACATGCTCGAACGCCTCACGGAACGCTGGGAGGCACAGGACGGCCTGCCTGACTCGCGACTGCGCAATGTCGAGGCGCGCACCTACCTGAGCGATGAACCCAGCCTGAAGGCCATGGCCTATCTGGCCGCCAACGGCGCCCAGAACTGGCGCATCGGCCGTTCTACCGAGGACCTGCAGTGGCTGATGGCGCAGCTGGCGCAACCGGCCACACAAAGCTGGTTACATCGACAGAACGAACTCAGCAGCACGACCTTCTGGCGTTTTCCGGACCCGGAGCGACCGTATCTGGGCCTGCTCGCCATCACCCTGAACGGTGGGGTCGGCACCATGCTGGCCACCCTGGACATGCGCGATATCGTGCAACTGCAGGCCCATGTCGATACCGGCGGCTTTACCCTCCATTTCATGCTCGACAGCCAGCCGTGGGCCACTCTTTCCGACCGGGACTGGAGCAACAGCATCACTCCCCAGACGTTCGCCGCCCGGCAAATCCCGCTCCCCGGCGGCCCGGTCTTCACGCTCACGGTGCTCGATGGGCCGATGCCCCTGAGCAGCCTGGAGGGCACCCTGCCGTTCATCTTCGGTCTGCTGGGGCTGCTGTTCAGTCATCAGTTGATCCTGAGCCGCGCCCTGCTCGCCGTGCGTGCGGCGCAGGCCCAGGCGCTCGACTACAGCGAGCAGCGGTTTCGCTCCCTGTTCACCCGCCACCCCGATGCCGCCTTCGCCTACAATCTCGACGGCGCCTACACCGCCATCAACCCCATCACCGAGGCGATCGTGGGCGTGCCGGAACACAAGCTGCTGGGGCGCCACTTCCGCACCCTGATTTGCGAGCCGGCCTGCTCGAAGGCGGATATCCGGCGTACCGAAGCCGCCTTCCGACACGCCGCCAGCGGCCGTACCGACACCTACACCCTGCGTTTCTGGCGTGATGCCAGGACGGTGCAGGATCTCGAAGTCGTCATGGTGCCCATTATCGTCAACGGCACGGTGGACGGCGTCTTCGGCATCGCCAAGGACATCAGCGCGCGCGTCAGCTCGGAAGAACGCATGCGGGTGCTGGAGCGCAGCGTGGAAGCCAGCAGCAACGCGATCGTCATCCTCGACGCCCGGACCGCCGGGTATCCCGTGGCCTATATCAACCCGGCCTTCACCGCCATCACCGGCCACCAGAAACAGGATGTTCTCGGCCGCCCACCCCATGCCCTGACCGGCCACGCGGCAACCAGCGACATCGCCACCGCGATTCGCCAGACCATCGAGCAAGGCGAGACGCTGACCACAACCTTCCGTGCCCACAAGGCCGATGGCAGCCCCTACTGGAACCAACTGCTCATGTCGCCGGTACGCGATGCCGACCAGGGGATCACCCATTTCGTCGGTATCATGACCGACGTCACCGAACATCGTGAACAGGAACGCAAGCTGGCCTACCAGGCCACCCACGACGCGCTCACCGGGCTCGCCAATCGCGCCCTGTTCAGCGAACGGCTGAGCCAGGACGTGGACTTCGCCGCGCGCAAGGGGCGCACCGTCGCCGTGCTGTTCATCGACCTCGACGGCTTCAAGCCGATCAACGACACCCTCGGCCACAAGGTGGGCGACGAGCTGCTGGTCAGCGTGGCTCGTATCCTGACGCATAGCCTGCGCACCAGCGACACCCTCGCCCGCCTGGGCGGCGATGAGTTCGTGCTGCTGCTGCCCGACCTCAACACGCCCGAGGAAGCCGAGGATGTTGCAGGGCGCCTGCTCGACGAACTCAACAAGCCGCATCGAGTCGGCCCGCACGAACTGCACATCTCGGCGAGCATCGGCATCGCGACCCACACCGGGCCGCTGCATGAACCGGAAGAACTGCTGCAACATGCCGACATGGCCATGTACAAGGCCAAGCAGCAGGGACGCAACGCCTGGGAGCGCTATACCGTGGACCTCGACAGCCGGCAGAGCGGGCGCGTCACCCTGCGCACCCAGCTCCAGGAGGCCATCGAGCAACACCAACTCAGCCTGCACTACCAGCCGCTTCTCGACCGCCATGGCCGCGTCGAAAGCCTGGAGGCCCTGGTTCGCTGGCACCACCCCACCGAGGGGGTGATCTCGCCGGGTGTCTTCATCCCCTTGGCCGAGGAAACCGGGCAAATCATCGCCCTGAGCCGCTGGGTGATGCGCCAGGCCTGTCAAGACGCCTGTCGGCTGGTCGACGAGGGGCTTCTCCACGGCCGGATGGCCGTCAACCTTTCTCCGCTGCAGTTCCACCGCGCCAACTTCCTCACCGCCCTTCGCGACACCCTGGCCGCTACGGGATTGAGCGCTCGCCACCTGGAGCTGGAGTTGACCGAAGGCATCCTGATGCACGATACCGGCGGCGCCATCGACACCCTCAACGCGCTGCGCGGCATGGGCGTCAGCACCGCCATCGACGACTTCGGCACCGGCTTCTCCAGCCTCAGCTATCTGCGCGACCTGCCCATCGACAAGATCAAGATCGATCGCAGCTTCGTCACCGACGTGGCGACCAGCGACAAGGATGCCGCCATCTGCCGCAGCGTCATCACCCTGGCTCGGGATCTGAACCTGAAGATCGTGGCGGAAGGGGTCGAAACCGAGGAGCAGCATGGCTACCTGCTGTCGCTCGGCTGCCATACCTTCCAGGGCTATCTGTTCGCCAAGCCCATGCCGCTGGAAATGCTGATGCCCTGGCTGGCACAACGGGCCGAGTCCGTCGGTACGAGCCCATCGGTATCGCGACCGGCCTCACCTGAGCCATCTCCGGCTTCTCCCGGGCATCTCGGCCCGGGAGCGCGGCACCGACACCCGGCACGCTCCCGGCGACACCCCGCCTATCATTTTGCCAAACGATGTTTTAGGATCAGCGCTCCTTTGGGGAGTAGCCGATCCTCGACCCTGACATCGAGGAGGCCTGCATCAACAAACTCGACACCACCGTGTCGTGGTGCAGGCGACCGACTCCGGTTGGCGAGACCAAGGGTATGCCGTGTGCTCGAGGTCGGGCGCGCGCGGCATGCCCCTGGCCAATCGCCCGACCCGGAGATAACCATGACCCTGGCTTCCACCCTCCTGCTGGCCTTTGCCATGTCCACGGACGCCTTCGCCGCCGCCATCGGCAAGGGAGCGGCCCTCCAGCGCCCCCACTTCCGTGAAGCCCTGCGTACCGGCCTCATATTCGGCACCATCGAAGCCACTACCCCCGTCATCGGCTGGGCCATGGGCATGGCCGCCTCGCGCTACGTCGCCGAGTGGGACCACTGGATCGCCTTCACCCTGCTGCTGCTGCTCGGTGGCCACATGATCAAGGAAGGCTTCTCCCAGAACGACGACGAGGCCGATGAGCGCCCCACGCAGCACTCCTTTTTGCGCCTGGCGCTGACCGGCTTCGCCACCAGCATCGACGCGATGGCGGTGGGCGTCGGGCTCGCCTTCGTCGACGTCAATATCGTCTCCACCGCCGCGTTCATCGGTCTGGCGACCCTGACCATGGTGACGCTGGGCGTCATGCTCGGCCGCGTGCTCGGCCATGTGGTCGGTCAGCGTGCCGAGATCGTCGGCGGCGTGATCCTGATCGGCATCGGCACGCTGCTACTGATGGAGCACCTCGGCATGCTGGCCTGAGCCGGGCCATGGGCGCCACAGTGGCCCGCAGGCGGCGACTCGCGTAGGGTATAGCCTGCGTCGACGGCCATCCCGGCAGGACGCGCAGGCCCTCGGCAGTGACAGGACCCGGCACCATGAACTCTCCTTCTCTCCATCTCCAGGACTGGCGCGCCTGGCTCCCCGACGGCGATGCCGGAGGCGACACCCGCATCGCCACCGACACCCGACCCGGCGGCCGCTCGCTGCCGGCGATGCTGCGCCGCCGCGTCAACCTCGCCGGGCGGGCGGTCGCCGACCTGCTCGCCGAGCTCGACCCCGACGCGGACAGCATCCTGCTGCACGCGTCGCGTCATGGGGATGGCGAGCGCACACTCGAACTGCTCTACGCGCTGGCCGAGGATGCTCCCCTGTCACCGGCCCGCTTCGGCCTATCCGTGCACAACGCCGTGCTGGGTGTCTACTCCATCGCCAGCGGCAACCGCCGCTCGCTGCAGGCGATCGCCGCCGGCGGCGACGAGCTGGCCGCCCTGTTCAGCGAGGCCCGCGGCTACCTGGCCGAGGGCGCACCGCAGGTCATCGCCGTGTTCAGCGATGTACCGGTACCGCCGCGCTTTGCCGATCATGCTCCCGCCTCCCGCGGGGCGGCGGCACTCGCCATGCGTCTGTCGCTCGACAACGGCCGGGCGATCCACGAATCCCCCTGGCAGGGCGGCGGCGACCCGCCGCAGCCCGTCGACGTCATCGCCTGGCTGCGGGACGGCGGCGAGCTGGGCAGCCCCCTGCGAGGCCGCGCCTGGACGCTGGCCCCCTGATGGCGCTTGCCTCGAATCCGGCGCCTCGCATGATTCGTCACCTCGACCCGCTATGGCGCCGGCTGATCACCCCGCTGGCCTTCGTCGGCTTCGCCGTCGCCGCCCTCACGATCGGTGCCCTGTTCGCACCGATGACGCGGCTGATCAGCCCCGACCGGGCTACCGCCCAGCGTCGCACCCGACATCTGGTGCGCCTGACCTGTCGCGCCTACCTGGCCTCGCTGCGTCATGCCCGGCTGATCGACTACCGGGTGTCCGGCATCGATCGGCTGGCCGGCGGTGGCCGCCTGCTGCTGGCCAACCACCCCACCCTGCTCGACGCCCTGTTCCTGCTCGCCTACACGCCGAATGCCAACTGCATCGTCAAGGGCCCGCTCGCCCGTCACCCGGTGACGAGTGGCGTGATTCGCGCCGCCGGCTTCATCACCAACCGCCGGCCATGCGCCACGTTCAAGGCCGCCTGCCGGGCACTGCGCGGCGGCCAGTCGCTGATCGTGTTTCCCGAAGGCACGCGTTCGACGCCCGGCCAGCCGGTACGCCTGCGCCGCGGCGGCGCCGCCATCGCCGTGACCAGTCGCACCGCCGTCACGCCGGTCCGCATTCGCTGCCGTCCCAGTACCCTGACCAAGGGCGAGCCGTGGTATCGTGTGCCGCCGCGCCGCCCCGACTTCCGTATCGAGGTCGGCCGACCGCTCCCGTCCACCGTGCCGTCGCCGACGACACAAGAGGCGGTCGGCGACCTGACGCAGCGCCTGGAAACCTATTTCAACCGCCCCCACAAGGGATGAGGGAGCCCATGACGACAGAACTGGAACTCGAGCTCAAGCAGCTGATCATCGACACCCTGGAACTCGAGGACGTCACCCCCGAGGATATCGACCCCGACGAACCGCTGTTCGTCGAAGGCCTGGGACTCGATTCCATCGACGCGCTCGAACTGGGCCTGGCCCTGCAGAAACGCTACGGCATCCAGCTGGAGGCCGACAGCGAGGAAACCCGGCGCCATTTCGCCAACCTGCGCACCCTGGCGGCGCTGGTCGAGGCGCGCCGTACCCAGTAACCCGGCCACTGACGCACGCCCCTCATGGACCGGCCCTCCGTCTCACGCTCGCCCGCCGGCCTGCTGATCGGCGCCGCGACCCTGGCCTGGCCGTGGCTCGTCACCCGCTGGCAACCGGCCGGCGGTTGGCCCTGGCTGGTGCTGCTGACCGCACTCGTCGCCTGGCGCCTGCCGGTCGGACACAAGCGCTGGGCCCTCGGGCTGGGCATCCCCGCCGTGCTGCTGGCGGCCGGCGGACAGGCGACTCTGGTCATGCGGCTCTGGCCGGTGCTGGCCAACGCCGCCCTGCTGGGCCTGTTCGCCCGCTCGCTGCGTCACCCGCCGAGTGTCATCGAACGGCTCGCGCGGCGTCAGACGCCGGACCTGCCGCCCAGCGGCGTGCGCTATACCTACCGGGTCACCCAACTGTGGTGCGGTTTCTTCGCCGTCAATGGCACGCTGGCGCTGGCCACGGTGATCCATGGCGACCCCGCGTTATGGTCGCTGTACAACGGCGGGCTGGCCTATCTGGCGATGGCCCTGTTGTTCGCCGGTGAATGGCTCGTGCGCCAGCGCGTCAAGAAGAGGGCTTCGTGATGAACGACTCCCCCCTGCGCCAGGCTCGCTGGCGCGACCCGGACCCGTCGCGGTGCGTCGGCTGGCTGCCCGCCGGCCGCGTCACGCTGGCCGACTTCCAGCGGCGCATCGGTGCCTGGCAGGCCTGCCTCGACACGCTCGCCGCCCCCGGCCGCTGCTATGCCCTGCATGACCGCGACCCGCTGGCCTTCGCCAGCGCCCTGCTGGCCCTGTGGGAGCGCGGCGACAGTGTCCTGCTGCCCGCCGACGACCGCCCCGAGACCCTGGCCGGCGTGGATGCCCTGACCCAGGCCCGACTGGGCGATGTGCCCGGCGGCCATCGCCCGGGCACCGGCGCCGCCCCGCGCTGGGGAACACTGAATGCCGGGCGCACGGCGCTCTGGCTGTACACCTCCGGCTCCACCGGCGCGGCGAAGCGCATCCCCAAGTCCTTCGCCCAGCTCGATGCCGAACTGGCCACGCACCGCGACCTCTGGCCGCTCGAAGGGCGGCTGACGATCAGCCAGGTCAGCCACCAGCACATCTACGGCCTGCTGTTCGCCATCCTGCGCCCGCTGGGCGAGGCGGCGCCGATGGCCGGCGTCCTGTGCCGCTACCCGGAAACCCTGCACGCCTGGCTCGCCGCGCTGGACGATACCGGTCAGGCCGAACTGATCAGCGCCCCGCCGCCGCTGGAGCGGCTGCCCGATACGCTCGACTGGCCCCGGGTGCGACAGCGCCTGGCCGCCGTCTACAGCTCCGGCGCCCCGCTGCCGGCCGCGGACGGGCAGCGCGCCCACCGGCTGCTGGATGCCCCGGTTCGCGAGCTCTACGGCAGTTCGGAGACCGGCGGCATCGCCTGGCGCGACACCCATCGGCAGGACGACGCCTGGACGCCGCTGCCCGGCGTCGCAGTGCGCGCCGACCGCGACGATGACCACCTGTGGCTGCATTCGCCCTATCTCGACACCCGCGACTGGCAACGCCAGGCCGATCGCATCCGGGAAGCCGCCGACGGCCGCTTTCACTTGCTCGGCCGTGCCGACCGTATCGCCAAGGTCGGTGGCAAGCGGTTGTCGTTGACCGCCATGGACTGCGCCCTGGAGGCCGCCCCCGGCGTGCACCGGGCCCGTACCGTGGTACTGCCCGACCACAGCGGCCGGCTCGGCGCGATCGTTCAGCTCGACCCGGCCGACATCCCTGTCGAGCACGGCGCCCGTCGGCGCCGCATCGCGGCCTTGCGCGAGCCACTGATACGCGCCTTCGAGCCCACGGTGATCCCCCGCGCCTGGCGCTTCGTCGAGACCTGGCCGGTCAATGCCCAGGGCAAGCTCACCGCTGAGCGCGTCGAACGATTGTTCCGCGACCGCCGGGACCCCACGCAGCCGCGCTGGCTGGGCGTCGACACGCCCGGCGACGCCCACTGCCGCGTTACCCTCGAGGTGCCGGAACGCCTGGCTCACCTAGCCGGGCATTTCCCCGGCCGGCCGGTGGTGCCGGGTGTGGTGATGGTCCAATGGGCGTCCGATCTGGCCCGCGAGCACCTCGGCGTGACGGGGGCCTTTTCGCACCTGGAACGGGTCAAGTTCCCCCAGCTGCTGCTCCCCGGCGAGCGCGTCACCCTGGCCCTAGAGTGGCACGGCGACACGCAGCGACTGGACTTCCGCCTCACCGGCCGTCACGGCTGCCATGCCAGCGGCCGGATGTACTTCCGTGCAGGAGACCCGCCATGACAACGGCTCGCCCCTGCGTACTGATCCCGGTCTACAACCACGAACACGCCATCGGCCGCACCTACGCGGCGATCCGGGAGCGTCTCGGCTTGCCACTGCTGCTGGTCGATGACGGCAGCGACCCGGCGTGCGCCGCGACTCTCGATGCCCTGGCGGCGGCCGAAGATATCCAGCTGATTCGCCTGCCGCGCAATCGCGGCAAGGGCGCGGCGGTCAAGGCCGGTCTCGCCGAGGCGGCACGCCTGGGCTATACCCACGCCCTGCAGGTCGATGCCGACGGGCAGCACGACCCTGCCGACCTGCCCGCCTTCGTCGCCGACCTGTCCGCCGACGACGCGCGACTGCGCATCGGCTATCCGCGCTTCGATGCCAGCGTCCCGCGCCATCGTTTCTACGCCCGCTACCTGACCCATGGCATGGTCTGGCTCGATACCCTGTCGTTCGCGCTGCGCGACACCATGTGCGGCGTCAAGCTGTTTCCCGTGGCCGCCACGCGCCGGCTTCTCGCCCGTCACGGCTGTGGCGAGCGCATGCAGCTCGATACCGAACTCCCGGTGCGCTGGGTCTGGGCGGGCGGTGAGGTGCTCAACCTGCCGGTTCGGGTACACTATCCGCTCGACGGGGTGTCGCACTTCGCCCTCGGCCGCGACAACGCGCTGCTGGTGGCGATGCACCTGCGGCTGTTCGCCGGCATGCTCTATCGCCTGCCGCGCCTGGTGTGGCGCCTCGTCCAACGAGCCACCGGGAGGAACGACGCGTGAACGCCACGGAAAAGGCGCCGCGCCACTGGGCGCGCATCCAGGAATCGGGCAGCGTCGCCGGCATGCGGATCATGGTCTGGATCCGCCGCCGGCTGGGCCCCCTGCCGTTTCGCTTCATGCTGGCATGGGTGATTCTCTACTACTATCTGCGCCGCCCGCTGGCCCGGCGTGCCTCGCGGCGCTATCTCAAGCGCATCTGGCCGTACCATGCCGGCGGCGCGCCCGGCGGCATGGCGTTGCTGGTGATGCGCCACTTCTGGGCCTTCGGGCGCTCACTGATGGACAAGGTCGACGTCTGGAGCGGCCTGGCGCTGGATGTACGCATCCCCGATGCCGACCGCGCCCGGCTGGACGCCGCCATCCGCAGCGGCCGGGGCGGGCTGATGCTGGTCTCGCATCACGGCAACCTCGAGATCTGCAGCGCCATGAGCCACACCCGGGACGACTTCCACGTCACCCAGCTGATGCACACCCGCAACGCCGAGAAGTTCAACACCCTGCTGGCCCAGGCGACCCACCGTCGCCCCCCCGAGATCGTCGAGGTCAGCGAGATCACGCCCGCCACCGCGATGCGCCTGGCCCGGCGCATCGATGCCGGCGGCTTCGTGGTGATCGCCGCCGATCGCGTGCCGGTGGGCGAGTCCGGGCGCACCCGGGACCTGGACTTCCTCGGCGACGCCGCGCCCTTTCCCGAAGGCCCGTTCCGGCTGGCCGCGCTGCTGCGCTGTCCGATCTACACGCTGGGCTGCGTGCGCGACGGCGATCATCACCGCATCACCTTCGAGCCGTTCGATGACACATCCACCCTGAGGCGCCGTGATCGCGACGCCTGGTGCGATGCCGCCATGCCCCGCTACGTCGCCTGGCTGACCGAGCAGTGCCGGCGTCACCCGCTGCAATGGTTCAACTTCTTTCCCTTCTGGCACGCCGATGACCGCTGACAACACTCGCCCCTGGCTGACGCTGGACGGCACCCCCGTCCCGCTCGAGAGCGTCGCGCGGGTCGCGCGGCGCGACTGCCGCGTGCGCCTCACCGACGCCCCTGCCTTCCGCCGCCGCATCGAGGCCGGCCCGGCCTTTCTCGAGCGCCTGCTCGACGAGGACGGCGTCATCTACGGCGTGACCACCGGCTTCGGCGACGCCTGTACCCGCGCGGTACCCGCCGACCAGCTCGAGGCCCTGCCCCGACAGCTGTATACCTTCCATGGCTGCGGCCTGGGCGAGGTGCTGGACGTCGAGACCGCCCGCGCCGTGGTCGTCGTGCGGCTGATCTCGCTGTGCCGCGGCCTGTCCGGGGCGTCGTGGACCCTGCTCGAACGCCTCGTCTGGCTGCTCGAGGAGGACGTGATACCGGTCATCCCCACCGAAGGCTCGGTGGGCGCCAGCGGCGACCTCACCCCGCTGTCGTACCTGGCCGCGGTGCTCTGCGGCGAACGCGAGGTCTACGACCGCGGCCACCGCCGCGCCACCGCCGAGGCCTTCGCCGAGCGCGGCCTCGCCCCCTACCGGCTGCGCCCCAAGGAAGGCCTGGCGCTGATGAACGGTACCGCGGTGATGACCGCCCTGGCCTGCCTGGCCTGGGAGCGCGCCGAACATCTCTCGCGGCTCGCCACTCGGGCCACGGCGATGAACGTCTGGGCGCTGGACGGCAACCCCTACCACTTCGACGCCACCCTGTTCGCCGCCAAGCCGCATCCCGGCCAGCAGCGCATCGCCGCCCGCCTGCGCGCCGATCTTGCCGTCGACGCCGAGGCCCGCACCCCACGCAACTCGCCGCGCCTGCAGGACCGCTACTCGACCCGCTGCGCGCCGCACGTGATCGGCGTGCTCGAGGACAGCCTCGGCTGGCTGCGCCGCTTCATCGAGGACGAGCTCAACAGTGCCAACGACAACCCGCTGATCGACCCCGACGGCGAGACGGTGCTGCACGGCGGCCATTTCTATGGCGGTCACATCGCCTTCGCCATGGACGCGCTGAAGCCCCTGGCCGCCAACCTCGCCGACCTGCTCGACCGCCAGCTGGCCCTGCTGGTCGACCCCCGCTACAACCACGGCCTGCCGGCCAACCTGAGCGGCGCCGAGCCCGAGCGCGCGGCGCTCAACCACGGCTACAAGGCGGTGCAGATCGGTGTCTCGGCGTGGACGGCCGAGGCGCTCCAGCACAGCCTGCCGGCCAGCGTCTTCTCGCGCTCCACCGAGTGCCACAATCAGGACAAGGTGAGCCTGGGCACCATCGCCGCCCGCGATGCCCTGCGCGTGCTCACGCTCGTCGAGCAGGTCGTCGCCGGCGTGCTCCACGCCGCCTGCCAGGCACTCGAGCTGCGCCGGAGCCTGAGCGACGAGCCGCCGGCGGTGCTGGCCGCCTGGCTCGCCGCCTGCCGCACGCACATCGCGCCGCTGGCCGAGGACCGCCCCCTCGAGGACGAGCTGCGACGGCTGTGTCGGGTCCTGCCCGAACTCGCCGCCACGCTGTACCCCGACACCCCGGCCCACACCGCCGACTGACCCATCGACCGGAGATTGTCATGCGCCTGTTCGTACTGCTCATGCTGGGACTGCTGTCGAGTCCGGCCCTGGCCTTCGACCTCGCCGACCTCCAGCACCGGCTCGGCGACACCCAGGGGTTGAGCGGTCGCTTCGTGCAGACCCGCCACCTCGCCGACCTGGATACCGATCTGGAGAGCCGCGGGCACTTCACCTATCAGCGCGGTAAGCGGGTCGTCTGGGCGCTGGAGCAACCGGTCGAGGACCGCCAGGTCTTCACGCCCGCCGACGCCCGCGCGGCGGACGACGCGCCGGGCGATACCGGCGATGACCGACGCCGTCGCCAGATCGCCGCACTGCTGCTGAACCTGCTCGACGGCGACTGGCAGGCGCTCGAACGGCGCTTCTCGCTGACCCTGAGCGGCGACGCCACGGCCTGGCAGGTGGCGCTCGCGCCCCGCCAGGCCGCCCTGCGCGAGCGTCTCGCCGAGGTGACGCTCGCCGGCGGCCGCTACGTCGAGCGCCTGCGGCTCGAGACCGCCGACGGCGACACCCTCACGGTACGCTTCAGCGACCTGCAGCCCCTGGCCGGAAGCGACCCGTGACGCGCCCGGCGGCCCTCGGCAAGCACCTCGCCCGGCTATGGGGGCTGGTGCTGTTGGCCGGCGTGGTGAGCCTGGCCTGGCAGCTGCGCGACGGGCTGCCCAGCGACACGCGACTGACCGCGCTGCTGCCCCAGGACCGCCAGAATCCGCTGCTCGAACGCGCCGACGCCCGGCTCGGCCGCGCCTTCGAGGATCGCTTCGTGCTGCTGCTTGACGCGCCGGCCCTGCCCCGGGCCACCGCCGATCTCGCCGAGCGGCTCTCCGCCGCCGACGGCGGCCGGCTGCTGACCCGCCTCGACTGGCGGGACGTGGACTTCGCCGACAGCGATCCCGCCGCCGTTTTAGGCCCTTACCGCTACCGGCTGCTCACTCCGTCGCTGCGGCAGGCGATCGAGCAGGACGGCGGCACCTCGCTGGTTCAGCCGGCCCTGGCGCGGCTGTTCTCGCCGGGTGGCGACCCCGAGCCGGTGGCCGACCCCTTCGGGCTGCTCGACCGCTGGCTGGCCCAGCAGGACGACAGCCCCGTCTCGAGCTGGCAGGGCCTGCTCACGGTGCGTGACCGGGATGGCACGCGCCGCTCGCTGCTGATCGGCCGGCTGGCCGACACCCCCTATGCCCCGTCGGCCCAGCAGGCACTCACTCGGGCGCTGCGTGCCTTCGAAGCCGCGCATCCCGATGCCCGGCTGCTGCATTCGGGGCTGATCTTCCACGCCGCCGGCGGCGCGCGTCAGGCCCGCCACGAGATCACCACCATCGGGCTGGGGGCCTTTCTGGCGCTGATCGTCATCCTGCTGGCGGTGTTTCGCTCGCCACGCACCCTGCTCGCCCTGCTGCTGCCGCTGGCCGGCGGCCTGCTGGTCGCCACGCCGCTGACGCTGGCGCTGTTCGGCCGGCTGCACCTGCTCACCCTGGCCTTCGGTGCCAGCCTGATCGGCGTGGCCATCGACTATGCCCTGCACCTGCAGTGCGAACGCGCCGTCCAGGGCCGGCGCTTTCACCTGCGGCCGCTGCTACCCGGCCTGGCCCTGGGGCTGGTTTCCAGCCTCGCCGCCTATCTGGCCCTGGCCCTCGCACCGATGCCGGGGCTGCGCCAGATGGCCCTGTTCGCCGCCGCCGGGCTCGCCGGTGCCTGGCTGACCGGCGTGCTGTGGCTGCCCCGCCTGGCGCTGCCGGTGCACCCCGCCACCGCCCGGATCGCCGCACGCTGGTGGTCGCTCACCACGCCGCGTCGTACGCTGGCGCCCGGCTGGTTGGCCGTGGTGGCACTGATCCTGCTGGGCGTGATCGCCTGGCGGCTGACCGCCGACGACAGCCTGCGCCTGCTCAACCCCTCGTCGTCCGCGCAGCTGGCCGAGGAGCGCCAGGTCCAGAGCCTGCTGGGCCGTGACACCGGCAGCCGCTACTTTCTGGTGACCGCCGACGACGAGCCCGCCCTGCTCGAGCGGCTGGCCACCCTCGGTCAGCGACTGGACACGGCCAGCGCCGACGGCCTGACGATCGGCTACCGCAATCTGGCCGACCGCGTGCCGCCGCCCCGCATGCAGGACGCCAATCTCGCCGCGGTGCGCCGCCTCTACGGCGAGCCGCTGGCGACGCTGGTCGAACGCGCCGGCCTGCCGGGCTCGGTGATCGACAAGGCCCGCGCCACCCTCGACAGCGTACCGCGGCTGGATGTCGCCACCTGGCTCGACGCCCCCGCCGGCACGGCCGACCGCCGGCTGTGGCTGGGGCCGGTCACGGCCGACGACGGCACCACGCGCCTGGCCGCCACCCTGGTGCTCAACGGCGTCGACAGCGCGGCGGAAGGCCGGCGCCTGGCGGCCCTCGCCGACGCCCGGCCCGATGTCTGCTACGTCGATCGCGTGGCGCGCCTGTCGCGACTGCTCGGCGAGCTGCGCCGGCACGTCAGCCTGTGGGTCGGCCTGGCCCTGGCCCTGCTGACCGCCGGGCTCGTGCTGCGCTACCGTCGGCAGGCCTGGCGCGTGGTCACGCCCGCGCTGGGCGCCCTGCTCGGCACCCTGGCGGTGTACGCCGTCGCGGGGGTGCCGTTGAACGTGTTCAGCCAGCTGGGCATGCTGCTGGTGCTGGGGATCGGCCTGGACGCCGGCATCTTCAGCGCCGAGCATGCGCGGCGCCCGGCGACCTGGCTGGCGGTCAGCCTGTCCACGCTGACCAGCGTGCTGGCCTTCGGCCTGCTCGCGTTCAGCGCCACGCCGGCGCTGCACTACCTGGGGCTGACCTGCCTCATCGGCCTGACGCTGGTCGGGCTGCTGGTGCCCTGGGTGCGTCCCGCCCCGCCTCGCATCAAGGAGAGACCGCATGGCGAACACTGACACCAGCGACGTGGTCGTGATCGGCGCCGGCCCAGCCGGCGCCCTGGCCGCCGCCCGACTCGCCGATGCCGGCTATCGAGTGCAGGTCGTCGAACGCACGCAATTCCCCCGCTTCTCGATCGGCGAGAGCCTGCTGCCCCAGTGCATGGAACACCTCGAGCGCGCCGGGCTGCTCGATACCGTCCTGGCCGGCGACTACCAGCTCAAGAACGGCGCCGCCTTCACCCATCGCGGCGTATCGACCGTCATCGACTTCCACGACAAGACCACGCCGGGCTGGTCCACCACCTTTCAGGTGGAACGGGCCGACTTCGACCAGCGCCTGATCGAGGCCGCCCGGGCACGCGGCGCCCGGGTCGACTTCGCCACCACGGTGGATGCCGTCGAGCCCGACGCCCGGCACCCCCGGCTCACGGTGCGCGATGACACCGGCCACACTCGACGGCTCGAGACGCGCTTCATCCTCGATGCCAGCGGCTACGGCCGCGTGCTGGCCCGCCGGCTGGGGCTGGCCCGCGACCCGCGGCTCGAGTCCCGCACGGCCCTGTTCACCCATGTGGCGACCGAACTCGATGCGCGCTTCGACCGCGACAAGATCCTGATCGGCGTGCATCCCGATGACGCGCGGCTGTGGTACTGGCTGATTCCGTTTCGCGACGGCCGCGCCTCGGTGGGCGTGGTCGGCGACACCGCGACCCTCGAGGCCGCCGGAAGCGATGCCGAAAGCCGCTGGCGGGCGCTGGTCGACGCCGAACCGCGGTTCGGCGAGCTGCTCGCCGGGGCCCAGCCGGTGCGTCCGGTGGAGTCACTGGCCGGCTATTCCGCCGACGTCGAGCGCCTGCACGGCCCGGGCTTTGCGCTGCTCGGCAACGCCGGCGAATTCCTCGACCCGGTGTTCTCCTCCGGGGTGACCATCGCGCTGCGCTCGGCGGACATGGCCGTGCCGCTGGTCGAGCGTACGCTGGCCGACGAGTCGCCCGACTGGGCAGCCGAGTTCGAACGCCCGCTGCGCGCCGGGATTGCCACCTTCCGCGCCTTCGTCGACGCCTGGTACGACGGCCGCCTGCAGCGCATCATCTTTCACCCCGACCCGCCCGCCGAGCTGCGCCGCCGGATCAGCGCGGTACTCGCCGGCTACGCCTGGGACCGCGGCAACCCCCTGGTCACCGCCAGCCGGCGGCGGCTCGACCTGCTGGCCGAGCTGTGCGGGCCTCTTCCGGAGGCCCGCCCATGAAACGCCGTCCGGTCTGGCCGGCCGCCTGCCTGGCATTGCTGCTCGGCGGTTGCTCGCTGGCCCCGCCGCTGCCGCCCGCGCCGCGCCAGTCTCTGGCCGCGACGGCGACCACCGTCCAGCGGCGCATCAGCCTGATCCCGGACGACACGCGGCGCGCACCCCGGACCCTGCTGGCGGTGCTGCGCGTCCGGGGCGCCGGCTGGCGGGCGGCCTTCCTCACGCCCTACGGTCAGCGGCTGGTGACCCTGATCCACGAGGACGGCGACAGCCGCTATCGCGAGGGCGACGTGCCGCTGGCGACGCTCGGCGACACGCTGCCGCCGGCCGACTGGCTCGCCGCCCGGCTCGACTGGTGCCTGTGGCCGGTCGCCGCGCTGCAGGCCGCCTTCGACGGCACGCCCTGGACGGTGGACGTCGCCGACGGAGCCCGTATCATTCGCCATCATGGGCGCACGGTGGCTCGTATTACCCCGGCCGACGCCGAGTTCGCCCGCGCCGAGACGGTGCGGCTCGACGATCGCCGGGGCGGCTACCGCCTGCGCATTTCCCCGCTGCCGGAGACCTCCCATGAGTGATGCCACTGTTCGATCGCCGTGCCGTCTCTCCGCCCCCGGCGTGGTCTGCAGCCTGGGCGACGACCTGCTCCCGGTGATGGCCGCCCTGCGCGAAGGCCGCCGCGGGCTGACGGCGAGCGATGCCTTCACCCCCGGCCGGCGCCTGCCGCTGGGCCGGGTGACGGTGCCCCTGCCCGCCGACGCGGACTGGCCGGCGGCGCACCGCAGCCGCAACAACCGGCTGCTGGCCCGGGCCCTCGAGCGCCTGGGGCCAAGCCTCGAGGCCGTGCTGGCACGCCACCCCCGCGAGCGCATCGGCGTGGTGCTGGGCAGCAGCACCTCGGGAATCGGCGAGACCGAGCAGGCCCTGGCCGTCGCCGGGCGTGACGGCCCGCTGCCCGAGGACTTCCAGTATGCGCGCCAGGAGCTGGGTGCCCCGGCCCGCTGCGTCGCCGAGCGGCTGGGACTGACCGGGCCGGTACATGTGCTGTCCACGGCGTGCAGCTCCAGCGCCCGGGCCCTGGCCAGCGCGCGACGCCTGCTGCTGGCCGGGGAGTGCGACGCGGTGATCGCCGGCGGCGCCGACAGCCTCTGCCGGCTGACGGTCAACGGCTTCGCCAGTCTCGAGGCGGTCAGCGACGCGCCCAGCCTGCCGTTTTCCGCCAACCGCGCCGGCATCAACCTCGGCGAGGCCGCCGCGCTGTTCTTGGTGACCCGCGAGCCCGGCGGCATTCAGCTGCTCGGCGCCGGCGAGAGCAGCGATGCCTACCATGTCAGTGCCCCGCGCCCCGACGGCAGCGGCGCCCGCGCGGCGATGGCCGCCGCCCTGGACCAGGCCGGTTGCGCGCCCGAGGCGGTGGACTACCTCAACCTGCACGGCACCGGCACCGGCCACAACGATGCCATGGAGGCCCGGGCGGTCAGCGAGCTGTTCGCCACACCCCCGGCCTGCAGCTCCACCAAGGCATTGACCGGGCATACGCTGGGTGCGGCCGGCGCGCTGGAGGCCGCGTTCTGCTGGCTGGCCCTGCACCACGGCTTCCTGCCGCGCCATGTGCATGACGGCGTCGACGACCCCGAGCTGCCGCGACTGCCGCTGGTCAACACTCCCGAAGGGGCGCCCCGCGTCGCGCTGTCCAATTCCTTCGCCTTCGGCGGCAACAACGTCAGCCTGCTGCTGGCCCGCGACGCGCCGGAGGACGGTCCATGACGCCCCTGCCCTGCGCGATCGCGCCCTACGTCCCCCAGCAGGGGGCCATGTGTCTGCTCGATCGCCTGCTGGCGGTGGACGAGACCTCGCTGAGTGCCAGCGTCGACCCCGCCACCAATCGCCTGTTCCATAGCGACGGCGCGGTGCCGGGCTGGGTCGCCCTCGAGTGGCTGGCGCAGGGCGTCGCCGCCTGGGCCGGCTGGCACGCCGCCCGGCACGGTGCGACCCCGGCGGTGGGGTTTCTCGTCGGCACGCGACGCTTCACCAGCCACCGCCCCGCCTTCCCGGTGGACCGGGCGCTGCGCGTGCAGGTCACGCGCGATTTCGTCGCCGACAACGGCCTGGCCCACTTCGCGGGCCGCGTGCTCGCGGCCGACGACGACACCCTGCTGGCCGAGGGCCGGCTGACCATCTTCCAGCCCGCCGACGAGGAGGCCACGCATGCCTGACTCCCGCCCCGACACCGTCCTCGTCACCGGCTCGAGCCGGGGGATCGGCCGCGCCGTGGCCCTGCGCCTGGCCCGCGACGGCTTCGATGTGGTGCTGCACTGCCGTCGCCAGCAGGCGCAGGCCGAGGCGGTCGCGGAGGAGATTCGCGCCATGGGGCGCGCGGCGCGGGTGCTGTGCTTCGACGTGACCGACCGTGCGGCGGCCCGCGCCACCCTGGAGGCCGACATCGCGGCCCACGGCGCCTACTACGGCGTGGTCTGCAACGCCGGCATCACCGCCGACGGCGCCTTCCCGGCGCTGACCGACACGGCCTGGGACAGCGTGCTGTCGACCAGCCTCGACGGCTTCTACAACGTGGTGCACCCGCTGGTCATGCCGATGATCCGCCGGCGGCGGCCGGGCCGCATCGTGGTGATGTCCTCGGTGTCCGGGCTGATCGGCAACCGCGGCCAGGTCAACTACAGCGCCGCCAAGGCCGGGCTGATCGGCGCGGTCAAGGCGCTGGCGGTGGAGCTGGCCAAGCGGCGCATTACCGTCAACGCCGTGGCGCCGGGGTTGATCGAAACCGACATGGTCGACGCCGAGGCCACCGAGGCGGCCCGGCGCGCCATTCCCATGCAGCGCCCGGGCACCGCCGACGAGGTCGCCGGCGCAGTGAGCTTCCTGTGCGGCCCGGATGCCGGCTACATCACCCGGCAGGTGCTCTCGGTCAACGGCGGGCTGTGCTAGGCAGGCCTCGACAGGCCATTGCCACAGGCTTGCTAAGTTTTTGCGCCCGTCGGCCGATAACATCGGGGAATACCGGATTTCTGCTCCGGCTCACGGATCGAGGGAGACGTGGTGTGATTGCAGTCGTTGTCATTATCGTGCTGGCCACGCTGGCGCTGGGCGGCCTGGGCGTCATGGCCAGCGCCCCGAGCTGGCCCCTGCCGGCCGATACGCTGGCCGCCTACGGCGGCTATGCCCTGTCCCTGGTTGCGGCCATGGGCGTGCTCATCCTGCTGGTGATGCTGGCCCACCAGCAGCGCCTGCAACAGCGCGCCCTGACCCGGAGCCTGGAACTCCAGCAGGCCCAGCAGCGCGGCCTGGAAACCACGCAGCTCATGGAGCGCTTCGTGCATCAGGCGGAACTGCTGCTGGAGCGAGAAAGCCTCGACCCCAACAAGCGCAGCGTACTGCGCTGCCTGTCCATCGATGCACTGCGCGGCAATACCGGCCGCGGCGATCCCAACTACCATCGCCTGGCGCGGCTGTTCGAGTGGCTGGCGCAGGAGGCCGAGGCGGCCGGTCAGGACCCGGTCCGGCAACGCCTGATGGAGCCCGTGCTGCGCCAGTATGCGGAAATCGCCGATCAGCTTTGCCACGTGGGCGAGGCCAACCCGGCGCGGCTGGAGCCTTTCCTGCGCTTCCAGCCGCAGGCCCGCCCCGACGCCGAACGCGTCGAGTCCTGACGGCCTTCAGTAGAGGCGGCTGCCGGTATCCCCCTGCCTGACCGCCGCCGTCACCGTGATTTCGACACGCAGCTCGTCGGCCGGCATCGGGGCGGTAATGCAGGTCCGCGCCGGGGCATGCCCTTCGGGGACCCAGGCATCCCAGACGGCGTTCATCGCCGCGAAATCGGCACCGTCCTTCAGATAGATCGTCGCCGCGAGCAGGTGCTCGCGGTCCGAGCCGATCTCGGCCAGCAGCGCATCGACGCGCGCCAGCATGCTTTCGGTCTGTTCGGTGATGTCGCCGTGGCGTGCCTCGGGGCCGGCCACCTGGCCGCACAGGTAGGCCACACCGTTGTGAATCACCGCCCGGCTCATGCGGGCCTTGGTATCGTGACGCTGGATCATCCGGTCTTTCCTCGTGGTTTCAGGGGGTCAGCGCAGCAGGAGCAGCGGCACATCGGCGCTGCGCAGCATGGCCGTGGTGGTGCTGCCGACCAGCAGGTGGCGAATGCGCGAATGGCCGTAGGCGCCCATGATCAGCAGGTCGATGGCCTGTTCGCGCTGATAGTCGCGCAGGGTGGCTTCCACGTCGCCGGCACGGATCGCCTTGTGGGCCTTGATGCCGGCATCGTTGAGGGTGTCGATCGCCCAGTCGAGCTGCGCCTGAATATCGGCGATATCCGCCCCGACCGTCACCACATGACAGGTCAGGCCGGCGAACAGCGGACTGGCGGCGATCATCTCGATGCCCTTGCGGGTGGTACGGCTGCCGTCGAAGGCGACCATGACCCGCTGGGGCGCGCGGAAGGTCTCGGGCACCATCAGGATCGGCCGATGCACGGCGCGCACCACCCGCTCCAGGTTGGAACCCAGGTGCTCGGACGCCCGGTGGGCGGACTCGCCGCGCTTGCCCATCACCAGCAGCCGTGTCTCGCCTTCCAGGTCATGCAGCGTCTCGACCAGCTCGCCGTTGCGCTGGCGACTGTGGGGTTCGTCAACGCCGTCGTCGACGGCCCGCTGGCAGGCCGCCTCGAGCATCACCCGGCCCTGCTCCCGGGACAGCTTGGCGCGGCGTTCATCCAGCGAGGCCAGTTCCTCGAGCAGGTGCTCGCGGCTGCCCAGGCCGATGTTGCCCGACAGGTTGCCGGCCTCGGGCGGCGCGTGATTGTCGATCACGTGCAGGAAGGTGAGCGGTGCCTCGAGGCGCTGGCTCGCCCAGGCAGCGTAGTCGCACACCGCCGTGGCATAGCCGGAGCCGTCGATGCAGGCCATGACGTGTTCTTTCATCGGGCACTCCCCAGGTTGTCCATCGTTCGCTTCATCGTCGGCGCATCGCGGCGTCGACTCAATGGCCGCTCATCAACTTCTCGACCGCATCGGGCTTGTCATGCACCGCGAAGCGGTCGACGAGCGTGGCGCTCGCCTCATTGAGACCCTCCACCTCGACCTCGGTGCCCTCGCGCCGGAAACGAATCACCACCTTGTCGAGCGCGTCCACCGCCGTGATGTCCCAGAAGTGCGCGCGCGACAGGTCGATGCGCACCCGCTCCAGCGACTCCTTGAAATCGAAGGCGTTGGTGAAGCGATCCGCCGAGGTGAAGAACACCTGGCCGATGACCCGATACTCGCGGGCCTGACCGTCGTCGCTGGCCTGACTGTCGATGTAGAGCACCCGGCCGACCTTGTTGGCGAAGAACAGCGAGGCCAGCAACACGCCGACGAACACGCCGATCGCCAGGTTATGGGTCGCCACCACCACGACCACGGTGGCCAGCATGACGATATTGGTGCTCATCGGATGCTTGCGCAGGTCGCGCAGCGACTCCCAGCTGAAGGTGCCGATGGAGACCATGATCATCACCGCCACCAGCGCGGCCATGGGAATCTGCGACACCCAGGGGCCGAGGAACACCACCAGAATCAGCAGGAACACCCCGGCGACCAGCGTGGACAGCCGCCCGCGCCCGCCGGATTTCACGTTGATCACCGACTGGCCGATCATCGCGCAACCCGCCATGCCGCCGAGCAGGCCGGTGGCGATGTTGGCCAGCCCCTGGCCGCGACACTCGCGGTTCTTGTCGCTGCCGGTATCGGTGAGTTCGTCGACGATGGTCGATGTCATCAGCGACTCGAGCAGACCCACCACGGCCAGGCCCAGCGAATAGGGCAGGACGATCAGCAGCGTCTCCAGGTTGAGCGGCACATCCGGCCACAGGAATACCGGCAGGCTGTCGGGCAGCTCGCCCATGTCGCCCACGGTACGGATATCCATGCCGGAGAGCATGTAGACGATCGTCAGGGTGACGATGCACACCAGCGGCGAGGGCAGCGACTTGCCGATCTTCGGCAGCAGCGGAAACAGATAGATGATCGCCAGACCCGCCGCCGTCATGGCATAGACGTGCCAGGTGACGTTGGTCAGCTCGGGCAGCTGGGCCATGAAGATCAGAATCGCCAGCGCATTGACGAAGCCGGTGACCACCGAGCGCGAGACGAAACGCATCAGCTCGCCGAGCCTCAGGTAACCGGCGATGATCTGGAACACACCGGTGAGCAGGGTCGCGACCAGCAGGTATTGCAGGCCGTGCTCCTTGACCAGAGTGACCATCAGCAGAGCCATGGCCCCGGTGGCCGCCGAGATCATGCCCGGCCGGCCGCCGGCGAAGGCGATCACCACGGCCATGGAAAACGAGGCGTAGAGCCCCACCTTGGGATCGACCCCGGCGATGATCGAGAAGGCGATGGCCTCGGGAATCAGCGCCATGGCGACCACCAGGCCGGCGAGGATGTCGTTCTTGGGGTTGAAGAACCAGGTCTGTTTCAGGGATCGGATCATGCAGTTGTCCAGGTATCGTCAGGGGCGACGTACCCTCGCCGCGCTCTCCGGGAGCGTCCCACAACAAGGGTACGTGCGGTATTCGGTCTTCAAAAACGGGAGCCGTTCGGGCGAACGGAATCGCAACGCTCACCGGCGGTCGAGACGCCGGGCGTCGCCGGGCGCGTGTCGGGCACGCAAGGCGGGGGCGGTACTAGGGCGGACTGGCGATGATCGCGCGCGACCTCATGGCGAGTTCATCCTTTCGTCGAAGCGGTACATGGCAAAGCGTCGCATTCTAGCAGGCCGGGAGGGCAAGATCATCCCGTCCACCAGCCCAGAAACGACCCGCGCACTCCGCCCGGGCACGGACCGAGGACATTCGCCTATACGATGCCCCGTGCGACGAGGGCCTCGCGGATGATGGGCACCGGCGTCATCAGGTGCTCGCGCATTCGTTCACAGGCACGCTCGCTGTCACGGGCCAGGATGGCGTCGACCAGGGCAGCGTGTTCGCGGCGCTTGGCTTCCAGCGCCGCCTCGGAAAAGACCGTCTCGCACAGCCACAGGTGCCGATAGCGCTCCGCCTGGTCGAACAGCGACTCGCGCACGCGCAGCAGGTGCGGCGACTGGCAGCCGGCGACGATGGCGTGGTGAAACGCCTTGTGGCGGGCATCCCAGACATCCAGCATCTCGTCGGCATTATGCACTTCCACCACCTTCGCCAGGGTATGCAGCTTGGCGAGGATGTCGGCCTCCCACTCGTCCCCGCCCCTGGCGATCGCCAGTTCGAGCATCAGCCCCTCGAGATGGGCCCGCGCATCGTAGATGTCGTTGAGCTCCTGCTCGGACATGGCGGCGACCCGGTAGCCGCGCTGGCTGACCGCCGTCACCAGATGCTCGCCGACCAGTTGCGACAACGCCTCGCGTACCGGCCCCACGCCCAGGTCGTAGCGCGCCTTGAGCCGACTCATCAGCAGCTTTTCACCGGGAGCGTAGACGCCGCGGATGATGTCGCGCTTGAGCTGACGGTAGGCGCTGATGGCCAGATTGGGACGCGGGGCGGGCTGGGTCATGAAGCATTCCTTGCGGTAGAGAAGCCCATCATACCCAACTCCGGTGAGGTCGGGAAAACGGCACAATTTCTCTAAAACCCAATAATTTTGACATAATAAAAAAATGTAGATATTTTTTTATTCCATGTTGGCTCCACGCATTCCCTAGCACAACCAAGAGGTTCGCCATGACAGCCCTGCCCTCGCTCGCCGAGATCAACACGCACGGATTCCGGCTCGCCCCCCTGCCCCAGTCGCCCCGCCTGTTGCAGCTGACCTTCGAGGCGGAGACGGTGACGGCCTTTCTCGACGCGGTCGACGACCTGCCCGTCCAGGCACTCGAGTACAAGTCCATGCTGCGCTTTCGCGTCGCCAAGGTGCTCGATGACCTGTGCCGCAACACGCTGCAGCCGCTGCTGGTGGACACGCTGGTCGATCGTGCTCACGGGGCGCTGCTGATCGATGCCGAGGGGGTGAACCAGGTCGAACAGGTCGACGCGATGATCAAGCTGTCGACCGCCGTGGCGCACTGCTTCGGGCGCTCCAACTTCGACGCCATGAGCGGCCAGTACTATGCGCGTTTCGTGGTCAAGAACGTCGACGCGTCGGACAGCTACCTGCGCCAGCCGCATCGCGTGATGGAACTGCACAACGACGGCACCTTCGTCGAGCAGGACACCGACTACGTGCTGATGATGAAGGTCGACGAGCGGAACATGGAGGGCGGCAATTCCCTGCTGCTGCACCTGGACGATTGGGAGGATCTGGAGCGCTTCTACCGCCATCCGCTGGCGCGCCGCGAGATGCGCTGGTCGGCACCGCCCAGCAAGAAGGTCGCCCGGGACGTTTATCACAGCGTGTTCGACGTCGATGCCGAGGGACGCCCGGTGATGGCCTACATCGACCAGTTCGTACAGCCCCGTGACTTCGAGGAAGGCAACTGGCTCACCGACCTCTCGGAATCCCTGGAAGGCAGCGACGCACGCCTGTCCCTGCCCGTCCCGGTCGGCAGCTTCCTGCTGATCAACAACCACTTCTGGCTGCACGGCCGCGACCGCTTCACCCCGCACCCGGAGCTGCGCCGCGAACTGATGCGCCAGCGGGGCTACTTCACCCACAAGAAGACACTGGCCACCTCACGGATCGACTGAGCCATCCGCCAGTCCACCCCACTCCCGCAACAGAGCCATCGCCGTTGGCTCCGGCAAGGGGCGCCGGGGACAGGCCAGCCCCTGGCAACAACGCTAACGGCGATACCCCTGACTCCCTCAACCTGCGAGATTCCGGTGTACGACTTCATCATCATCGGCGGCGGCATCCTGGGCATGTCGACCGCCATGCAGCTCATCGAAGCCTACCCCGACCGGCGCATGCTGGTCCTCGAGAAGGAAGGCGGGCCGGCGCACCACCAGACCGGCCACAACAGCGGCGTCATCCATGCCGGCGTCTACTACGCGCCGGGCAGCCTCAAGGCCCGTTTCTGCCTGGCCGGCAACCGCGCCACCAAGGCCTTCTGCGATACCCACGACATCGCCTACGAAACCTGCGGCAAGCTGCTGGTCGCCACCAACGACGTGGAAATGACCCGCATGCAGTCGATCTGGGAGCGTACCGGCGCCAACGGGCTGGAGCGCGAATGGCTGAACGCCGAGGCGCTGCGCGAAAGAGAGCCCGATATCACCGGCGTCGGCGGCATCTTCGTCCCCTCGAGCGGCATCGTGGACTACGCCGCAGTCACCGCCCGGATGGCCGACGTCTTTCGCCGCGCCGGCGGCGAGATCCGCTACGACGCGGACGTGACCGCCCTGGAGGAACGCCGCGACGAAGTGGTGGTGACCAGCTCGCAGGGCGCCTTCACCACTCGCCACCTGGTGTCCTGCTCCGGCCTGATGGCCGATCGCACGGTGCGCATGCTGGGGCTGACCCCTTCCTTCACGATCTGCCCCTTCCGCGGCGAGTACTATCGGCTGGCTCCGCAGCACAACACCATCGTCAATCACCTCATCTACCCCATCCCCGATCCCGGGATGCCGTTTCTCGGCGTGCACCTGACCCGCATGATCGACGGCACGGTGACCGTCGGCCCCAACGCCGTGCTGGCCTTCAAGCGCGAGGGCTATCGCAAGCGCGACATCTCGCTGCGCGACCTGATGGCCATGGGCACCAATCCCGGCATTCGCCGGGTGCTGCGCAGCCACTGGCGCGCCGGTCTCCACGAGATGAAGAACTCGCTGTTCAAGGGCGGCTACCTGGAGGAGGTGCGCAAGTACTGCCCGAGCCTGACGGCCGACGACCTGACGCCCTACCCGGCCGGCGTCCGGGCCCAGGCGGTCTCCCGCGACGGCCAGCTGATCGACGACTTCCTGTTCGTCAACACGGCCCGTACCGTCAACGTCTGCAACGCCCCCTCGCCCGCCGCGACCTCGGCCATCCCGATCGGCGCGCACATCGTCGAGAAGGTCAAGGCCCAGGTGGACGCCTGAGCGTCACCCCCTTCGGTCACGCGGTGCCTCCTTCCGGGCACCGCGACGGCGCGACACTTTCAAGTAGCGTTTCAAGGCCCGGCGCAGCCGATCGGCCTCGTGGCGCAGCCCCTCGCCGGAGACCATGCCGATGCCCATCACCAGCCCGCGGCGCGGATCGTCCCGCCCGCAGGCCAGGCTCAACGGGCGCACCACCAGCTGCGCCTCGAGCAGCCGCTGGGTCAGGGCCACATCGTCGATCTCGGGGTCGAGCTCGAGACACAGGCTGATCGAGCCGCTGGGCGCGGATAGCCGCCTGACGCCGGGCAGGTCGTAGAGTCGGTCGTGAAGGACCTGCTGGCGGGCGAGGTAGTCCCGGCGAATGCGCCGATTCCAGGCATCCAGATCCCCGTCGTCGATGAACTGTGCCAGCACCGCCTGGTCCATCATTCGCCCTTCGCGAAAGACCTCGCTGCGCAGCCGGTTGAGCGGGTCCGCCAGCCCTCGCGGCACCACCAGGTAGCCCAGCCGCAGCCCGGGAAACAGCAGCTTGGAAAACGTGCCCACCAACACGCCGGCGCTGCCCTGCGGATCGAAGAGCAGGTCGCTGCCGCCGTCGTCGGCGAACTCGTAGTCGTCCTCGATGACGAACGAGGCCCCCACCTCGCGACACAGCGCCCGCTTGTCCGCGGCGCGCGTCGGCACGCCCAGCGGATAGTGATGGCTGCCGGTGAAGTAGGCCAGATGCACCGGCCGCGAGCAGGTGCGCGGGACATACCCGGACTCGGGATGCCAGGCCAGGGTCTCGACCTCGAGCCCCGCCGCCATGAAGACGTTGCGCGCCCCCCAGTAGCAGGGTGAATCGAGCAGTACCCGCTGGCCGACATCGGCCAGCGCCAGCGTGCACAGCTCGATGCCGTGATGCGCCCCTTCGGTGATGATGATCTGGTCGGTCTCGCAGCGGATGCCGCGCCAGCGCTGCAGGAAATCGCGGATCGCGCGCTTGAGCGGGCCGTACCCGCCGGTGGAATAGGACAGCAGCAGGGTGTTCTGCGGCACGGTGACGCTGGCATAGAGCGAGCGCCACTTGCGCATCGGAAAGTGCGCGATGTCGGGGATGCCGGGCATGAAGGCGCCGCTCTGGATCGAGCTGGCTCCGGGGCTGGCCAGCACCGCCCTCGCCCGCGCCGACAGTGCCGCCTCGCCGGAACGCGACAGCGCGGCCTCGGCGAGCGGGGCCACCGGCGCCTGACAGGGCCGGCACACCCAGGTCCCGCTGCCCTGCCCGGTCACCAGCAGGCCCTCGTCGATGAGCCGCTGCAGGGCCTTGACCAGGGTGCCGCGCGCCAGCCCCAGCCGGGCGCAGATGCGTCGCTGGGAGGGCAGGCGCACCCCGCCGGGCCAGTGCGAATGAATCACGCCGCGCAGGGCCTGCTCGACGCGCACCTGCTTGCCGAGACTCTCGGGCTGTCGCCGATAGGCGGCCCACAACTCGCTCAGTCGGGCATCTTGCGTTGCCATCGTGTCTTTTTCCTCCCCACAAGGCGCCCATTCTCGGCGTGGACCGGCAATTGGTCCAGTCGAACGCCGAATTGGTCTATTCAATGCCGACCGGCACGCTGCTAGCGTGCCTTCAGGACCGGGCCTGCAAGGTAAGTCGGTCCTCACCATGACAACATCAAGAAACCTGGATTGGACAACAATGATGCAAGACACTTCCCATCAGACGGACAAGCTCGTCCGCGTGCTGGCCCGAGGCGACGTGCTCGCCCTGGCCTTCGGCGCCATGATCGGCTGGGGCTGGATCGTGCTCACCGGCACCGCCATCCTGGACGCCGGCAGCCTCGGCGCCATTCTCGCCTTCATCGTCGGCGGCATCGCCGTGCTGCTGGTCGGCCTGACCTACGCCGAGCTGGCCGCCGCCATGCCCAAGGTCGGCGGCGAGCACGTCTACAGCTATCGGGCGCTGGGCCATTTCGCCTCCTTCATCTGCACCTGGAGCATCGTGCTCGGCTACGTCGGCGTCGTCTCCTTCGAGGCGGTGGCCCTGCCGACGGTGGTCGAGCAGCTGCTGCCCGGCTATGCCGTCGGCCACCTGTGGACCGTCGCCGGCTGGGACGTCAAGGCCAGCTGGGTGGCGGTCGGCGTGATCGGCTCGCTGATCATGATGGTCATCAACTACCTCGGCATCTCGACGGCGGCGCTGATCCAGAAGCTGGTCACCGGCCTGATCCTGGTGGTCGGCGTGCTGTTCATCACCGGCGCGCTGTTCACCGGCGACGGCATCAACATGACCCCGCTGTTCAACCACGGCGCCGACGGCGGCCTGGCCGGCGGCATCATGGCGGTGATGGTGATGGTGCCCTTCCTGTTCGTCGGCTTCGACGTGATTCCCCAGGCCGCCGAGGAGATCAACCTGCCGTTCCGCGACATCGGCAAGGTGCTGATCGTCTCGGTGATGATGGCGGTGGCCTGGTACGCGCTGATCATCCTCGGCACCAGCCTGATGCTCGGCCACGACACCCTGGTCGAGAGCACGCTGAGCGTGCCCGATGCCATGGCCGTCGTCATGGGCAGCCCGTGGGGCAGCAAGCTCATGGTACTGGCCGGGATCGCGGGCATCATCACCAGCTGGAACGCCTTCTACATCGGCGGCTCCCGCGCCATCTACGCGCTGGCCCACTCGGGCATGCTGCCGGCCTTCCTCGCCAAGCTGCACCCCACCCACAAGACGCCCACCAACGCCATCCTGATGATCGGCCTGCTGTCGATGCTCGCGCCCCTGCTGGGCCGTCCGGCGATGGTCTGGCTGGTCGATGCCGGCGGCCTGGGCATCGTCATCGCCTACCTGTTCGTGGCGCTGTCCTTCATGGTCCTGCGGGTCCGCGAGCCGGACATGGAGCGCCCCTTCCGGGTCGGCAACGCCAAGCTGGTGGGCAGCCTGGCGGTGGCCTTCTCCTTCATCATGGCCTGCCTCTACCTGCCGGGCAGCCCCTCCGCCCTGACCGGCACCGAATGGCTGATCTTCGGTATCTGGATGGTGGCCGGACTGGCGATGTACGGCTACGCACTGAACCGCTACGGGCGGGACTACAGCAACCAAGTCATGCAAGACGTCTACGTACGCTGAGGAAACACGCTCCATGATCGACCTGTTCACCCAAGGTCAGCCCGTCGATGCCTGCATCGGCGGCGAGTGGCGCCCCGGACGGCGCCGCTTCCCGGTCACCGACCCCGCCAGCGGCGAGACGCTGGCGCAGGTCGCCGATCTCGACGCCGCCGACGCCCGCGACGCCGTGGCCGCCGCCCACCGGGCGCTACCGGCCTGGCGCGCCACCCCGGTGAAGGAGCGCAGCCGACGGCTGCGGGCCTGGTTCGACGCCATCGTCGACGCCGGCGAGACGCTCGCCGAGCTGATGACGCGCGAGCAGGGCAAGCCGCTCGCCGAGTCCCGGGGCGAGGTGACCTACGGCGCCTCGTTCGTCGAATTCTTCGCCGAGCAGGCCAAGACGCTGAGCGGCGAGACGCTGCCCATGCAGAGCCCGGACAAGCGCATGCTGGTCACCCGCGAGCCGGTCGGCGTGGTCGCGGCCATCACGCCGTGGAACTTTCCGCTGGCGATGATCACCCGCAAGTGCGCCCCCGCGATCGCCGCCGGCTGCACGGTGGTGATCAAGCCCGCCGAGGCGACCCCGCTGACCGCACTGGCGCTGGCCCGCCTGGCCGAGCAGGCCGGCATCCCGGCCGGGGTGCTCAATGTGGTCACCAGCGAGCAGCCCGCGGCGATCGGCGAGGTCCTGACCACCGACCCGCGGGTGCGCAAGGTCTCGTTCACCGGTTCCACCCCGGTCGGCAAGACCCTGCTGGCCCAGTGCGCGGGCACGGTCAAGAAGACCGCCATGGAGCTGGGCGGCAATGCGCCGTTCATCGTCTTCGACGATGCCGACCTGGACGCCGCCGTCGACGGCGCGATCGCCGCCAAGTTCCGCAACGCCGGGCAGACCTGCGTGTGCACCAATCGCTTGCTGGTGCAGTCGGGCGTCTACGATGCCTTCCTCGACAAGCTGACCGCCCGCGTGACCGCCCTCAAGGTCGGCGACGGCCGCGAGCCGGGCGTGCAGATCGGCCCGCTCATCAACGCCGCCGCGGTGGACAAGGTCCGGCGTCACGTCGGCGACGCGCTGGAAAAGGGCGCCCGCCTGCTGTGCGGAGGCGAGCCCCACCCCGCGGGCGCGCAGTTCTTCACGCCCACGGTGATCGCCGACGCCACCCGCGACATGGCCGTGGCCGAGGAAGAGACCTTCGGCCCGCTGGCCCCGGTGTTCCGCTTCGACAACGACGCGGAAGCCATCGCCCTGGCCAACGACACCCCCTTCGGCCTGGCCGCCTACTTCTACAGCCGCGACTACCGGCGCATCTTCCACACCCTGGAAGCCCTGGAGTACGGCATGGTGGGCGTCAACGAAGGGCTCATCTCCACCGAGCTGGCCCCCTTCGGTGGCATCAAGGAATCGGGGCTGGGCCGCGAGGGCTCGCATCACGGCCTCGAGGAGTTTACCGAGATGAAGTACGCCTGCCTCGGCGGCCTCTAGGCTTTGTCTGAAAACTGGCTGCGCTCGATCATGCTGCGTTAAAAATCAGCTCAAAATGCTCATTTACACTCCGTAAACTCCGCTTTTTCGCTGATTTTTGCCTTGCCTGATCGTCGCTCGCCGACTTTTCAGACAAACCCCGGGACAAAAGCGGGCTGCGCTTTTGTTTCCACCAACGATTCGCGATAGGCCTCGTGGGAGGGAATTCATTCCCGACGGCGCGCCACGGCAATCGACAGGGTGCGACGCTCTCGACCCCATTCGCTCTCGCTCAGGATCATCAACCACCCCTGGCCGCCGTTCACGGCGGCCAACCACTGGAGTCTGCCTGCATGACCAATGCCGAACTCAACGCCCTGAAGGACCAGTACGTCGCCAGCGGCGCCGCCTCGCCCACCACCGTCTTCGCCGATCGTGCCGAGAACGCCGAGATCTGGGACGCCGACGGCCGCCGCTGGATCGACTTCGCCGGCGGCATCGGCGTGCTCAACCTGGGCCATCGCCATCCCCGGGTGGTCGAGGCCGTCAAGGCCCAGCTCGACCGCGTGATGCACACCTGCGCCACGGTGATGCCCTATGCCCCCTACGTGCAGCTGGCCCAGCGGCTGTGCGAGTTGACCCCGACCCGCGACGCGACACGCAAGGCGCTGCTGGTCAACACCGGTGCCGAGGCGCTGGAGAACGCCGTCAAGATCGCCCGCGCCGCCACCGGCCGCAGCGGCGTGATCTGCTTCGACGGCAGCTTCCACGGGCGCACCTTCATGACGCTGGCCATGACCGGCAAGGTCATGCCCTACAAGAACGACTTCGGCCCCATGCCGGGCGACGTCTATCGCGCGCCCTACCCCAACCCGCTGCACGGCATCAGCGACGACGAGGCCCTGGCCGGCCTGAAGAAGGTCTTCAAGACCGACATCGCCCCGCATCGCACCGCGGCGATCGTCATCGAGCCGGTGCAGGGCGAGGGCGGCTTCTACATCGCCTCGACCTACTTCCTCGAGCAGCTGCGCGCCCTGTGCGACGAGCACGGCATCCTGCTGATCGTCGACGAGGTCCAATCCGGCTTCGCGCGGACCGGCAAGCTGTTTGCCATCGAGCACAGCGGCGTCGCGCCGGATATCGTCACCATGGCCAAGAGCCTGGCCGACGGCATGCCGCTGTCAGCGGTGGTCGGCAACGCCGCGGTCATGGACGCCTCCGGTCCCAACTCGCTGGGCGGTACCTACAGTGGCAACCCGCTGGCCTGTGCCGCGGCGCTGGCGGTCATCGAGGCCATCGAGGAGGAAGACATCCTCGCCAGGAGTGAACGCCTGGGCCGGGCCCTGGCCGAGCGCTTCGCGACCTGGGAGTCGCGCTTCGGCGCCGTCGCCCACGCCCGCCACCTGGGTGCCATGGCGGCCTTCGAGTTCGTCGACCCGGCAAGCGGCGAGCCGGACCCGGCACTGACCCAGGCGGTGTGTGCCAAGGCCCGCGAGAAGGGACTGATCCTGCTCTCCTGCGGTTTCTACGCCAACACCATCCGCATCCTGGTGCCGCTGACCGCCGAGGGCAGCCTGGTCGAGGAAGGCCTGGACATCGTCGAGTCGGCGATCGCCGAGCTGGCCGGCTGACCGCGCCGTCGCCGCCGTCGTTCGACGCCACCCTCAGCGGGTGGCGTCGTCGTTTCCGGGCGGCGCCTCGCCGTCATCACGCGGCGGCGCGCCGGCACCGGCCTGTGGAACCTTGCCCGCCATGGCGGAGAAGCCCTTGAGCAGGTCCATGGGCATGGGAAAGATGACCGTCGAGTTATTCTTGCCACTCATGTCGCTCATCGTCTGCAGGTAGCGCAACTGCAGGGCCATGGGGTTGGCCGCCATCACGTCGGCGGCCTCGAGCAGCTTGTGCGAGGCCTGCAGCTCACCCTCGGCGTGGATCACCTTGGCGCGCCGCTCACGCTCCGCCTCGGCCTGGCGGGCAATGGCGCGGATCATGCTCTCGTCGAGATCGACGTGCTTGATCTCGACGTTGGCGACCTTGATGCCCCAGCCTTCGGTCTGGGTGTCCAGGATCTCCTGGATATCGTCGTTGAGTCGGTCGCGCTCGGAGAGCATCTCGTCGAGATCGTGCTTGCCGAGCACCGAGCGCAGGGTGGTCTGCGCCAGCTGGCTGGTCGCCATGCCGAAGTGCTCGACCTGGATGATCGCCTTCTCCGGGTCGACCACACGGAAGTAGAGCACCGCGTTGACCCGCACGGTGACGTTGTCCTGCGAAATCACGTCCTGCTCGGGCACGTCGAGGGTCACCAGGCGCAGGTCGACCACCTGCATCTTCTGGATCACCGGGATGATGATGAACAGCCCCGGGCCCTTGACCGCCTGGAAGCGACCCAGGAAGAACACCACCCCGCGCTTGTACTCGGGCAGGATACGAATCGAGGCGCCGATCAACAGCAGCACCAGGACCAGCGGAACCAGGTAGGACAGCATCATGTCGATTCTCCCGATACGGAGGGTGGCGGGTCGGGCGATGCCGCATCGTCGGGCACGACCTCGACGGTCAGCCCGTCGATCGCCACCACCGTGAGTGACTCGCCGGCCTTTACCGGCCCCTGGCTGCGTGCCCGCCAGCGTTCGCCGTGCAGCCACACATGCCCCTCGGCCTCGACATCGCCCCGGAAATCGTCCAACGCGGTGGCACGGGCGCCGATCATCTCGTCCTGGCCGGTCTGGGGCCGGCGCCGTCGCAGACGCAGAAAGCGCATTGCCACCCACAGCATGAACCCCGAGGCGACCAGCGCCACGCCACCGATCAGCGGCAGCGACACGGCCAGGTTGCGATCGTCCATGAGAATGACCGAACCGGCGACGAAGGCGACGATCCCGCCGATGCCCAGCACCCCGAAGCTGGGCATCATCGCCTCGCCGACGATCAGCGCCAGCCCCAGGACCACCAGCCCCAGCCCGGCGTAGTTGATCGGCAGCACCTGGAAGGCGAACAGCGCCAGCAGCAGGCAGATTCCGCCGACCACCCCGGGCACCAGCGCCCCCGGGCTGAGCAGTTCGAAGACCAGCCCGTAGAAGCCGAGAATCATCAGAAAATAGGCAACGTTGGGGTCCGAGATCACGCTCAGCAGTTCGGTGCGCCAGTCGGGATCGAAGCGCACGATCGACAGACCGGCGGTATCGAGCGAGCGCGTGCCGTCGGCCATCACCACCTGGCGACCGTCGATCTTGTCGAGCAGGTCGGGCACGTCGCGGGCGATGACGTCGATGACATTGTTGTCGAGCGCCTCACGGGCCGTCAGGTTGACCGCCTCGCGCACCGCCTGCTCCGCCCAGTCGGCGTTGCGACCGTGTCGCTCGGCCAGGCTGCGAATGGTGGCCACCGCATCCTCGAGCACCTTGCGCTCCATGGCAGTGTCGCCGCGGCGTTTTGATCCGCTGTCGTCGGTGGGCGGAGTCTTTTCGCTACTCTTTCCATTCTGGCCCGATTCGCCGCTGCCCTTTTCCGGTTCCGACTCGGGCGAGCCGCCCGGCAGCAGACCACCGCCGCCGATCTGCACCGGTGTCGCCGAGCCAAGGTGCGTGGACGGCGCCATCGCCGCGACGTGGCTGGCGTAGAGCAGGTAGGTGCCGGCGCTCGCGGCGCGCGCGCCGTCGGGCGCGACGTAGACCGCGACCGGCACCGAACTGGTGAGCATCGCCTGGATCATGTCGCGCATCGCGGCATCGAGCCCGCCCGGGGTATCGAGGCGCAGCACGACGAGCGCCATGTCCTGGTCTTCCGCCCGGGCCAGGCCGCGCTGGAAATAGTCGCTGGTCGCCGGGCCCACGCTGCCGTGCAGGGTCATCACCAGGGCCTGGCGCTGGCCTTGAGACGCCTGTTGCGCGCTTGCCACCGCAAACAGCAGCAGTCCGCCCAGCAGAAGCATCAGCCAGCAGAGACGACGATGGAGGCTGGAACCCGAACGCCTGGATAGCATGGCACCTCTCGCTTGTCGATTGGCGCTGTAGTAAAGCTAGTGCTCTCCCAAGGAAGCCGCTATCTAATTGCAGCGGCAAAGCGTCACTGCCGGGTGCGCGCCCGCTCGTAGAGTGTCGAATCGGGCGGGGAATGCGACGAATCACCGCCCACGGCCGAGTCGCCCTGCTGGCTGTCCGGCGTCGACTGGCTATCCGGATTGGCCTGAGGTCGCTGGCCTTCCTCGGGATTCTGGTTCTCCTTGCCTGCCTGGCTCTTGTCCGGCTCCTCGTTGCCGCCGGTCATCTCGGAGAGCGTCTCGAGCGGCGAGGAGATCAGATTTTCCAGCGCCTCGCGGATCGCCTGACCGACCACGCTGCCGACATCGAGCGACGGATCGTCGAGCGGCATGGTCAGCGGCACGTCGAGGCGAATCACCCCGTCGCCCCCCTGCAGCAGGCCCACGATCATCTTCACCGGCAGATCGATCTTCTCGCCTGGCACCGGCTTGCCGAGCTCCAGTTGATGCAGCACGACATGGTTCTCGGCGCGCAACCGCCCGCTGTCGAGCCGATAGGCGACGTCCAGGGTCAGTCGCCCCTGGTCGATGTGATAGCCGCCGAAGTGACGGATATAGGGAGCGAAGGTGGTCAGCGCCAGCTTCTCGACGTGCAGGTGCATGTCGCCCTGCATCCGCTTGCCCAGCGGATCGAAGGTGCCGTCGATGCGCAGCGGAGAGGACGCATCGACCCGGCCCCGCAGCGCCAGGGGCCCACCGCCGCCCTTGACGTTGGAAAGATCCTTCCAGTCGCCCTCGAGCTCCTCGAGATCGAGGGTCACGGCTTGCGAGAGATGACGGTCGTCGAGCGCCACCTCGCCCTTTGCGATGCTCAGCCGGGCGATGGAAAAACCCAGGCCCCCGCCCCCGCCGTCGCCACCGGAATCGGGCGGCAGCCAGGTACTCAGGTTGGTGGACAGCGACTCGTCGAGGGTCACCTTGAGCCAGGGGCGGTCGAGCGCGATCGACTCGATGGCGAGCCGCTGGTCGTCGCTGGTGAAGTGAAGCCCCTTCACCCGAACCCGGGCGAAGCGTCCCAGCGGCTGGCCGCCGGGCGTCGCCGCCTCGAGATCGGCGAGCGAGCCCTGCGCCGCCACCGTGGTGCCGTGCCGACTGGCCGCCCCGGCCTGCAACTGGACCTGGCTGCTCAGGCTCCCCTGGCGGATGTCGGCACGGGTCAGGTGGGCGAGATAGCCACGCAGCACCGAAAGCGGCAACGACTCGACGCTCAGGTCGAGGTCGGCCTGCCAGGGCGCGAAGCCCAGCTTGCCCTTGGCGGTCAACGGCTGGCCCGCCCAGCTCGCCCGGGCGTCGAGATCCATCGGCGTCTTGTTGCGCGGATCGAAACCGGTGGCGGTCAGCGACACCTGATCGAGCGACAGCGTCACCGGCTGGGCGAGACGGCGGTTGATCCAGTCGAAATGCCCCCGCTCGGCACTCACCCGGTCGATGCGCAGGCGGGAGCCCTGCTTACCGCCATCGTCACTCCTGTTTCCACCGTCGTCGCCAAACATGCGAGCCAGGTTCCAGTCGCCGCCGGACAGCCAGATCAAGCGCAGCCGCGGAGCGCTGAAGTGCAGCCGCTCGATGTGCCAGCCGCTGTGCCATAGCGATGCCCAGGCGATCCGGGCCGTTACCGCGGGGCTGACCAGCACCGGTTGCTCGCCCTTCCCGGCGATGCGCAGCCCCTCGATCCGCACCCGGGCCTGCCAGGGCGTCACCTCGACGGCATCGATCGTCACCTCGCGACCGGTAGTCGCGGAAAGCGCCTCGACGAGCTGCGATTCGATGATGCGCGGCAGCGCCCACCAGCCGGCGGCAAGCAACATGACCACTACCGCGATCAGCGTCAGGGCGATCGTCCAAGGGCGCTTTCGCGAGCGAGGCTTTCCTGTTCGGGTGTCTGGCTGTGCGGCATCGTCCTCTGCCATGCACGACTCCTGCGATGAGATCCTTTCAGCGTGGCAGTTGGCGACGATACCGGCCAATCCCCTGCACAGACGTCACTGGTCAAGGTGCATCTTTAAGGGCACGCTGCACGTAAAGGAAAAACGTCCCGACTCATCCGTAGCCAGGAGGCCTTGCGATGCCCCTTTTACCACGCCGAGCGGCTCGCGCCCTGTCGCTGGCCGTGCTGGCGCTCGTCGCCGGTACCGCCCAGGGCTATGCCCTCGACGATTGGTCCACGGTCACCGACGAGGCCGCCGGCCAGACGGTCTATTTCGCCGCCTGGGGCGGCGACGCCGACGTCAACGGCTATCTCGACTGGGTGAGCGCTCAGATGCAGCAGCGCTACGACGTCGGGGTGGTTCACGTCAAGCTCGGCGATACCGCCGAGGCGGTCTCCCGGGTGCTGGCGGAAAAGGCCGCCGGCAACGCCGATCACGGTGCCATCGATCTGGTGTGGCTCAACGGCGAGAACTTCGCGGCCATGAAGGAGAACGGGCTGCTCTACGGTCCCTTCGCCACCCGACTGCCCCACTACGCGCTGACCGCCCCCGAGTCCCATCCCGAGGTGAGCCACGACTTCACCCTGCCCACCGAGGGCTACGAGTCGCCCTGGGGCAAGGCGCAACTCACCTTCTACTACGACAGCGCCCGCGTCGACACGCCACCGCGCGACATGAACGCACTGCTCGACTGGGCCCAGGCCCATCCGGGACGCTTCACCTACCCGCTACCGCCCGACTTCCTCGGCTCGAGCTTTCTCAAGCAGGCGCTGCTGGGGCTGGTCGACGACCGCGAGCCGCTCTACCACCCGGTCGGCGAGGCCGACTTCGACGCCGTCACCGCGCCGCTGTGGGATTACCTGGATCGACTACACCCCTACCTGTGGCGCGAGGGGCGCACCTTCCCGGCCAGCGGCTCGGCCCTGCGCCAGCTGATGGGCGACGGCGAACTGAGTCTGGCCTTGACCTTCACGCCCTCGGCGCCGGCCGCGGCGGTCGCCGATCATCAGTTGCCGCCGACCACCCGTAGCTATCTGCTCGACGGCGGCACCCTGGGTAACGTCCACTTCGTCGCCATCCCCTTCAATGCCTCGCACAAGGCCGGCGCGCTGGTGCTCGCCAACTTCCTGCTCGCTCCCGAGGCGCAGGCGCGCAAGCAGGCGCTAGACGGCTGGGGCGACGCCACGGTGCTGGCCATGGAGCGTCTCGACGCGTCGCAGCGCGCGGCCTTCGAGACACCCGACGACAACCCCACCCGGCTGCCGGCCGGGGCCCTGGGCAAGACCCTCGCCGAGCCGCACCCGAGCTGGATGGCGCGCCTGGAGTCGGCCTGGCAGGCCCGCTACGGCGCCCGATGATCGACCCGCACGCGCTGTGGACCAGACCCGCACCGTGGCTCGCCATGGCGGTGCTCGGTCTGCCGGTCGCCGCCGGCCTGGGCGCGGTGATCGCCCCGGCCTTCGGCTGGCTGCCGGCGCTGGGCGGCACCTCGCCGACGCTCGCCCACTGGCAGGCCCTGTGGGAAACGCCCGGCCTCGTCGACATGGTGCGCCTGAGCGCTGTCACCGGGCTGGCCAGTGCGGGGCTGTCGCTGGCCATCGTGATGCTGTTCCTCGGCGCCTTCCTGCACACCCGGCTGTTCGGCGTGGTTCGACGTCTGCTGTCGCCGCTGCTCGCCGTGCCCCATGCCGCGGCAGCGATCGGCCTGGCGTTCCTGTTCACGCCCTCGGGGCTTGCCGCGCGCCTGGTCTCGCCCTGGCCAAGCGGTTGGGAGTACCCGCCGGACTACCTGTTCCCCGGCGACCCCGACGGGCTGGCGCTGATCATCGGGCTGACGATCAAGGAAGTCCCCTTCCTGTTGCTGATGAGTCTCGCCGCCCTGCCCCAGTGCCGCGCCGGCGAACGCCTCGACGTCGCCCGTGGACTCGGCTATCGCCCCATGGCCGCCTTCCTCAAGGCGGTCCTGCCGGGGCTCTACCCGCTGCTGCGCCTGCCGGTCTACGCGGTGATCGCCTTCGCCACCTCCGCCGTCGACGTGGCGCTGATCCTCGGCCCGACCACCCCGCCGCCGCTCTCGGTCGCGGTGCTGCGCTGGCTCAACGACCCCGACCTGACGATGCGCTTCATGGCTTCTGCCGGGGCGCTGCTGCAACTCGGCGTGACACTGGCGGCTCTGCTCGTCTGGTGGACGCTGGAAGGCCTGACGGCACGCGCCTGCCGGGGCTGGCTGAGCGACGGCCGCCGCGCTTTCGGCGATACGGCATTGCGCTGGACCGGGTTGGGGCTACTGGGTGCCGCCCTGGTCCTGATCATCGGCAGCCTGATCGGCCTCATGCTATGGTCGCTGGCCGGCTACTGGCCCTTCCCCGAGGCGCTGCCCTGGCCCTGGATCGCCGACAACTGGTTAGGCGCGCTCGACGGACTCGCCGCGCCGCTCGAGCACGCCGCCGAGGTGGGACTTGCCGCCACGCTGGTCTCGCTGGGGCTGGTACTCGGCGCGCTGGAAGCGGAGAGCCGGCGCACCCGCCCCGTCAGGCGCTGGAGCGAATGGCTGCTCTACCTGCCGCTGCTGGTGCCGCCGGTGGCCTTCCTGTTCGGGCTGGTGCTGATCCAGACCCAGCTCGGTCTGGCGCCGGGGATCGCGGCGGTGATCGGCGCCCACGTGGTGTTCGTGCTGCCCTACGTGTTTCTCTCGCTGGCCGAGAGTCACCGGCGTCTCGACCCGCGCTGGACGCAGCTCGCCCGTAGCCTGGGTGCCTCGCCCTCGCGGGTCTTCTGGCGGGTTCGCCTGCCGCTGCTGACCGCGCCGCTGCTGACCGCCGCGGCGGTGGGCTTCGCGGTAAGCATCGGTCAGTACCTGCCCACGCTGTTGCTGGGCGCGGGCCGAGTGGCAACCATCACTACCGAGGCGGTAAGCCTGGCCAGCGGCGGCGACCGGCGCCTGACCGCCGTCTACGCCCTGCTGCAACTGCTGCTGCCGGCCGCGGGCTTCGCCCTGGCGCTGGGCCTGCCGCGCCTGCTGTTTCGCCATCGAATCGGCCTGGTGAGCCCTTCATGACCGACCTCTCCCATACCGGCCTCGCCCCCGCGTCGCTGCACCTCGAACGGCTGGTCATCAACCTGGCGGGGCAGCCGCTGGTGAGGCTCGACACCGACATCGCCCCCGGCGAGATCCTCACCGTGATGGGGCCATCGGGCAGCGGCAAGTCGACCCTGCTGGCGGCCATCGCCGGCTTTCTGGCGCCGGCCTTCACGGCAGCGGGATGCGTCCGCCTCGGCGATACGCCGCTCGATGGCCTGCCACCGGAATCCCGCCACGTCGGCCTGCTGTTTCAGGACCCGCTGCTGTTCCCGCATCTCTCGGTGGGCGGCAACCTGGCCTTCGGCATGGCTCCCGGCGGCCGACGCCGCGAGCGCCGCGCCCGCGTCGCCGAGGCGCTCGCCCGGGCCGGACTGGCCGGTTACGCCGAGCGCGACCCGGCCACCCTGTCGGGCGGCCAGAAGGCGCGGGTCGCGCTGCTGCGGGTACTGCTCTCCGCGCCCCGGGCGATGCTGCTCGACGAGCCCTTCTCGAGTCTCGATGTCGCGTTGCGCGACGACCTGCGCCGGCGGGTCGTCGCCGAGATCGCCCGACGCGGCCTGCCGGCCCTGCTGGTGACCCACGACCCCGCCGACGCCGAGGCGGCTGGCGGACGTATCGTCACGCTGGGCGGCAGCTGATCAGCCCAGGCGCTCGGCGAGCTCGTCGAGGGACGACACCGTCAGATCCGGCTCGCCGCCCCAGGTGTCGAACGGCGCCTCGGCGCTGCGCCGCACCCAGGCCGCATGCAGGCCGGCGTGCTTGGCGCCGATCACGTCGAAGGGGTTGCACGACACCAGCCAGGTCTCGTGGGCCGGCACCTCGAGCCGGTTGTGCAGAAAGGCGTAGACCGCCGGATCGGGCTTGAAGCGCTTGACCTCCTCGACGCTGACGATGTCATCGAACTGCCCGAGTACCCCGGCCTGGTCGAGCAGCCCCTCGACCGCCCGGCGGCTGCCGTTGGAGAACGCGACCCGCTTGAGGTTGAGCTCGGCCATGCGCGACAGGGCCGGCGCCACGTCATCGAAGGCCGGCAGCCGCCCGTAGACGCCCATCAGCCGCTCCTTGTCGGTCTCGCCGAGGCGCGTGCCCATCGCCCGATCGACGAATTCCAGGGCATCCCGGGTGCATTGCGAGAAGTCGGCGAAGGCGCCCATCAGGCCCCGCCGGAAGGCATATTCGAGCTGCTTGTCGCGCCAGCGCCGCGAGAACTCCTCGGCGCTGTCGCCCAGGTGCTGGTGCAGGGACTCCACCACGCCGTGGGTGTCGATCAGGGTGCCATATACATCGAATGCGAGAACTCGTTTCATGCCGTGCTTCCTGTCACTGCGTGCGTGTCGCTTCAGACTGGTCGCTTTGGCGACCCTCGACAAGGGACCCATGGCAATAACAGCGCCCCCTCGTAGACCTGTCGACGGCTCAGCCCTGGCGATCACCGTAACGGCGACAGCCCTGACAAGGGCCCCTTGGCATATGACAAGCAAGGGGTAAACGCCGCACAATAGCCCCTCCTGATCGACGACTGGAATGAGAGACCCGCGATGGCGTTCAACGTGTATGTGGATGGGCAGGAAGGGACCACCGGCCTGCGCCTGCTCGACTATCTCGAGGCGCGCGACGATATCGAGCTGCTGCGCATCGACAGCGACCGGCGCAAGGACACCGCCGAACGTGCCCGACTTCTCAACGCCGCCGACGTGGCCTTCCTGTGCCTGCCGGACGAAGCCTCGCGCCAGGCGGTCGAACTGCTCGACAATCCCGACACCTGCCTGATCGACGCCAGCACCGCCTTTCGTACCGCCGAGGGCTGGACCTACGGCCTGCCCGAGCTGGTCCCCGGCCAGCGCGAGGCCATCCGGCGCAGCAAGCGCATCGCCAACCCCGGCTGCCATGCCAGCGCCTTCATCCTGCTCGTGCGCCCGCTGATCGAGGCCGGACTGCTGCCCGCCGACTATCCGCTGTCGGCCTTCTCGCTGACCGGCTACAGCGGCGGCGGCAAGAAGCTGATCGCCGAATACGAGGCTGCGGAGCCCGGCCGCCTGGCGGCGCCGCGCCCCTATGCCATGACCCTGGCCCACAAGCACCTGCCGGAGATGCGCCTGCACGGCGGCCTCGCCCAGGCGCCGGTCTTCACGCCCGTGGTGGGACCCTTCCTCAAGGGACTGTCGGTCACCGTGCCACTGCACGTCGACCGCCTGGCCGCGGGCGCCGACGGTGCCGCGATCCACGACGCCTATGCCCGCCACTACGCGAACGAGCCCTTCGTCAACGTCATGCCCCTGGCCGACGAGGCCAGCCTCGACCACGGCTTCTTCGAGGTGCAGGGCGCCAACGACACCAACCGGGTCGACCTGTTCGTCTACGGCGGCGAGGAGCGTCTGGCGCTGGTCGCCCGGCTGGACAACCTCGGCAAGGGCGCGGCGGGCGCCGCGGTGCAGTGCATGAACATCCACCTGGGCCTGGACGAGGACACCGGCCTGACCGTCGGTTGACGCGGCGACCGCCGCCCGAAACGACGCTGCCCACCCCGGCCGGGGTGGGCAGCATCGCGAGCAACCTGCAACACCGGGTCAGTCGGCGAGGCGCTGCAGGGCGAAGGCAGCGATCGCGGTATCCTGCACCCCGGTGCCGGTCAGGTCACAGACGGTGATGCTGGCGTCCGAGACCCGCAGGCGCTGGTTCTCGGCGATCGCCTGTCCCAGCTCGTAGACCTTGAACGGCGCACTGGCCTCGTCTTCGCCGGGCTTGACGAAGGCCTTGAGCTCACCGTTGGTCCGGCTCTGCGCGCGGGTGTCGCAGACGAAGGCATCGGCACGGATCATCACCTCCTCGTCGAGCTCACGCTTTTCCGGGCTGTCGGAGCCCATCGCCGTGACATGCACCCCTTCGGGCAGGTCCTGGGCGGTGAGAATCGGCTCCCGGGCGGGCGTGGTGGTGACGATGATGTCGGCCTGTTCGCAGGCCTCCCTGACCGAGTCGTGGACGTTGACGCTCAGCCCCTGCGCGCGCATGCGCTCGGCATAGGCCTCGGCGGACTCGCGGTGCCGCGCCCAGACATCGACGGTATCGATGTCGCGGACCAGCTGCAGCGCCCTGACCTGCAACTCGGCCTGCTCGCCGGCCCCCAGCACGGCGACCCGGCGGCTGGCCTCGCGCGACAGGTGCTTGGCGGCAATCGCGCCGGCCAGCGCGGTGCGCACGGCGGTCAGGTAGCCCTCGTCGAAGAGCACCGCGTCCACCAGCCCGGTTTTGGCGGAAAACACCATCATCAGCCCGTTGAGACTCGGCAGGCCGATCTTGGGGTTGTCGAAGAAACCGGGGCTGACCTTGATGGCGAAACGCTCGGCGCCGCGAATGTGCGCCGTCTTGACGTCCACTTCGCCGTTGGCCTCCTCGATCGCCATCGACAGGATCGGCGGCTGTACCACCTCGCCGCGCCCCAGCGCGGCAAAGCCGTTTTCCACGGCCGTCAGGGCCTCCTGGTCGAGCCTGACCGCCGCCTCGATGTCATCGCGTTGATAGAGTTCCATGAATCCGTCCTCAGTTCTCGACTGTATCTCTCGCGGGCGCGCCGCCCTGCCGGAAGGGCAGCACGCTCAACGGGTTCCGGCAAGCTCCCGGGCACGATCAAAGGTTTCCAGCGCCACGCCATTGCCCGAGACGATCAGTGCCACCTTCTGGCCGCGCACGTCCAGGCCGTGCTCGTCGAGAGCCGCCAGCCCCACCGCCGCGGCGCCTTCCACCAGCATCTTCTCGTCGGCCAGCATGTCGACCATGGCGCGCGCGATGGCGGCCTCGGCAACCTGGTAGTGATCGTCCATGACCTCACGAACCAGCGCGAAGGTGCAGCGATTGTCCAGGCCGATGCCACCGCCCAGCGAATCGCCGAGGCTCTCGACCTCCTCGACATCGACCGGATGCCCGGCCTGGAGGCTCTCCCACATCGCCGCCCCCTGACTGAGGCTGATGCCGGTGACCCGGGTGGCCGGGCGAATCCCCTTGATCGCGGCACCGATGCCGCCCAGCAGCCCGCCCCCGGACAGACCGACGATCACCCGGTCCAGATCGGGCTGATCCTCGAGCAGCTCCAGCCCGATGGTACCCTGACCGCTGGCGATCAGCGGGTCATCGAAGGGCGGGATCAGCGTCATGCCCTCCTCGTCGACCAGCCGCGCGACCTCGCCGAAGGCTTCATCCTGGCTCCGGCCGACACGCCTGACCTCGGCGCCCAGTGCCTCGATGGCCCGCACCTTGTTATCGGGCACCAGGTTCGACAGGCAGATGATCGCCGGCACCCCAAGGCGCGAGGCCGCCAGCGCCACGGCGCGCCCGTGGTTGCCGGTGGAAGCGGTGGTCACGCCACGCGACAGCGCATCGGCGCCGCCCCGCTCGCGCAGGGCGCGGATCATGTTGGTCGCGCCCCGCAGCTTGAAGGCCCCACTGGGCTGGCAGTTTTCCAGCTTGAGAAAGACTTCGGCGTCGAAACGCCGCGACAGGGCCTGGGAGCGGATCAGCGGGGTGCGCGTCACCTGACCGGCAATGCGCGCCCGGGCCTGATAGAGCGAGGCCAGGGTCACGCCATGCGTCGGCTGCGTCATCGTTGACTCCTTGTTGAACGGCATGGGCCAGACAGGACGACGCCGCAAGAAACTTGCGGCGTCGTTACCGGCCGACCGGCCGGTGTCTTTCGTGAAGCATAGCAACCGTGGCTATGTAGCATAGGTTGCCTGAAAACTCGGCGAACGACGGCCAGACAAGGCAAAAATCAGCGAAAAAGCGGAGTTTACGAGCTGTAAATGAGCATTTTGAGCTGATTTTTAACGCCGTATGGCCGAGTGCAGGCCGTTTTCAGCCAAACCTATGCCCCGTCGCCCAGATCGCCGGACTTGGTCAGCTCGTCGGCGACCTTGTCCACGGCACGCTTGGCGCGGGCGACGATCTCGTCGACATCGTCACGGGTGGCGACCAGCGGCGGCGCGAAGCCGAGGATGTCGCCCTGCGGCATGGCACGGGCGATCAGGTTCTCCTCCAGCGCGGCGGAGCTGATGCGCGCCCCGACCTTCAGGGCCGGATCGAAGTGGGCACGCTTGGCGGCCGCCGGCGAGAACTCCAGTGCCGCGAGCATGCCCACGCCACGCACGTTGCCGACGATCGGGTGCTCGCCGAAGGCTTCCTGCATCTTCTGCTGCAGGTAGGCGCCGGTCTCGGCAGCATTCCGGGTCAGCCCTTCGCGCTCGATGATCTCCAGGTTGGCCAGGCCGGCCGCACAGCCCAGTGCATGACCGGAGTAGGTCCAGCCGTGGCCGATCGGGCCGAACTCGCCGGTGCCGTGCTCGAGCACCTGCCAGACCTTGTCGCCGACGATGACGCCGGAGAGCGGCTGGTAGGCACTGGTCAGCCCCTTGGCGATGGTGATCAGGTCCGGCTTGATGCCGTACTGATGGCTGCCGAAGTCGCTGCCGATACGGCCGAAGCCACAGACCACCTCGTCGGCGATCAGCAGCACGTCGTACTTGGACAGCACGGTCTGGATCTCGTCCCAGTAGCCTTCCGGCGGCGGCACGATGCCCCCGGTGCCCAGCACCGGCTCGCCGATGAAGGCGGCGACGGTATCCGGACCCTCGGCCAGGATCAGCTCCTCGAGCTTGGCGGCGCAATGCTTGGAGAATTCACGCTCGCTCATGCCTTCCAGTTCGGGGGCACGATGGTAGTAGTACGGCGCCTCGGTGTGCAGGATGCCGGTCATCGGCAGATCGAACTGATCGTGGAATGCCTTGAGGCCGGTCAGCGAACCAGTGGCCAGGCCGGAGCCGTGGTAGCCGCGCATCCGCGAGATGACCTTCTTCTTCTGCGGACGACCCAGCACGTTGTTGTAGTAACGCACGATCTTCAGCTGGGTCTCGTTGGCATCGCTGCCGCCGAGGCCGTAGTAGACCTTGGACATGCCCGGGCCGGCCAGCTCGAGGATCTTCTCGGACAGCGCGATCTGCGGCTCGTTGGAGTGGCCCACGTAGGTGTGGTAGTAGGCCAGCTCCAGCGCCTGCTTGTAGATGGCCTCGGCCACCTCGGTGCGGCCGTAGCCGATGTTGACGCAGTACAGGCCGGCGAAGCCGTCGATGAACTCGCGGCCGTCCTTGTCGACGATGTTGATGCCCTTGCCACCGGTGATCACGCGACCCGGCGCATTGCCGTGGGCGAAGTCACGCAGGTGCGTGGACGCATGGAAGGTAACCTTGCGATCGCGATCGATCAGATCCTGATGGGTGGTCATGGCACTCTCCTGTCAAAAAGTCATCTTGCTGAAAGCAATAAACGGTTCGTCAAACGTCGTGCGTTCGATCAACTGCCGGAAACGGAACCCAGCCCGCCGAGGCAGTAGTACTTCGTCTCGAGATACTCCTCGATCCCCGCGGTGCCGCCCTCGCGGCCCAGGCCCGACTGCTTTACCCCCCCGAAGGGGATGGGCGGCCCGGTCATCTTCACCGTGTTGATCGCCACCATGCCGTTCTTCAGCGCGCGCATGATCTTCCAGATGCGCCGAATGTCATGGGTGAAGATGTAGGCTGACAGCCCATACTCGGTATCGTTGGCCATCTCGATGACTTCGTCATCGGTGCTGTAGCGGGTGATGCCCGCCACCGGCGCAAAGTTTTCCTCGCGCCAGACCTTCATGTCCGCCGTGACCTCGGTCAGCAGGACGGGCATGAAGAAGTTGTCGCCCGGCGCGGCCGACTGGTCGCCGTGAACCAGCGTGGCGCCCTTGGACAGCGCGTCGTCGACGATCGCCGCGGCCTTGTCCACCGCCCGACGGTGAATCAGCGGCCCCAGATCGACCTCGCCGTCCAGGCCGTTGCCGACGGTGAAGGCCTGCATGCGCTCGGCGAAGTGCGCCACGAATTCGTCGTGCACGGACTCGTGGACCAGGATGCGGTTGGCGGCCAGGCAATCCTGTCCGGCGGTCTGGAACTTGGCCGCCACGGCGGCGTAGGCCGCTTCCTTGGGATCGACATCCGGGCCGACAATGAACGGCGCGTTGCCGCCCAGCTCCAGCGAGACGCGCTTGACCGTGCCGGCGCTCTGCTCGAGCAGCAACCGGCCGACCGGCGTGGAACCGGTGAACGACAGTGCCTTGACGCGCTCCTCCTTGCAGAGAATCTCGGAGACCATCGGCGCATCGCCCAGCACCACGTTGAACACCCCGGCCGGGATACCGGCCCGCTCGGCCAGCTCGGCCAGTGCCAGGGCGGAGAACGGCGTCTCGCCGGCCGGCTTGACGACCACCGTGCAGCCCGCTGCCATCGCCGCGGCGGCCTTGCGAGTGATCATCGCCAGCGGGAAGTTCCAGGGCGTGATCAGTGCGGCCACGCCCACCGGCTCCTTGAGGGTACCCAGGGCGGCATTGGGGATGTGGCTGGGAATCGTCTGGCCGAAGGTGCGCTTGCCTTCCTCGGCGAACCAGCGGATGAAGCTCGCGCCGTACTCCACCTCACCGCGCGCATCGGGCAGCGGCTTGCCCTGCTCGCGGGTCATGATGTAAGCGAGATCCTCGCGATGGGCCTGCAGCAGGTCGTACCAGGCCAGCAGCCGCTCGCAGCGCTCGTCGGCGCGCAGCGCCCGCCACTGCACGAAGGCGGCATCCGCGGCGTCCACGGCGGCGCGGATCTGCTCCGGCTCGAGCAGCGGAATGTGGCCCAGCGTCTCGTTGGTCGCCGGGTCGATCACGGCCTCTTCGCGACCCGCGTCGCCATGGGTCCACTTGCCATCGATATAGGCGTACTGACGAAACAGGCGGGGATCGTCGAGTTTCATCCTGCACCTCCGCAGAAACGGAAAAACGGGTTCCGGGTATTGCTACCCGCTTGCTGCCCAGAGTAAGGGAGGCGGCGCTCGACGTGTTTCTGTTAGCCAGGGGGGAAAGGCGGTATTTTTTTGGAGATGTGGGGAAGAGTTGAGGTTTTTTCTCGCCGGCTCAATCGAGGTGGCCGCTGAACAGCTCCAGCCGCTTCCCCCGGTGGCAGCACACCAGATTGAGCTCGCAGGCCCGCGCCACCTCGACCGCCAGGGCGGACGGCAGCGACAGCGTGGCCAGGGTGGGAATGCGCGCGCGCACGGTCTTCTGCACCAGCTCGAGGCTGCAGCGGCTGGACACCAGCACCGCCTCGGGCGGAGTGTCGTTCAGCAGGCTCTCGCCGATCACCCGATCGAGGGCGTTGTGGCGGCCGATATCCTGCCCCTGCGCCACGACCTCGCCGCGGGCATCCAGCCCCAGGGCGGTGTGCTGGCCCCGGCAATGCCGCGCCTCGAGCGCCGCCAGGCCATGCCGCAGGGCCTCGCCGGAGAGGACCGGGCGCGGCGGCAGGCGGGTCAGCCCGGCCATTACCTCGGCCTCCTCGCTGGCACCGCAGGCACCGCAGCTGGATACCGAGGCCTCGCGCGGGGCGCGCCGCGCCGCCTGTCGCGCCAGCCGCGCCGGGACCGCCAGGCGCACCCGCAGGCCGTGGCGCAGCCGCGAAATCGTGATGTCCGCGACCTGATCGCCGCGGGTGATCCAGCCGGCGGTGAAGGCGTGGCCGATCGCCAGCGGCTCGAGCGACTCGGGGGTGGCCAGCAGCGTGGCCACCGCCTCATCGTTGAGCGCCAGGGTGATGGGCATTTCACGGGGGCCGTCGAGATCACGCAACGGCTGGTCGCGCCGGTCTACGTAATCATCGACGGGCGCGGCAGGGGCAGGCAGCATATTCATGGATATAGCGTAATCACCCCGACGGGCGACGCCAAGTGGCTACCGATCCGGCGCGGCCAGAGTCAGCCGGCATCGTCGACGGTAAGGGGCGGGGCCTCGTCCTTGACGGTCTTGGTGACGATGTAGGTGAAGTAGCGCTCGATGCCCAGATCGGACATCAGCCAGTCGTCGATCAGGCGCTGGTAGGCATCGATCGAGTCCGCCTCCACCTTGACCAGGTAGTCGACGCCGCCACCGACAGCGACGCACTCGGTGACCAGCGCCTCCTCGCGAATGGCTTTCTCGAAGCGCTGAAAACTCTCGGCGTTGTGGGCCTTGAGCTCGATCTGCACCCACACCGGCGTGCGCTTGATCAGCACCCGGGAATTGATCCGCGCCGTGTACCCTTCGATGACGCCGGCCTTCTCGAGGCGGCGCACCCGCTCCCAGCAGGGGCTGACCGAGAGATTGATCGCTTCGGCCAGGCGCGACTTGGTGATACGGCCGTCCCTGGCCAGGATATCGAGAATCTTGAGGTCGTATCGGTCTAGCTTCATGCCGGTCCACTATCGGGCCGGCCGCCGGGCGTGGCGGCCGGGACGCTTGCGGTAGGCTGCGTTCAGCCGTCGAGAGAATCCACCACCTCGGCGATCACCGCAATGGTGTCGCCCATGTTGACCTGCGCCGGAAAGCGCCTCGCCACCAGCATGCCGTCACGCTGAGCGTGATAGACCACGGGCTCGGCACCGGTGCGGGTCATGTCGTAGACGCGGGCGATGATCTGGCCCTTTTCCACCCGGTCGCCAAGGCTCACGGTCAGCTCGAGCAGCCCTGTGTGCTCGCTCTGCACGTAGCAGGAGGCATCCGGCATGTCGACGTAGACCTGAGGCTCGGCGGGCACCTCCAGCTCACCATCGATCAGGCCGTAGTGGATCAGGAAGTTGCGTACGCCACGCTCGGTGATCGCCATGCGCTCCGGCGTGGTGGTGCCGCCGCCGCCCAGCTCGGTGGCAACGAAGATCTTGCCCTGACTTTCCACCGCCGTGTCATACAGCTTGGCGGCATCCAGCTCGAACATCATCATCGCCGTGGGCGCGCCGAACGCCTTGGCGCCGGCCAGTGCCTGACGTTGCTGGTCCTTGTTCTCCAGATGGTGCGAGGCGGCGAACGGCACGATGTCCAGGGTCCGGCCACCGGAGTGCAGGTCCAGCGCCACGTCGATCATCGGCACCAGGTAGCGGGTGAAATAGTCGGCGACCTGCTCGGTCACGCCGCCGTCGGGATCACCGGGGAAGCTGCGATTGAGGTTGCCGCCATCCATCGGTGAGGTCCGGCGGCCGGCCTGTGCCGCCGGCACGTTCATCATCGGCACGATGATTACCCGACCATGCACGTCCTCGGCCTTGAGGGTGCTGGCCAGCTTCATCAGGGCGGTGATGCCCTCGTACTCGTCACCGTGATTGCCGCCGGTGAGCAGCGCCGTGGGGCCCTCGCCGTTGGCGACCACGGTGATCGGAATCATTACCGCGCCCCAGGCCGACTCGTCGTTGGAGATCGGCAGCTTGAGAAAGCCGTGCTGGACGCCGTCGGCGTCGAAGTCGACGGTCGCGGAGATCGGGCTCGGCCGCAGGTCGCGGGCTCGCTGAGTCATGGTGCCACTCCTTGCTTGACGAACAGCTGACTTACTTGACGAACAGCTGGCGCGGGAAGTTGGCCAGCGGTTCTGCGCCGTTTTCGGTGATCAGGATGCTTTCGGTGATCTCGAGACCCCAGTCGTCCATCCACATGCCGGGCATGAAGTGGAAGGTCATTCCCGGCTCGAGGATCGTCTCGTCGGAGGGACGCAGACTCATGGTTCGCTCGCCCCAGTCCGGCGGATAGCTGATACCGATCGGATAGCCGCAGCGCGCGCCGCCGCGGTCGAAGCCGTACTTGTCCATGGCCGCGCCCAGCGCCATGGCGATGTCGGCACAGCGATTGCCGGGCCGGGCCACGGCCAGGCCATTCTCGATACCCTCGAGCAGGGCCGACTCGCCACGCACGAATTCCTTGGGCGGCTTGCCGAGGAAGACGGTGCGCGACAGCGGGCAATGATAGCGCTTGAAGCAGCCGGCGATCTCGAAGAAGGTCCCCTCGCCCTCGCGGAACGGCGTGTCATCCCAGGTCAGGTGCGGCGCCGCGGCATCGGAGCCGGTCGGCAGCAGCGGCACGATGGCCGGATAGTCGCCGCCGTACACCTTGCCGTCGGCATCGGTCCAGCCCTCGATACCCACGCGATAGATCTCCGAGACCAGCTTGCTCTTGGCCAGTCCCGGCTCGATCATCTCGAGGATGCGCGAATGCATGCCCTCGACGATGCGCGCCGCGACGCGCATGTACTCGATTTCCTGCGGCGACTTGATCGCCCGGCACCAGTTGACCAGCGAGTTGGCATCCTGAAAACGCGCGTGGGGCAGTTCCTGGACCAGGCTGGTATGCGCCTTGGCGGAAAAGTAATAGTTGTCCATCTCCACGCCGACGACGCCCTCGTGCCAACCACGCTCGGGCATGATCGACTGCGCCAGGTAGTCCATCGGGTGCATGTCCGGATTCTGGACGTAGTAATCCGGATAGTAGGTGATGTTCTCGGGGTCCATCCAGCAGGTGCGCAGCGCCCCGTTGCTGTCCTGCCGACGCCCGTACCATACCGGCTCGCCCTCGAGTCCGAGCAGCACGCACTGATGCACGTAGAAAGACCAGCCGTCGTAGCCGGTCAACCAGGCCATGTTGGAAGGGTCACTGATGACCATCACGTCAATGCCGCGACTGGCCATCGCCTGACGCACCTTCCAGAGGCGCTGGGCATATTCCTCACGAGTGAAAGGCAGGGAAACCTGGATCATGTGCCTCGTTCCAAAACACGAAATCGCCAGAACCGACCCTCCAGCGGGAGTGCGGGGGTCGGGCCGTCAAGGGGACGCTGAAACAGCTCGTTGGCAATTTTGATTGTCATGACACTGGATTATTGAAATCATGACAATTACCTGCCAATGTCCTGCCGCTGATACTAGCACCAACGTAGAGCCAGCCGTCAAAGCCTTTATTGAATCATGACAATTGATCTGACGCCCTACCTGTCATCACAGGGCCCGAAATACCTGGCCATCGCCCGTGCGCTGTCCGAAGCCATCCGCCAGGGTGAGCTGACGCCCGGCACGCGGCTCCCTCCGCATCGGCAGTTGGCCGACGCGCTGGGCGTCAGTGTCCAGACCGTGTCACGCGCCTATGCTCAGGCCGAGAAGATGGGGCTGGTCCAGGCCCGCGTGGGCAGCGGCACCTGGATCAACACCCTCGATGACAACCGCGAGGCGGAGTACCTGCGGACCGGCGAGCCACGTACCGAATCCGCCCTGATCGACCTGTCGATCGCCCATCCGGTCTGCCCGCCGACCCATCACCTGCGTTTCCGCGAGACGCTCGTCACGCTGGCCGAACAGGCCTCGCCGGACGTAATCTCCGCGAGCCGCCCCATCGCCGGGCTCTCCTACCAGCGCGAACGCGCGGGATACTGGCTGCGCGACCGGCTCGGCGTGCCCGGCGACGTGGAGGAACGCATTCTCTGCAACGGCGCCTCCCACGGGCTGATGCTGGCCGTCGCCACCGTGGTCCAGCACGGCGACCTGGTCCTGACGGAAGCACTGACTGATCATGGTCTGATCGCCCTGTCGCGAACCCTGGGCTTTCAATTGCGCGGGGTCGCCATCGACGACGAAGGCATGATGCCCGATGCGCTCGACACCGCCTGCCGTCGTTTCCGCCCCCGCGCCATCTGCCTGACGCCGACCCAGCTCAACCCCACCGGCGCAACCATGAGCCAATCGCGGCGTGACGCCATCGCCGAGGTGCTGATCCGCCACGGCGTGTGGCTGATCGAGGACGACGTTCACGCCCTGCTCGAGCCACCCGGCCTGACCCCGCTCACGGCACGGCTGCCGCGCCAGAGCTTTCATGTCACTAGCCTCACCAAGGCCACCGTGCCGGGGCTGCGCGCCGGCTATCTCACGGTGCCCCGGGGCCAGCTGCATCATGCCCTGCCCCGCCTGCGCGCCACGACCTGGATGGCCACCCCGCTGATTCTCGAGATCGCCGATGCCTGGCTGGCCGACGGCACCGTCGAGGCACTGGCCGGCGAGCAGCGCGAGCTGCTCGCCGAACGCCAACAGCTCGCCGCGCAGCGACTCAACGGCCATGTCTTCGCCTCCCGGGCATCCAGTCTCCATGTCTGGCTGTCCCTGCCCGACTCCTGGCGTGCGGAGGAGCTGCGCCAGCAGGCCGAACAGGAAGGCGTGGCGATCACCGCCTCGCAGCCCTTCATGGTCGAGCAGACGCCCGCCCCGCGCCGCGTGCGCCTGAGCCTCGGCGCCGAGCCCGATCTGGAGCGTCTCGATCGCGGCCTGGAGCTGGTCGCCCGCTTGCTCAACGAATCCCCGCCCCCCATGCTGGAGATCGTCTACTGAACGGTCGCCGGTCATCGCCGGACAAGGCAAGGAGAGAACAGAGAATGCGCGTACTGGTTCACATCGACGAGGCCGACACCTGGCGCGAGGCGCTGGCTCGCCGCCTGCCCGACGCCGATATCGTCACCAGCGACGACCCCGGCGACACCCCCGCCGACTATCTGGCGGTCTGGAAGCCACCCGCCTCGCTGTTCGAGGGTCAGACGCGTCTCAAGGGCATCATCAACCTGGGCGCCGGTGTCGATGCCCTGCTCGCCAATCCCGGCCTGCCCCGCGACGTGCCCATCGTCAAGTTGCGCGACGCCGGCATGGCACCGCTGATGGCCGACTATGTACGCTTCGGAGTGCTCTATTTCCAGCGCGATTTCGACCGCTACTTCGCCCAGCAGGGCCACACCACCTGGCACGAGCAGCCGCTGACCGACAAGGCCGACTGGCCGGTGGGCGTGCTGGGCCTCGGCGCGATCGGCGCTCACGTCGCCCGCACGCTGGCCGAGGACGGCTTTCCCGTCCACGGCTGGAGCCGTTCCGCCAAGTCGCTCGACGGCGTGACCTGCCACCACGGCGAGGCCGGCCTGCCCGAGCTGCTCGGTCGCGTACGCACCCTGATCACCCTGCTGCCCGACACCGACAGCACCCGCGGCATCGTCGACGCAAAGACACTGGCACAGTTGCCTGAGGGCGCGACGCTGATCAACCCCGGGCGCGGCAGCCTGATCGACGCGGCCGCGCTGCTCGACGCCCTCGGTCCCGGCGAGAAGGAAGGCCGCCTGCGCGGCGCCCTGCTCGACGCTTTCACGGAGGAACCGCTGCCCCGCGACAACCCGCTGTGGAGCCACCCCCGCGTGCGCATCACGCCACACATGGCCGCGCCGACCCCGGTACGCGACGCCGCCGATCAGGTCGCCGAGCTGATCCGCGCACTGGACAACGGCGAGGACGTCGAGGCCATCGACCCCCGAGCGGGCTACTAAGCAAAAGCCCGCGCCCTACAGTCGTTCCCGGGTCACCTCCAGCACACGGCCATCCACCGTGCGCTGGAGCTTGTCCTCGATCTCCTGACACAGCGACTCCACCTGGCGACCGTCGATACCGGTCACCACAAAGGTCCATTCGCTCGTCTCCAGACTGTCGAGTGCGCCGCTTTCGCAGACCGCGACCGCCGGGTTGTGCCCGAAACGCTCATGCAGACCGCCCATGCGCTGGCGCTTTTCCTTGAGCGAGCGACAGCCCGGCAGCGAAATCCTGATGGTCATCACAACAATATGCATGGGTCCTCCTCGAGACTGCGCAAGCCCGCACGGTGGGCCGGCCGCGCACTGCCGCGTGTCGGCTTTCGCGGCCACCCTGCCTGTTCTCGCCTGTGGTATAACTCCCGGCCGCGACAACCGACAAGGAGAAGGCCATGGGCCGCTTCGTTTTCTCGCTCGTCCTGCTGGCCGGCCTTGCCTATGGCGGGCTCTATGTCTATTACGACACCAGCGTGACGCAAGCCGTCGCGGCACGCCTGGACGGGCTCGGCTTGACCGCAGTCACCGTGGACGGGCTCGACTTCCCCCCGCTGGCGCCACTCAGCGATGATGCCCGTATCGCCGCCGAGGTTCACTACGGCGGTGCCGAAGCCACGCTGGACATGCACCTGACGGGTCATCCGTTGTTCACCCGCCAGATGCATCTCGCATTCGACGGGCTCCAGGCGTTGCGGCTGACGCTCGGCACCGGCGGCTGACGGCTCTCACCCGTGAGCCGTCCACTCACCGGGCAGACGGATATGCTAAGGTGCCGTCACACGCCCCTGGCGGCGAGCCACTCCTGCGGATGCACGCCATGACCGATACGCCAACCGCAACCCAGCCGACGCCCTCGGCGGCGAGTCCCGCTGCGCACGAGGCACCGATCATCCAGATCGACAAGCTCGACAAGACCTACGCCTCGGGCTACCAGGCCCTGAAGTCGATCGATCTGGAGATCCAGCGCGGCGAGATCTTCGCCCTGCTCGGCCCCAACGGGGCCGGCAAGACTACCTTGATCAGCATCATCTGCGGTCTGGTCAACCCCACCGGCGGCCGGGTGATCGCCGACGGCCACGACATCGTCCGCGACTACCGTGCGGCCCGCGCGACCATCGGCCTGGTCCCGCAGGAACTGACCTCGGAAGCCTTCGAGACGGTTTGGAACACGGTCAGCTTCAGCCGCGGACTGTTCGGCAAGTCGCCCGATCCCGCGCATATCGAACGGGTACTCAAGGACCTGGCGCTGTGGGACAAGCGCAACAACAAGCTGATCACCCTCTCCGGCGGCATGAAACGGCGCGTGCTTATCGCCAAGGCACTGGCCCACGAGCCGCGCATCCTGTTTCTCGACGAGCCCACCGCGGGCGTCGACGTGGAGCTGCGGCGCGACATGTGGAACGTGGTACGCCGGCTGCGCGAGTCGGGGGTGACCATCATCCTCACCACGCACTACATCGAGGAAGCCGAGGAGATGGCCGACCGCATCGGCGTGATCAGCAACGGCGAGATCATCCTGGTCCGCGAGAAACAGGCGCTGATGCGCCAGCTCGGCCGCAAGGAGCTGACCCTCCAGCTCGCCGCGCCGCTGGCCGCGCTGCCCGACGCGCTCGCCGGGCGGGGATTGACCCTCGACGACGAGGGCCGGCAGCTGGTGTATACCTACGACGCCCAGCAGGACGCCACCGGCATTCCCGAGCTGCTGCGCGCCGTGGACGCCGCCGGTCTCGAGGTGACCGACCTGCAGACCCGGCAGAGCTCGCTGGAGGACATCTTCGTCGGTCTGGTCAAGGAGCGCCCATGAACTGGTACGCCATTCGCACCATCTACCGCTTCGAGATGGCCCGGGCCCGGCGCACGCTGCTGCAGAGCATCGTCTCGCCGGTGCTCTCCACCTCGCTGTACTTCGTGGTCTTCGGCGGCGCGATCGGCTCACGCATCACCCAGATCGACGGCGTCAGCTACGGCGCCTTCATCGTGCCGGGGCTGATCATGCTGATGCTGCTCACCCAGAGCGTTTCCAATGCCTCGTTCGCGATCTTCTTTCCCAAGTTCTCGGGCACCATCTACGAGCTGCTCTCGGCACCGGTATCGCATTTCGAGATCGTGCTCGGCTATGTCGGGGCGGCGGCCACCAAGTCGATCATCCTGGGGCTGCTGATCCTCGGCACGGCGAGCCTGTTCGTGCCGCTGACGATCGCCCACCCCGTATGGATGGCTCTGTTTCTGGGCCTGACGGCCGTCACCTTCAGCCTGCTCGGCTTCATCATCGGTATCTGGGCGGACAATTTCGAGAAGCTGCAACTGGTGCCGCTGCTGGTGATCACACCGCTGACCTTCCTCGGTGGCACCTTCTACGCCATCGACATGCTGCCACCGCTCTGGCAGACGGTGACCCTGGCCAACCCGGTGGTCTATCTCGTCAGTGGCTTCCGCTGGAGCTTCTTCGGCAGCGCCGATGTCAGCGTGGCCGCCAGTCTGGCGATGATCCTGCTGTTCCTGACGGTATGCCTGGGCATCGTGGCGTGGATCTTCCGCACCGGCTATCGGATTCGTCCCTGAGCCCGACAGGACGAGGAACCGGGCTATCGGAATGGATAGCCCGAAGCAACAACGTCTGGGAACGTCTGGGAGGTGAGCTCAGTCCAGCAGGGCGTTGAACTGCTTGAGCCACTCCGGGTGGGCCGGCCAGGCGGGCGCCGTGACCAGCTTGCCGTCGGTGACCGCCTGATCCACGGCGATGTCGGCATAGTCGCCGCCGGCCAGGCGCACCTCGGGCGCACAGGCCGGGTAGGCCGAAACCCGCAGCCCCTCCAGCGACACGGCGGCGGCCAATAGCTGGGCGCCGTGGCAGATCGCCGCCACCGGCTTCTCGGCTTCCATGAAGTGACGCACCACCTCGAGCACCCGCTCGTCGAGACGCAGATATTCCGGCGCGCGGCCGCCGGGAATCACCAGGGCGTCATACTCGGCGGGATCGCTCTCGGCAAAGGTGGCGTTGAGGGTGAAGGCGTGCCCGGGCTTCTCGCTGTAGGTCTGATCCCCCTCGAAGTCATGGATGGCGGTCCTCACACTGTCGCCCTCGCGCTTGTCGGGGCAGATGGCATGCACCGTGTGCTCCATCGCCTGCAGCGCCTGGAACGGCACCATGATCTCGTAGTCCTCGACGAAGTCCCCTGCAATCAACAGAATCCTGGCCATGTCGGCATCTCTCCTGTTCTCTTTCATAGGCACTGTCTGAAAAGTCGACGAGCGAAGGTCAGGCAAGGCAAAAATCAGCGAAAAAGCGGAGTTTACGGGGTGTAAATGAGCATTTTGAGCTGATTTTTAACGCAGTATGGCCGAGCGCAGACAGTTTTCAGA
>NZ_JBSREH010000052.1:0-2424 GCF_055145905.1 Modicisalibacter sp. | reverse complement strand
TGGCGACGAAGACCAGCCAGGCGGCACCGCGGGCGCACCACAGCACGCCGCGGTCGAAGGCGCTGCGCGCCTCGTCCGGCGCCGACTCGGGCTCGGCGGCATGCGCCTCGGCCCGTTCGTCGTTACGGGATGGGGATGACATGGGATTTCCTCTGCACGATAAAAGCGTCAGGGTGCGTCATGACGAACGACGAGGCCCGCAGGCCCCGTCGCTGTCGCACTGTCGCGGCAGGCCGCGATCAGGACTTGTCGGCGGTCTTCTCGGCGTCTGCCGCGCCGTCTTCCGCCTTCAGCAGGTTGTGGTTCTGCAGGTAGCTGACCACGGACTTGTAGAACTCCTTGGTGATGTCGTTCTTGTCCGCCCACTTCTGCCACTCTTCCTTGGCGATGCTGCGGAACTTGGCACGCTCGTCGGCCGGCAGGTCGATGATGTGGATGTCCGGATCCTTGCGTGCTTCACGCACCGCCTCGAGGTCGCGCGTCTTCAGCTCGCCGACCATCTTGTAGGCCATGGCGTCGACGGAGGTGGAAAGGATCGCCTTGAGGTCGCCCGGCAGGCCGTCCCAGATCTGCTTGTTGATGGACACGGAGACCATCGGCAGCGAGTGGAAGCCCGGGTACAGCGGATAGTTGGCGAACTCGTGCAGACCCTGCGCCTGGTTGGTGGCGAACACGGTGTAGTCCGCAGCGTCGATCACGCCCTTCTCGAGCGAGGTGTAGACCTCGGAGCCCGGCAGGTTGACCGGCGTGGCGCCCGCCTTCTCGAAGATGTTGTAGACCATGCCTTCCGGGGCACGCAGCTTCAGGCCCTTGAGGTCATCGACCGAGTGAATCGGCTTCGAGGACGGCAGTGACTCCAGGCCGGTGGCCGCCGCGCCGATCAGGTGCAGGCCGTAGGGCTCGACCAGCTCGTTGTAGATCTTCTCCCCGCCACCGTTGTTCATGTAGTCGAGGAAGTTGTAGGGATCGCTCCAGGCGCCGACCAGGTTACCGATCATGCCGAACGCCGGGTTCTGGCCGGTGAAGTAGCTGGGGTCGGTCAGGTGGCCCTGCAGGATACCGGACTTGACGGCCTGCAGCGTCTGGTTGGCCTGGACGACGGAGCCCACGGGCAGGATCTCGATGTGGATCCGGCCGTCGGACATCTTCTCGACGTTCTCGGCCCACTGCTTCTTCATTTCGAACTGCGGCTCGCCCGCGGTTTCGGACGTCTGGAAGGTCCAGTCGTACTCGGCAGCCTGAGCGCTGACGGCGGTAGCCGCCAGAATCGCGGCGGTGAGCGTCTTGAGCGGAGTGCGTGACATCATGCGTGAGTATCCTCTTGATCGCTTGTTGTTTGAGGTTCGAGAACGGGGAATTCGCGGGTCAGGCCGTTCAGGCCCAGATCCCGCCCGGTACGGTCGAGGACCGCCAGCGCCGCCTGTGCGGCCTGTTCGGGTTGGCGCAGCCGGATCGCCTCCATCACGCGACGGTGGCGCTCCATGCTGTCGTTGAGTTCGTGGGCGCTGTGGTTGGAACGCTCGACCACCAGCGAGATGGCCGGCTTGAGCACATGGCTCAGCTGCGCCCAGACCAGATTGTGCGAGGCATCGAAGATCGCCTCGTGGAAGGCCACGTCGTATTCGTTGTGACTGTGGCCCTGCCAGTGCAGATCCTCGCTGCCGAGTGCGCGGATCATGCCCTCGTAGGCCGTCTCGATCGCCAGCAGATCGGCGGCCGTGGCGTTTTCCGCGGCCAGCCGGGCCACGAACGGCTCGACGGCGACACGGAAGGCGAAGATCTCGCGCTGGATGCGTGGATTGGGCTGGGCGAAGCGCGCCATCCAGGCGCTTACCTGGGGGTCCAGCAGGTGCCAGTCCTGCAGTTCGCGAACCCGGGTTCCCTGCCCCGAGATACGCTTGAGCAACCCGGCAGCGACCAGCGTCTGCAGGGCGCTGCGCACGGTGCTGCGGCTGACCCCGAACTGCGCGCAGAGATCCAGCTCCTTGGGCACGAAATCGCCCGGCGCGTACTCGCCGCCGAAGATCGCCTCGGCGAGGGCCTCGGCGATATCGGGACGCGACGAACGGGATGTACTGGCGCTGGCTTGGCTCATGTCGGACGGCCTGCGTTGTAGGACTCGATTCAGGTTATGTCCGACATAGGATCAATCAAGAACAGACAAAACGCCTTTAGACTTTGGTCATAGTTCGAAGAATGCCGGGCTCAAGCACCGCGTTACCTCTTGCGGGAGCGACTCCAGTCGCGATGCCCTTGGCCACAGCGGCACCGCCGTCGGGGATGAATCCCCTCCCACAACCCCCGGTCCCGGGCCCCAGGGCCTCCCTGTGGGAGATTCTATGTTGCCCGTCAAGCCTTGATGGGGCTTGGAGGGCGATATCCCGTCTCATGCTTCATCAGTGAAAAGGCGATGCGTGCCAGCTT
>NZ_JBSREH010000051.1:0-32032 GCF_055145905.1 Modicisalibacter sp. | reverse complement strand
GGGCTCGGGGCAGATCAGCGTGCTGCAGCAGTTCATCGTGATCACCGCGATCCCGGTGTCGCTGGTGCTGCTGCCCTCGCTGTGGACCGGCCCCAAGGCCGCCTATGCCATGGCCCGCGAGCAGGGGCTGATCGAGCCCCGGGACTGACTCTCCTCAGGCGTTCTCACGCAAAGGCGGCGACCGTCTCCGGTCGCCGCCCTCTCCTTTCTACCTTTTCCGACGCTCAGACGTTGTAGCCCAACACCCCCGGCAACCACAGCGCGATCGGCGGAAACAGCGCCACCAGCAGCAACGCTATAGCCATCGCCGCCACGAACACCAGCGCCCAGCCCAGGGTCTGCTCGAGGCGGATGCCCGCCACCTCGGTGGTGACCATCAGGTTGACCGCCACCGGCGGCGTGTACTGGCCGATGGCGATGTTCATCGCCAGCAGAATGCCGAACCACACCGGATTCCAGCCGAAGTGCTGCATCACCGGAATGAGGATCGGCATCAGGATCAGGTAGATCGAGATCGCATCCAGCAGCATGCCGGCGAGCAGCACCGCAATCATGATCAGGGTGAGCAGTACCGCGCCGTTGTCGGATAGCGTGATCAGCCACTCGGCGAGATGCCGGAACGTCCCCAGCATGGTGCCCGCCCAGGCGAAGATCCCCGCCAGGGCGATGATCAGCATCACCACCCCGGAGATCGTCGCCGCCTCGCCGACCAGTCGCCAGAGTTCGCGCCAGTCGAGCTCACGGGTCAGGAACAGCCCCACCACCACGCCGTAGGCCACCGCCGCGACGGCGGCCTCGGTGGGCGTGAACAGGCCGCTGCGCAGCCCGCCGAGGATCAGCACCGGGGCGAACAGTGCGGGGATCGCCTGGCGAAAGCTCTCGCCCAGCGCCGGCCGTTCGACCTCAGAGGGTGCCTCCCAGCCATGGCGCCGCGACAGCCAGAACGCCGGCAGCAGCAGCGCCACGCCGGCCAAAATGCCGGGGAATAGCCCGGCGGCGAACAGCGCACGCAGATCGACGCCCGGCACCACGATCGAGTAGAGAATCAGCGCCACCGACGGCGGGATCAGGATCGCGGTGGATGCCGAGGCGGCAATCAGCGTCGCCGAGAATGGCCTGGGGTAGCCGGCACGGGTCATGCTGGGCAGCATCACCATCGCCACCGCCGCGGCATCCGCCGGTCCCGAGCCGCTCATCCCGCCCATGATCAGGCAGACCAGCACCGCGACCAGCGCCAGCCCGCCGTGGCGCGGGCCGATCAGCGCCTGGGCGAAGCGCACCAGCCGCGCGGCGACCCCGGCGCGCTCGAAGATCAGGCCGGTGAGGATGAACAGCGGAATGGCGATCAACGGGTACTTGGCGATGCTGTTGTAGGTGTTGGTACCCAGTGCCGCCAGCATGTCCGGCGAGAGCCCGGTGACGATGCCCACCGCCCCGGCCAGGCCCAGCGCGAAGGCCACCGGCACGCCGGCCAGCAACAGCAGCCCGAAGCTGCCGATCATCAGGAAATCAGGACTCATCGTCGAGCCCTCCGCGCAGCCGATCGAGAGTCTGCTGGACCAGTCGCACGAGCATCGCGAGCGACAGCAGCGGCAGCCACACCAGGTACCACCACTGCGGCACGCCGAGCCCCGGCGACAGCGACTGCCAGTGATACTCCTGCCAGGCCATCTGCGCGCCGTAACCGGTGATCAGCCCCAGCACCACCAGCCCGGCGAGGCCCTGCAGCGCAATCAGCACACGGCGCGGTCCGGGCGGCAGGGCACGCTCGACGAGGCCGATGCGAATGTGACCGTTGCGGCGCAGCGCCACCGCCGCCCCGGCGAAGGTCACAACCACCAGCAGGAAAACCGAGATCTCCTCGGTGAAGGCGAAGGAGGCATCGGTGACGTAGCGCACCACCACGTTGGCGAAACTGATCAGGGCGATCACCACCAGGGCAAGCGTGGCCAGAACGCGCTCGAGTCGCGCATCCGGTTGCGGTTTCATGTTGACCTCATCGTGTGTCGGCCGGCACCTCGGCCGGCCGACGGGGCTTGCGGGTTGGCGACACTTGCCGCTCAGCGGTTTTCGGCGGCCTGGCGTGCCGTCTCGACCAGCGCCTCGCCGATCTTCGGCGTCCAGGTGTCATAGACGCTGCGGGTGGCGTCGACGAAGGCCTGGTGCTGGGCGTCGTCGAGCTCGACGACCTCGACACCGCGCTCCTTGATCGCTGCCAGCCGATCGTCACGCTCGCCGCGCGATTTCTCGATCTCCCAGGCACCGGCGTCCTTGGCGGCCTGACGCAGCAGCTCGCGGTCCTTTTCGGGGAACTGCTGCCAGACGTTGCGATTGACGGCGAAGATCAGCGGATCGTTCATGTAGTGCCACAGCGTCAGGTACTTCTGCCCTACCTGATCGATGCGCGCCACGTCGAACACCGACAGCGGATTCTCCTGGCCGTCCACCGCCCCGGTGGTCAGCGCCGGCTTGGCGTCGGCCCAGCTCATCTGGGTGGGGTTGGCGCCCAGCGCGGTGAAGGTGTCGTGGAACAGCGGTGAGCCGACCACGCGGATCTTCAGGCCGTCGAGATCCTCGGGCTCATTGATCGGCAACTTGGAATTGGACAGTTCGCGGAAGCCGTTCTCGCCCCAGGCCAGCGGGATCACGCCGCGCGATTCGATGGCGTCGAAGACCATCTCACCGGCCTTGCCGCCGGTGACCGCGTCGACAGCGTCATAATCGGGCATCAGAAACGGCAGCGAGAACAGGTTGAGCTGCGGGACCTGCGGCGACCAGTTGATGGTCGAGCCCACCGCCATGTCGATCAGCCCCTGGCGCATGGCCGAGAATTCGCGGGTCTGGTCGCCGTTGACCAGCTGCGAGTTGGGATAGACGCGCAACGTGATGCGCCCGTCGGAGCGTTCCTTGACCAGCTCGGCCCACTTGTCGGCGGCCTGCCCCCAGGGGAAGGCATTCGAAAGCACGGTGGAGACGGAATATTCGCGGGCCTGTGCGGTCAACGCGGTGCACAGCAGGGCGGCCCCCGCAAGGGCAGCGGTGAATCCGGTAAAGCGGCGTGTCAGCATGTCGTGATTCCTTGCATGCGCCAGCCCGCGGGCCGGGTCTGGCTACGTTATTGGTTATCATGAAGCCGGGCGGCTTCCCCGCATGCAGGTCCGGAGGATAAGGACCCGCGGCGCGCAGCTCGTGGCTGCCCGCCGAGGCACGCCCGGCACGGTGGGCGCGGGCGTGTATCGATCCAGCCATCATTGTAAAGCGCTATCGAATGAATGACAGCCTGGCAATATGCCCACGGCTGTCATCGAACCGTCACGCGGCCGGCCACCATCGCTGCTAGACTAAGGCGCCCTTTCAGACGGCCGAACCGTGGGAGCCCGCCATGAAGATGCTGGCGCTCTACAGCATCAAGGGCGGCGTGGGCAAGACCGCCTCCGCCGTCAATCTCGCCGCCGAGGCCTGCCGTGACGGCCGTCGCGTGCTGCTCTGGGATCTCGACCCCCAGGCGGCGACCACCTTCTATCTGCGCGCCAAGCCCAAGGTACGCGGCGGCGTGGGCAAGCTGGTCAAGGGCAAGGCGGCGCTCGACAAGGTGATTCGCAACACCGGCGTCGAGGGGCTCGATCTGCTGCCGGCCGCTATCGGCTCGCGGGCGATGGAACAGCTGCTGGAAGACCGCAAGCCCAGCCGCCTGCGCCGCATGCTCCAGCCCGTGCATGACGACTACGACCTGATCATCCTCGACTGCCCGCCCAGCCTGTCGACGCTGGCCGAACAGATCGTCTCGAGTGTCGACGCCCTGCTCGTGCCGGTGATCCCCACCACGCTCTCGCAACGCACCCTCGACCAGCTGCGCCACTACCTGGACGACGCCAATCAGGACTGCCCGGTCTGGCCCTTCGTGACCCTCGCCGACCGCCGCCGCAAGCTGCACCGGGAAATCGTGGACGACCTCGGCGAACACTGGCCCACCCGGTTGTCCACGACCATCCCCAATGCCAGCGCCATCGAGCGCATGGGGCTGGAGCGCGCCCCGGTGAACGCCTTCGCCCCGCGCTGCGCCGGCAGTCGGGCCTATGCCGCCCTGTGGCGCGAAATCGCCCAGCGCCTGGGCTGAGTCACCCCGACCGTCAGGGCAGCGAGGTCGGCAACAGCCGATCCCCCACCGTGATGCCATGGCGCGCGAAGAACCCGGCGTTGACCTCCAGTGCCATGCGAAACGGGACCCCCGCGGGATAGCGCGGGCAGTCGGCAGGTCGCTCGCTGGCACAGGGGACCATTCGCCGGATGGCGCGGATGACGCCCTGGGTATCGATGAAGGCGATCGACAACGGAATGCGGGTGTTGAACATCCAGAAGGCGCCCGTGGCGGATTGCTCGCGAGGGAAGAGAAACAGCATGCCGGCGCCGGCGGGCAGCCGCTCTCGCTCCATCAGGCCCCGGGCCCTGTCGGCCGGGCGCCGGGCGATTTCCGCCTGAATCGCCTGCCGCCGATCGCCACTGACAATGACCAGAGTCCGCTGTTCCAGGTCGCCGGCCTGCACCCCTGCCCACCCTGTCAGCACGCCCAGCACGGCGAGCCCGCACCAGAGCGCGAAAACCACTCCTCGTCGCGGCATCACAGCCTCCCGTCTTCCATTATGCGCATCGAAGGCGCCTCGCAGCCTCCGCCCCCCTTCTTTATACTGCTCTATCGGTTTTCCCTCAGGTTACCTGACCGCCATTCAAGGATGAATTCGTGCCCCTACGCGACCTTCTGCTCGGATTGACCGTAATTGTCATCTGGGCCCTCAACATCATCGTCATCAAGGTCGGGGTGGCGGACATGCCGCCCCTGTTGCTGATGACGTTGCGCTTTTCGCTGGTCGCGGCCCTGCTGGTGCCCTTCACCCGCTTCAACCGCCGCCAGCTGCCCTGGCTGCTGCTGCTGTCGGTAACCTTCGGTGGTCTGCATTTCCCGCTGCTGTTTCTGGGGCTCGGCCAGGCCGAGGCCGGCACCGGCGCACTGCTGGTGCAGATGGGTACGCCCTTCGCGACCCTGCTGGCCGCCGCCTTCCTTAGAGACCGGCTTGACCTGCGCCGCTGGCTGGGCCTGGCAATGTCCTTCAGCGGCGTGGTGGTGCTGGCCGGCGGGCCCTCCCTGCCGGCGCCGCTGCCCACCACCCTGCTGCTGGCCAGCGCCTTCTTCTGGGCAGTGTCGAACCTGATCATCAAGGTGGCGCCCCCCATCCCGCCGCTGACCCTGGCCGGCTGGATCGCGCTGTTCGCCATTCCCCAGGTGGGGCTGGGGTCCTGGCTCTTCGAGGATGCGCAATGGGCGGCGCTGGGCAACGCCGGCTGGAGCGGCTGGGGTGCCGTCTTCTATACCGCCGTGATGTCGTCGATCGTCGCCTATGGGGTGTGGTATCGGCTGCTGCAGAAGCATCCGGTCAGCCGCGTCGTGCCGCTGTCGCTGCTGATGCCGGTCTTCGCCGTGCTGCTGGGCATGTGGCTGCTGGGCGACCCGCTGGGAGCCAACAAGCTCATCGGCGGACTACTGGTGGTAGCGGGCCTGGCGGTGATCAACGTGCGTCTGCCCGGCCGGTGGTGGGCGCGCCGCGAAGGCACGACGCCACGCCCCTGACGCGGCACGACAAAACGGCACGACAAAACGGCAAGACAAAAAAAGGCCGGCGACAGGAGTCGCCGGCCCGGATACGACGCCGAAGCGACGCTTACTTCGTCTGGCCCGCCGTCTTGCTGGCGGTCTTGAGGTTTTCCTCGACCAGCTGCTGGCTCTGCTTGGCGAAGTCCTGGTTAAGGGCAACGACCTTCTCGGCATCGCCCTTCAGGCGCTCGCCCAGATCCTTGACGACCTTCTGCTGTTCCTCGACGTAGCTGCGGAAGCCTTCGGCATCACGCACGTCGAGCATGGCGCGCGTCTGGGCGAAGCCGGCGTCGACATAGGCCTTGGTGAAGCTCATCTGGGTGTTGACCAGCTGCTCCGTGTAATCCATGGCCATGGCGGCGTAAGCGCGCGCCGGGCCGGTATAGAAAGTCTCGAACTGCTTGTTGACCTGATCGAATGCGTTCTGGGTGTTGGTAGCCATGATAGGACCTCCGTCGTGGTGGGCTGACCTCGAAGGTTTCGGCCTTCGTTGCAGTGCAACATAGCAGACCCCTTGTTGCAGTGCAACATGCCTTGTCATGCCCGGGGCTGTCGACGGCCGCCCACGCCATCGCGCGCGGTGCAACCGTTTAAAGGCCATCGGTGGCGGCGCTTGTCCGGCGAGGTCAAGCCCCTGTAAGGTCACCCTCATACGGCCCGTGGCGATCCCCGCCCCGCCTCCGATGGCCCGGGCCCATCACAATCACAACTCCATCGCCGGGCCGGCATCCGTGAACGCCGTTTCACCGCCCGCGCCGCCCCGGAAAGAGGACGCTTGCGAGGAGCTTCTCCTTGATTCAGATCGACAACGTCTCCAAGACGTTCGGCGGCATACAGGCAGTGCGAGGGGTCTCGCTCGAGGTTGCCGAGGGCAGCATCACCGGCCTGATCGGCCCCAACGGTGCCGGCAAGAGCACCCTGTTCAACATGGTCGCCGGACTCTTTCCCCCCAGCGAAGGCCGCGTGCTGCTGGACGGCCGCGACATCACCGGCCTGCCGCCGCACAAGCTGTTTCATCTCGGCCTGGTCCGCACCTTCCAGATCCCCCACGAGTTCTCGCGCATGACCGTGCGCGAAAATCTCATGGTCGTGCCGCCCGGTCAGAGCGGTGAGAACCTGTTCAACGCCTGGCTGCGCTGGGGCCGGGTCAAGCAGGAGGACAGCGCGGTGCTCGACAAAGTCGACGACGTGCTCGACTTTCTGGAGATCACCCATGTCGCCGACGAGCTGGCCGGCAACCTCTCGGGTGGCCAAAAAAAGCTGCTCGACCTGGGGCGCACCATGATGACCGATGCCCGGATGGTCCTGCTCGACGAGCCCGGCGCCGGGGTCAACCGCACCCTGCTGGGCAAGATCCGCGAGGCGATCCAGCGCCTGAATCGCGAGCGCGGCTACACCTTCTGCGTGATCGAGCACGACATGGACCTGATCTCGGCGCTGTGCGACCCGGTCCACGTGATGGCCAACGGCGAACTGATCGCCTCCGGCGCCATGACCGACCTGCGCCGCAATGAACAGGTCCGCGAGGCCTATCTCGGCGGCGGCATGAGCGGGCAGATGGGCGAGAACGCCCGGCCTTCGAACCAGGGAGATGCCTCATGACCAGTCTTCTCGAAGCCCGGGACCTCTATGGCGGCTACGGCGGCGTCGATATTCTCCAGGGTACCAACCTGCGCGTGGAGACCGACGAGATCGTGGTGATCGTCGGCCCCAACGGCGCCGGCAAGTCCACGGCGATGAAGGCGGTCTTCGGCCTGCTGCGCATCCGTGCCGGCGACGTCCTCTACAAGGGCGAGCCGATCACCAACGCCAAGCCGGAACAGATGGTCCGGCGCGGTATCGCCTACGTGCCCCAGGAGAAGAACGTCTTCCCCTCGATGACGGTCCGCGAGAATCTCGAGATGGGCGCCTACCTGATGAAGGGTGATCTTTCGAAGCGCCTCGACAAGGTCTACACGCTGTTTCCCAAGCTCGCCGAGCGGCGTCGCCAGCAGGCCGGGCTGATGTCCGGCGGCGAGCGTCAGATGGTCGCCATGGGCCGCGCGCTGATGATCGACCCCGAACTGCTGATGCTCGACGAGCCCACCGCCGGGCTTTCGCCGCTGCTGATCGACGAGACCTTCGAGCGCATCAAGGAGATCAATGCCCAGGGCATCGGCGTGCTGATGGTCGAGCAGAACGCCAAGCAGGCCCTGGCCATCGCCGATCGCGGCTATGTACTGGCCACCGGCCGCAACCGTCACGAAGACACCGGTCCCAACCTCCTGGCCGATCCGGAAGTCGCTGAAATGTTCCTGGGGGGCTGAGATGACCGATATCCTGCAACTGCTCGTCTACGGCCTGGTGCTGGGCAGCGTGCTGACCATGGGCGCCATCGGCGTGTCGATGATCTTCGGCATCCTGCGCTTTGCCCACTTCGCCCACGGCGATTTCATGACACTAGGCGCCTACCTGGGCCTGACCTTCATTTCCGCCTTCGGACTCAGCGCCTGGTGGGCACTGCCCGCGGCGATGGTCGGCATGGCGGTGGTCGCGGTATTCATCGACCAGGTGCTCTATCGGCGCATTCGCCGCACCCAGCCGGTGATCCTGCTGATCGCCTCGTTCGGCATGGCGCTGATCCTGCGCAGCCTGGTGCAGCTGATCTGGGGCTCCGACAACCAGAGCTACACTACCGGCATCCAGTTCCCCTGGCGCCTCGACTGGCTGGGCGGCATCCGCCTCAAGCCCGATCACCTGTGGATCGTGCTGATCTCGCTGGGGCTGGTGATGGCGGTGCACCTGTTCCTGACCCGCACCCGGCTGGGCAAGGCCATGCGCGCCATGTCCGACAATATGGACCTGGCGCTGGTCTCGGGCATCCCCGCCGAACGGGTGATCATGGTCACCTGGGTGATCGGCGGCGCCCTGGCCGCGGCGGCCGGGGTGTTCCTGGGCATCGATACGCGCCTGCACCCGGTGATGGGCTGGAGCGCCCTGCTGCCGGTCTTCGCCGCCACCATCCTCGGCGGCATCGGCCGGCCCTACGGCGCGATCGCCGGCGGCATGATCATCGGCGTCTCCATGGAGATGTCGACGCTGATCATCCCCGCCGCCTACAAGCCCGCCGTGGCCTTCGCGATCATGGTCGGCATGCTCATCCTGCGCCCGCAGGGCATCTTCAAGGGGACAGTCTGATGGAACTCACCGGCATCGCGTCCTATCTCGTCTCGTTTCTGACCTTCGCCGGGGTCTATGCCGTGCTCGCCCTGGGGCTCAACATGCAGTGGGGCTTCACGGGCCAGTTCAATATCGGTATCGCCGGCTTCTTCGCGGTGGGCGCCTACACCAGCGCCATCCTCACCACCCCCGGCAGCCCCGCCTATCTGGGGGGCTTCGGCCTGCCCTTCCTGGTAGGCCTGGGGGGCGCCGTGATCGCCTCGACGATCATCGGCGTGATCATCGGCCTGATCACCGCGCGCCTGCGCACCGACTATCTGGCGATCGCCTCGATCGGCATCGCCGAGATGATTCGCCTGTTCATCAAGAACGAGGACTGGCTCTCCAACGGCGTGCGCGGTATCGCCGGCATTCCGCGGCCGCTACAGGGCACTCCGCTGGACACACCGCTGGGCTACCTGCTGGTAGTGGTGGTCTTCGTGGTCGGCGTCTACTTCCTGGTCGAGCGTGCCTACGCTTCGCCCTGGGGCCGCGTGCTGCGCGCGATCCGCGAGAACGAGCCGGCCACCGCGGCGGCCGGCAAGGACATCGCCAACTTCCGCCTCCAGGCGTTCGTGCTCGGCTCGGCAATCATGGGCCTGGGCGGCGGGCTGTACGCCCACTTCTTCGGCTTCCTCAGCCCCGAAGCCTTCCGCCCGCTCTACGGCACCTTCATCGTCTGGGTCATGCTGATCGCCGGGGGCAGCGGCAACAACCGCGGTGCCATCCTCGGTGCGGTGGTGGTCTGGGGCATCTGGTCGGTCACCGAGCTGTTCACCGACATGCTGCCGGCTGAACACGCCACCCAGGGCGCGGCACTGCGCGTGCTGCTGATCGGTGTGCTGCTGCAGGTCATCCTGGTCCTGCGCCCGCAGGGGCTGCTCCCCGAAAAGCCGCCCCGCCTGATCGCCCGGGATCGCCGTTCCCGATAGGCGGCTGGCTCAGTGCCGCTCTCGGGCGGGCTGAGCCTGCAGGCCATCAGAAAGCCCCGGCCATGGGGCCATGGCCGGGGCTTCGCGTTGCAGCGTGGCAGCGGCTGGCGGCCCATGCCGCCAACCGCCGCATCACGGCAGCTTACTTGGGCATCGTCGGCTCGAAGATACGCTTGGTGACGATCTTGCCGTCCTCGAAGGTCCACTCGCCGAAGGTACCGGGCACGTCACCGTTGTCGTCGAAGTTGACCGAACCGGACGCCCCTTCGTAGTCGATGTCCTTGCCCGCCTTGAGCAGCTTCACCGCCTTCTCGAACTCGCCGGGACCGACCTGCTCGCCCGGCGGGTTGGCAACCTCGCGCAGATGATCGCGGATCGCCACACCGTCGGTGGAGCCGGCGGCCTCGGCGGCCAGCGCCATCAGGTAGAAGGCGTCATAGGCGGTATCCAGGTAAGGCTTGGGCGGCACCGCGCCGTAGGCCTCTTCATAGGCGGTGCTGAAATGCTGCGCCCCGGGGGAGTCGTCGCGGGCCTGCGGCACCGTACCCACCGAGCCGTTGAGGTACTCGGCGCCCAGGTTCTCGACCAGCTCCGGGGCCTTCATGCCGTCGGTGAACACGAAGTTGCGGAAGTAGCCCCCTTCCAACGCCTGACGCAGGATGGTCTGGCCGTTCTCCGGATAGCCGATCAGCACCAGCGCCTCGGGATCGCCCTTGTCGGCCTGCTGCAGCTCGCCGCGATAGGCCGGCTGGCCCTTCTCGTAGGCGACCGTCGAGGCGACCTTGCCGCCCTGCTTCTCGAACGCGGTGGTGAAGGCTTCGGCCAGCCCCTTGCCGTAGTCGTTGTTGATGTAGATGATGCTGACCGTCTTGTAGCCCTTGTCGGCGGTGATCTGCGACAGTGCCACGCCCTGGAAGGCATCCGAGGGCACCGTGCGGAACAGGAAGTCGCCGTCGTCGAGCGACGTGATCACCGGCGAGGTGGAGGCACTGCTGATCTGCGGGATCTTGCCCGGCTTGGAGACGCTCTGGGCCACCGGAATGGTCACGCCGCTGGAGAGTGCACCCATGATGCCGCTCACACCTTCGACGTTGACCAGCTTCTGGGCCGCGGACACCCCCGGCTGCGGCGAGGTCTGGGTATCGCCGCTGGCGATCTGGACATCCTCGCCCATCACGCCACCGGCTGCATTGATCTCCTTGGCGGCCAACTGCGTGGCCTTGAGCGCGGGCTCGCCGTAGCTCTGCAGGTCACCGGTCAGCGGCACCAGCACCCCAATCTTCATCGGGGCGGCCAGGGCCGACAGACTGGTCGTCAGCGCAAGAGCGGAAACGGCAGCGACAAGCGGTTTCTTGACGGTCATGGAATATGCCTCCATTGCAGACCTTTGATTGTTGATTGTCGATCGGCGGGCGTGACCCTTCGTTGACATTCACGCGGGTCCAGCATAAGCGGGAGACCTCGAAGACACAAAGCGTGACAGCGGCGCCCTGTCAACGCTTGCACGGGGGCATGCAGCCCCGTCACTTGCTACCATGGGCCGGCGCACAGGACGTGGCAAGACACCAGGAGAAGCCATGGGACTTCAGGAAATCGCCGTGGGCGGCATCTACTTCAGCCCCTTGCTGCTGTACGCGCTGCTGGGCTTCGTCTGCGCCGTGGTGACACGCAACCTGCTGCACCGCTTCCTCGGCCAGCAGGTGCTCTGGTACGAAGCCTGGTTCGATGCCGCCCTGTTCGTCATTCTCACCGCCGCCATCGCCTTCGCCTCTTCATTGCTGACAGGGACGCCCTTCTGATGCGCCGATCGCTCCGCATTCTCGTCACACTGCTGATCGTGGCAGCCGCCGTCGCCGCCGGGCTGTGGCTGTGGCACTACTACCTGTACACCCCCTGGACGCGGGACGGCCGGGTTCGCGCCAACATCATCACCATCGCCCCGGACGTCTCGGGCTGGGTCGACACCCTGGCCGTGCAGGACACCGCCGCCGTGAAAAAGGGCGAGGTGCTGTTCACCATCAACGACGCCCGCTACCAGGCTGCAGTCGACAAGGCCGAGGCCGTGGTCGCCCAGCGCCGGGCGACGCTGGAGCTCAAGCGTCACGAAGCCTCCCGGCGCCAGCATCTGAGCGATCAGGCGATCAGCGCCGAAAACCAGGAGGTCGCCCGCATCAACACCCGGGTCGCCGAAGCCAACCTGGGCCAGGCCCGGGCCGACCTGGAACGCGCCCGACTCGACCTGAAACGCACCACCGTGACAGCCCCGATCGCCGGCCATATCCTCAATTTGCATCTCAACGCCGGCAACTACGTGACCGCCGGCAATCCGGTGATGGCGCTGGTCGCCTCGAACTCCTACTACGTGACCGGCTACTTCGAGGAAACCAAGATGCCGTTCATCCACGTCGGCGCCCCGGCACGGGTGACCCTGATGAGCGGCAATACGCAACTGCGCGGCCACGTCGCCGGCATCGGGCGCGGCATCGCCAACGCCAACACCGACACCAACAGTGAGCTGCTGCCCCGGGTACAGCCGACCTTCAGCTGGGTACGCCTCGCTCAGCGCATCCCGGTGCGCATCGAGCTCGACACCATTCCCGACGAGACACTGCTCAGCGCCGGGATGACCGCAACGGTACGCATCGTCGACGAAAACCGCTGAGCCGACCGCCATGTCTGCCCTTCTCAAGGCCTATCTCACCCCGTCGGCGAGTGCGGTCAAGTTCGCCATCAAGGCGACCCTGGCGATGTTCCTGGCGCTCTATCTGGCGCTCTGGTTCAACCTCGACCGCCCCTACTGGGCGCTGATCTCGGCGGCCTTCCTGCAGATCCGGCCGATGAGCGGCATGGTGATCGAGAAGGGCCTCTGCCAGATCGGCGGCACCGTCATCGGCGCCGTCGCCGGCACCGTGATCATGGCGCTGTTCGTCCAGGCGCGGGTGCCGGCGCTGATCACCCTGACCGCCTGGATCATGCTGTGTACCTACGGCAGTTCGCTGCTGCGCAACAACTTTTCCTATGGCTGCATCATGGCCGCGGTGACGGCGATGCTGATCGTGGTGATCGCCGGCAGCAACCCGGCCAGCGTCTTCGACGTGGCGGTGGCGCGCCTGTCCGAACTGGCCCTGGGGGCGACCTGCGCGACCCTGGTCAGCTCGCTGCTTTGGCCCTCCAAGGTGCGCGATCACCTCGCCGACCAGGCCAACACGGTGATCAATCAGGCCTTCCTGCAGGCCGCCCAACGCCTCGAGGCGAGCCACGACGATACCGAGCTACAAACCTCGCTGACCGGCAGTCTGGCGCCGCTGACTCAGCTCGAAACCGACAGCCAGGCGGCACGCTACGAGGGGCCGGAGGGCAACGGCCGGGTCCGCGCCACCCACGTGCTGACGCGCCGCACGCTGCGCTTCTTCGCCACCCTGCACGCCATGCATCATCTGCTGCGCGATCGCCACGAGGCGCTCGACGCGGATATTCGCGAGCTGGCCACGGAATGCGCCCGGGGCTTCCGCGACGCCGAGAACGTCGAGGGTGTACCGGCCGCCAGAAGCCGCTTGCAGACGCTGCGCCATCGGGCCCTGGAACTCGACGAGACCCAACGGGCGCCCCTGCAGCGACGGCTGGTGCTGGGGCTGCGCGACATTCTCGGCCACGCCATCGTCATGCTCGATGCGCGCGAGGCGATCGTCACGCCGGGCAGCAAGCACGTCCGCAGCGGCCGACTGTCCTGGCACCGCGACCATCTCGCGGCAGGCGTCAACGCGCTGCGTGCCGGCATCGTGTTCGGCTGCCTGGCGACCTTCTGGATCCTCACTCACTGGTCGAACGGCCAGGTGGCGATGCTGCTCGGGACACTGTTCTCGGCATTCTTCGCCAGCCGCGACAATCCGGTGGCAATCACCCTGATGTTCTACAAGGGCATGCTGGCGGCGATTCCCAGCGCTTTCCTGTTCGGCCACGTTCTGCTGTCCCAGGCCAACGGCTATCCGATGCTCGCCATGCTCTTCGGCACGCCGCTGTTCCTCGGTCTGCTGGGTGCCGGCAACCCACGTACCATGGGCTACTGCCTGGCCTTCACCATCTTCAATATCCTGCTGACCATGCCCGGCAATGGCATGGATTTCTCCTTCGATAGCTTCGCCAACCGCGCGATCGCGGTGATCATCGGTCTGAGTGCCGTGGTGATGAGCTTCCGCCTGCTTCCCGGACTTGGCGCCACCTTGCGGCAGCGGCGCCTGGTCGGCGCCATCGCCCAGGACTTGCGTCGGCTCGACCAGGGCTCGCTGGGTGAGGCCGAAACACGCTTCAGCGGCCATATCGCCGATCGACTGCTGGCCCTCGCTCGCCACGACGACATGCTGCCCGACGATCAACGTCATCTGTTCGCGCTGGGCCTTACCGGTCTGGATCTCGGTGCCAGCAGCCTGCGCCTGCGCCAGTGGCTCGATGATACCGACAGCGCGGCGGTACGCCGTGCCCGGCGACATTTCCAGCAGGCCCTGGCCGAGGCCTATCGGCACTGCGCCGATGGCCGGTCGTATCCGATGCTGGACGATGCCGCCCGCACCCTGCTCGATACGGTCCGGGAGCACCAGGCGCTGCCCGACGCACGCACCGATCTGCTGCAGGGCATGCTCGAGCGTCTGAGCCTGACGCTATATCAGCAGGCCGGGCGAATCGCCGAGCGGCTCGACACAGCCCCTGCCCGATAGCACTCCATGGACTCTGCACCATTGCTGAGAATGACTATCAGCGTTGCACCAAAAAGCAGCACAAGGGTACTCCTGAAAAATCCCCGTCTGGAACAATTCCTGCTCGAAATATCGCAACCAGCTGAAAAGTAATATATTTACCCTGACTGGCAGGAATTTTGTAACGGGTGTCAGCGAGAGAAACAGGGGTATCGGCGGCCATGCCGCCACACAATTCGGTTTCCAATGGATGGCTAGGGTTCCGATCGCATCACCTACTCACCCCGATGCGATGACTGGTCCGAGAGCCATCGACCCGCCGCACTGAACGAGTATGGCTGACGACGGGTTACACGGCGGGAGAAAAGCCCGGGAGGATACGGTGTCACAGGCTGCCACCGATACCCCCGCCTTTCGCCAAACCATTGGAGGCCTCATGCGCTTGCACAATCTCACTCTCCCCGTCCTGACCTTGTCGGCCCTGCTGGCCTCACCTCTGGCGAATGCCCAGAGCCGCGACCATTTCAGCGTCTGCTGGTCGATCTATGCCGGCTGGATGCCGTGGAGCTATGCCGACACCCAGGGCATCATCGACAAGTGGGCCGACAAGTACGACATCGACATCGATCTCGTGCAGGTCAACGACTACATCGAGTCCATCAACCAGTACACCTCCGGCAACGTCGACGGCTGCGCCATGACCAACATGGACGCTCTGACCCTGCCCGCCGCCAGCGGCGTCGATTCCACCGCGCTGATCATCAACGACTACTCCGACGGCAACGACGGCATCGTGCTCAAGGACAGCGACGACCTGGCCGACATCAAAGGTCGCAAGGTCAATCTGGTGCAGTTCAGCGTGTCCCACTACTTCCTGGCCCGGGCCCTGGAGAGCGTCGGCCTCACCGAGCGCGACATCGAGACCGTCAACACCTCGGATGCCGACATCGTCGCCATCTACCCCAACGACGACATCGAGGCCGTGGTGACCTGGAATCCGCAGCTCAGCGCCATCGACGGACTGGACAACAGCCACGTGGTCTACACCTCCAAGCAGATCCCCCGCGAAATCCTCGACATGATGGTGGTCAACACCGACACCCTGGCCGCCAACCCCGATTTCGGCCATGCCCTGGTAGGCGCCTGGTATGAAGTCATGGAGACGATGGAGGCCGGCGACGAGCAGGCGCTCTCGCAGATGGCCGAGGCCGCCGGCACCGACCTCGCCGGCTACCGGAACCAGCTCGCCGCCACCCACCTCTACACCGACCCCGTCGAGGCCGCCTCACTGATGCGCAGCGAGGATCTGCTCTCCACCATGCAGCGTGTCGCCGAGTTCAGCTTCAAGCACGGCCTGCTCGGCGAAATGGCCCCCAACCCGGGCTTCGTGGGCATCGAAACGCCCCAGGGCGTGTTCGGCAACGAGTCCAACGTCAAGCTGCGCTTCGACCCCCGCTATACCGACGCCTACGTCGAGTCGCAGCAATAAACCGCCACGTCTCGCATCATCGCCGGCCCGCCTGAGCTCGTGCCAAGCAGGCGGCGCCGGCAGCACGCCATCCACCCGACGGAGTCATGCTCATGAAGCGACTCATCAACCTCACACCGACCCGGGGCAGCCGCTGGCTGCTGGGGCTGGTGCCGTTCGTGCTCGTGGGGATGGTCTATCTGGCCTTGTCCAACGCGCGCCTGGCGGAGAATCCCGACGACCGCCTGCTGCCCTCGCCCGCCACCATGGCCGAGACCTTCGGCCAACTGGCGACCAAAGCCAGCGTGCGCACCGGCACCATTCCGTTGTGGGACGACACCTTCGCCAGTCTCGAACGTCTGGGCCTGGGCATCGCCATCAGCGCCCTGATCGGTCTGCTCGTTGGCCTGTTCACCGGGGGCCTGCCGCTGGTGCGCGCCAAGCTCTCACCCTTGGTGACGGTGATCTCGTTGATCCCGCCGATGGCCATCCTGCCGATCCTGTTCATCGCCTTCGGTACCGGCGAGATGGCCAAGGTCGCGTTGATCGTCATCGGCGTGACGCCATTTCTGATCCGCGACCTGCAGAACCACGCCCTGCGCCTGCCCGACGAACAGCTGATCAAGGCGCAGACCCTGGGGGCGAGTTCCTGGCAGGTGCTGACCCGGGTGCTGCTGCCGCAGCTCACCCCGCGACTGATCGCCTCGACCCGCCTGGCGCTGGGCAGCGCCTGGCTGTTTCTGATCGCCGCCGAGGCCATCGCCGCCCAGGAAGGCCTGGGCTATCGCATCTTCCTGGTGCGCCGCTATCTCTCTATGGACGTGATCCTGCCCTATGTGGCCTGGATCACTCTGCTGGCCTTCGTCATCGACCGGGTGCTGGTGCTGATCTCGACACGCGCCTTTCCCTGGTATCACGCCGAGGAGGGCGACCAGACATGAGCCATCCAAGAAGCCTGCTCGAAGCCCGGCGCGTGGAGAAGGACTACGGCAACCAGGTGGTGCTGGAGCGCCTGTCGTTTCGTGTCGATGTCGGCGAGTTCATCACCCTGGTCGGCGCTTCCGGCTGCGGCAAGACCACCTTTCTGAAACTGCTGCTGGGCACCGAACGCATCACCCGCGGCAGCCTGACGCTGGACGGCCGGCCGCTGCCCGACGAACCCGGCCCGGATCGCGGCGTGGTGTTCCAGAAGTACTCGGTGTTCCCCCACCTCAGCGTGCTCGGCAACGTGATGATGGCCGAGGAGCTGGCCCGCTCGCCATGGCTGGGCAAGCTGTTCGGCAGTGCGCGTCGCCGGGCGCGTGACGCCGCCGTCGCGCGACTCGAGGAAGTCGGCCTGCAGAACGCGCTGGCCAAGTATCCGCACGAACTGTCCGGCGGCATGCAGCAGCGTCTGGCCATCGCCCAGGCGCTGATGATGAAGCCACGCATCCTGCTGCTCGACGAGCCGTTCGGCGCACTCGATCCCGGCATTCGCCAGGACATGCATGCCTTGATCACCCGGCTGTGGCGTGAGCAGCAGCTGACCATCTTCATGATCACCCACGACGTCAAGGAAGCCTTCGCGCTCGGCACCCGACTGTGGGTGTTCGACAAGGTCCGCCATGACCCGCAGGCCCCCCAGGCCTATGGCGCCACCATCACCTATGACCTGCCGGTCGGCGAGATGCAGCAGCCCCCCGAGGGGCTTTCCGCCCAGCTCGACGCCACCACCCGCCTCACGCACACGACTCAGGAGACGCTGACATGAGTACGCCCATGCCCCCCAACGACGATGCGCGCTACACCACGCATCTGCCCGGCGGCCAGCACTGGTCGCTGCGTCTACGTCGCGGTACCACGCTGACGCTGACGGCGAAGGAGGCCGACACCAACGTCGGCCTGCTGTGCTACAACCCCGAGAACCTGCTCGAGCGCCTCAATCTGCCGGACACGCTGAAGGCCCAGCACACCTTCAAGCTGACCCGCGGCCACTGCTTGTATTCCGACATGGGGCGCATCTTCGCCTCGATCGTCGACGACGACCTGGGCTGGCACGACAGCGTGGGCGGCAACCTCATGCCACATCACATGGTTCAGAAGGGCTGGCAACCGGTCAGCTATCAAAAGGCTCACAACGCGTGGACCCGCACCGGCTACGACAATTTCCTGGTCGAACTGGCCAAGTACGGCCTCGGCCGGCGCGACATGGCTGCCAATCTCAATCTGTTCTCACGGGTGGAGAGCGACGGCGAGGGCCGGCTGCGCTTCGTGCCCGGGCACTGCCAGCCCGGTGCCAGCGTCACGCTGCGCCTGGAAATGGATACCCTGGTGATCCTGCACACCTGTCCGCACCCGCTCGACCCCAGCGCCGAGTATCCGCGCCGCGGCGTGGATATCGCGCTGGGGACCGCGCCGGCGCCCACCGAGGACGACGTCTGCTACCGCTCGCGCCCGGAGAACGCTCGCGGCTTCGCCAACAACCGCCTCTACCATCTCGGCCTGTAAGGGAGACTGCCCATGATCATCGAGAGCACCAAGCGTCCCGAGAACGCCACAAGCCGCACCACGGTCGAGGCCGGCGATCACTACATCGGCATCGTCCAGGCCGGCCAGACCCTGCGCATCCTCGATCTGGAAGGCAACCAGGCCGCCGACACGCTGTTCTTCAACGCCCATGACACCGCCGAACGCTACAGCGCCATGGATACCCTGCGCGAGCAGGGCGCGGTCTACCTGACTGCCGGCTCCCGGCTGCTCTCCAACGAGGGCAACGTGCTGCTGACCCTCACCGCCGACACCTGCGGTCGCCACGACACCCTGGGCGGGGCCTGCGCCAGCGAGAGCAACACCGTGCGCTACGACCTCGAGAAGCGCCACATGCATTCGTGCCGCGACAACTGGATGCAGGCCATCGCCAATCATCCCGAGTACGGCCTCACCAAGCGCGACATCACCCACAACATCAATTTCTTCATGAACGTGCCGGTGACCGCCGAAGGCGGGCTGACCTTCGCCGACGGCATCTCGGCACCGGGCAAGTACGTGGAGATGATCGCCGCGATGGACGTGGTGGTGCTGATCTCCAACTGCCCGCAGCTCAACAACCCGTGCAACGGCTATAACCCGACGCCGATCGAGCTGCTGATCTGGGACTAGAAAAACTGGCTGCGCTCGCTCAGTTTTTACCGGCCCATAACAACGTTTTTTTTGCCTTGGAGACGACTCCATGGCGCTACCAGTCCCGGCGGGACGGCCCGCCACGTCATGGACCGCTTTCATGTTCAGCAAAGTCCTGATTGCCAATCGCGGCGCCATCGCCGCCCGCATCCAGCGCACGCTCAAGCGCCTGGGCATCGCCTCGGTGGTGGTCTACGCCGAGGCCGACCGCGACGCGCCCTATGTTTTCCAGGCCGACGAGGCCTATTCGCTCGGCGACGGTGCCGCCGCCGACACCTACCTGGCCATCGACACGTTGATCGACATCGCCAGAAAAAGCGGCGCCGAGGCAGTGCATCCCGGCTACGGTTTCCTGTCCGAGAACACGAATTTCATCCAGGCCTGCGAGGATGCCGGCCTGGTGTTTCTCGGCCCGACGGCCGAGCAGATCCGTGACTTCGGCCTGAAGCACGAGGCCAGAGCACTCGCCGAACGCGCCGGCGTGCCGCTGGTGCCCGGTTCCGGGCTGCTCGCCAGCGTCGATGACGCCCTCGTCCAGGCCGAACGCATCGGCTATCCGGTGATGCTCAAGTCCACCGCCGGCGGTGGCGGCATCGGCATGCAGGTGTGTGCCGACGACGCCGAACTCCGGCGCGCCTTCGACTCGGTGCGCGGCCTCGGCGAGCGCAACTTCGGCGACGCCGGGGTGTTTCTCGAAACCTATATCGCCCGCGCCCGCCATCTGGAAGTGCAGCTCTTCGGCGACGGCCGGGGCAAGGTGGTGGCGCTGGGCGAGCGCGACTGCTCCACCCAGCGCCGCCACCAAAAGGTGCTCGAGGAGTGCCCGGCCCCGGAGCTGCCGGACACGGTGCGCCGCGAACTGCACGCCACCGCCGTGCGCCTGGGCGAAACGGTCGGCTATCGCAACGCCGGCACCGTGGAGTTCATCTACGACGCCGAGCGCCAGCGCTTCTACTTCCTCGAGGTCAACACCCGCCTGCAGGTCGAGCACGGCGTCACCGAGGAAGTCTGGGGCGTCGACATCGTCGAATGGATGATCCGCCTCGGTGCCGGTGAGCTTCCCCCGCTCGACGCCCTGACCCGCGATCTCGCGCCCACTGGCCATGCCATCCAGGCGCGCCTCTACGCCGAGGACCCGAGTCACGATTTCCGTCCCAGCGCGGGCCTGCTTACCGAGGTCGCGTTTCCCGAGACGCCCGGCCTGCGTGTCGACCACGCCATCGAGGCGGGGCTCACGGTCTCGGCGCTGTTCGACCCCATGCTGGCCAAGGTGATCGTGCATGCCGACGACCGCGACACGGCCCGCGAACGTCTGGCTGAAGTTCTAGAGCAGTCCAGCATCTATGGAATCGCCACCAACCGTACCTGGCTGTCGCACGTGCTGCGCGACGCGCGCTTTCGCGACGCCGACCTGCACACCCGCTGGCTGGCCGATCTCGCCTGGGCGCCGCCGGCCATCGAGGTGCTGAGTGCCGGCACGCTGACCACGATTCAGGACTACCCCGGGCGCCAGGGCCACTGGGACGTGGGTGTGCCGCCCTCCGGCCCCTTCGATGACTGGTCGTTCCGCCTCGGCAACCGCCTGCTCGATAACTCCGCCGACGCGGCGGGGCTGGAGATCACCCTCACCGGCCCCACGCTGCGCTTTCACCGCGCCACCCAGATCGTGCTGGCCGGCAGCGAGCTGCCTGCCGAACTCGACGGCAAGGCCGTGGCCTTCTGGCAGGTGCTGGACGTTCCCGCCGGGGCCACGCTGACGCTGGGCAAGGCCAGTGCCGGCGCGCGCGCCTATCTGCTGGTGCGTGGCGGCATCGACTGCCCGAAGTATCTCGGCTCCCGAGCCACCTTCACGCTGGGCCAGTTCGGCGGTCATGGCGGGCGCGCCCTGCGCACCGGCGACATGCTCGCCCTGCCCGCACTCGACCCCACCGCGTCACGCGCCCTGCCTGAAGCGCTCAGGCCCGAACTCGGCGGCCAGGATGGCCATGTCTGGCAGATTGCCGTGCTCTACGGCCCGCATGGCGCGCCGGACTTCTTCACCGAAGGCGACATCGATACCTTCTTCGCTCATGAGTGGGAAGTGCACTACAACTCCAGCCGCACCGGCGTGCGCCTGATCGGCCCGCGTCCCGAATGGGCCCGCGCCGATGGCGGCGAGGCCGGCCTGCACCCGTCGAACATCCACGACAACGCCTACGCCTTCGGCACCATCGACTTCACCGGTGACATGCCAGTGATCCTGGGGCCCGACGGCCCCTCGCTGGGCGGCTTCGTGTGTCCGGCCACGGTGGTGCGCGCCGAACGCTGGAAACTCGGCCAGCTCACCGCCGGCGATCATGTTCGCTTCGTGCCGGTGGATCTGGCCACTGCCCGGCAACTGGAAGCGCGCCAGCAGGCCCAGCTCGAGGCCCTGAGCGAGCAGCCCGCCGTGGCGTTCAAAGAGGATCGCGGCAGCCCGGTGCTGCGCGACGTACCGGCCGAGACGGGCGGCGAACGCATCGTCTATCGCCGTGCCGGCGACGACTTCCTGCTCATCGAGTTCGGCGCCATGGAGCTCGACATCGCCCTGCGCTTTCGCGCCCACGCCTGGATGCTGTGGCTGCAGGAGAATTCCCTGTCCGGCCTGCGCGAGCTGACGCCGGGCATCCGCTCGCTGCAGATCCACTACGAACCCGACGAACTTGCCCTCGATGCCCTGCTTGCGCATCTCGAGCGCGCCGAGCTTGAGCTGCGCGACGTCGAGTCGCTGGAGGTCGAGGCGCGCACCGTTCACCTGCCGCTGTCCTGGGACGACCCGGCCTGCCAGGAAGCCATCGACAAGTACCAGCGCTCGGTGCGACCGGATGCGCCCTGGTGTCCCAGCAACCTGGAGTTCATCCGCCGCATCAACGGGCTCGATGCCGTCGAGCAGGTCCGCGACATCGTCTTCAATGCCCGCTATCTGGTCATGGGCCTGGGCGACGTCTACCTCGGCGCGCCGGTGGCCACGCCGCTCGATCCGACCCAGCGTCTGGTCACCACCAAGTACAACCCGGCACGCACCTGGACCGCCGAGAACTCGGTGGGCATCGGCGGCGCCTATCTGTGCGTCTACGGCATGGAAGGTCCCGGCGGCTACCAGTTCGTCGGCCGCACCCTGCAGATGTGGAACCGCTATCGCCGCACCGAGTATTTCGACAACCCCTGGCTTTTGCGCTTCTTCGATCAGCTGCGCTTCTTCGAGGTCAGCCACGACGAGCTGATGCGCATCCGCCGAGACTTTCCCCACGGGCGCTATCCGCTCCAGGTCGAGACCACGCGTTTCCGGCTCGCCGACTACCAGGCCGATATCGAGGACCGCGCCGAACGGATTCGCGACTTCCGCGAACGCCGCGAGGCGGCCTTCCAGCAGGAGATGGCCGACTGGCGCGCCAACGGCCAGTTCACCTTCGAGGATCAGGCCCCGGAAGCCGTCGAGGCCACGGAACTGGGTAGCGACGAGCTGGGCATCGACAGCCCGGTCACCGGCAGCTTGTGGAAGCTGACGGTCGCCGAAGGCGAGCACGTCGAGGCCGGCCAGGTGGTGGCGCTGGTCGAGTCGATGAAGATGGAGGTCGAGATCCTCGCCCAGCAGGCGGGCCAGGTCACGCGCCTGCCGCTGGCCGAAGGGGCCGCCGTCGCGCCCGGCCAGCCGATCGTGATTCTCGAACAGACCGCGAACCTGGAGACCTCCGCATGAATGCCGTCGACATGACCATTGCTTCGTTGCTGGCGCGCTATCGCGCCAATGCGCTGACCCCGCGTGAATTGATCGACACGCTGCTGGCGGATGCCGACGCGCGTGGCTTTGATCCCGCCTGGATCACCCGGCTCACGCGCGAGCAGCTCGAACCCTATCTCGAACGTCTCGAGGCGACCGACCCGCAGACGCTGTCGCTCTACGGCATCCCCTTTGCCATCAAGGACAACATCGACCTCGCCGGTGTGCCGACCACGGCGGGTTGCCCGGCCTATGCCTACACACCGGATGAATCCGCCTTCGTGGTGCGCCAGTTGATCGAGGCCGGTGCCATTCCGCTGGGCAAGACCAACCTCGATCAGTTTGCTACTGGTCTGGTCGGCGAGCGCGCCCCAGACATCTACGGCGTGCCCGGCAACGCCTTCGACGGCGAGCGCATTCCCGGCGGCTCGAGCAGCGGCTCGGCGGTCACCACCGCCCAGGGCCAGGTCAGCTTCGCGCTGGGCACCGACACCGCCGGCTCCGGGCGCGTACCGGCGTGCTTCAACAACCTGTTCGGTATCAAGCCCACACTAGGCCTGCTGAGCACCGCCGGCGTGGTACCGGCCTGCGCTACCCTGGACACCATCAGCCTTTTTGCGCTGAGCGCCGACGACGCCAACGCCGTGCTGAGTGTCGCCGGCGAGTACGATCCCGACTGCGCCTGGTCGCGACGCCACGATTTCGCCGTGGCCGGCCAGGCCTACGGCGAGGCGCCGGGGCGCTTTCGCTTCGGCGTGCCGCTCGAATCGCAGTGGCAGACCGATGACGCCTACACCGCCGGCATGCGCCGGGCCGTCGACACTCTCGAGGCGCTGGGCGGCATCAAGGTCGAGCTCGACTGCACGCCGCTTTTGGCCGCGGCGCGCCTGCTCTACGAAGGGCCATGGGTCGCCGAGCGCTACCATGCGGTACGCGAGCTGATCGAGAACCGTCCCGACGCCCTGCATCCGGTGACACGCCAGGTCATCGAGGGCGGCGGCAAGCCGCGTGCCGTGGACGCCTTCGACGCCCGCTACCAGCTCGCCGAGTACAAGCGCCAGGCCGATGCCCTGCTGGCCGGGGTCGACGTCGTGCTCGCGCCGACCACCGTGACGCATCCCACCAAGGCCGAGGTGGCCGCCGAGCCCGTCGCCGTCAATTCGCGGCTGGGCACCTGGACCAACTTCATGAACCTGCTCGACTACAGCGCCCTGGCCGTGCCCACCGGCTTCACCGACGCCGGGTTGCCGTTCGGCGTCACGCTGTTCGGCCCGGCTTTCGCCGACCTGACGCTGTTGAGCCTCGGCCGCGCATTGGAGCGCCGCCTCGACTTGCCGCTGGGCGCCACCGGCGTCGCCCGCGCCCCGCTGCCGGCCTTGCCGGAGGCCCACGACGGCACCCTGGAACTGGTGGTGTGCGGGGCGCATCTCGACGGCCTGGCGCTCAATCACCAGTTGACCCGCCGCGGCGCGATCAAGGTCGCCACGACCCGCAGCAGCGCGAACTACCGCCTGTATGCGCTGGCCGGCGGCCCGCCAGCGCGCCCGGCGATGGTCCGCGACGATGCCAACGGCGCCGCCATCGAGGTGGAGGTCTGGCGCCTACCCATCGACGGCGTCGGCAGCTTTCTCGCCGGCATTCCCGCCCCGCTCGGACTGGGGCAGGTCGAACTGGAAGACGGTCAGTGGAAGTGCGGTTTCATCTGCGCCGCCGGGGCCCTGGAAGCGGATGGCCCGGCCGAGGACGTGACCCGTTTCGGCGGCTGGCGCGGCTGGCTCGACTCCCAACAGGGAGAACGCTCATGAGCCATGCACAACGCCAACCCGGCGATTTCCAGTCACTGCCGGTGATCGACATTAGCGGGCTCTTCAGTCAACAGAAGGGCGAACGTCTGGCCGTCGCCGAGCAGCTTGGCGATGCGGCGCGCAACGTGGGCTTCTTCCATGTCGTCGGTCACGGCATCGGCGAGGAGACGCGCCGAGGGCTGCTGGATCAGGCCAGGCGCTTCTTCGCCCAGCCGATGGAAGCCAAGATGCGCCACTACATCGGCCTTTCCGCCGGCAACGGCACCACCCGCCATCGCGGCTACGTTCCCGAAGGCGAGGAAGTTCCCGAGAAGGGCAAGCGCGATCTCAAGGAGGCCTTCGACCTGTCCTTCGAGCTCCCCGCCGACGATCCCGCGGTGATCGCCGGCACCCCGATGCTAGGGCCCAACGTGTGGCCCGACCTGCCCGGCTTCCGTGAGCAGGTCTACGCTTACTACCAGACAGCCTACGCGGTGGGCCGCGCCCTGATGCGTGGCTTCGCCCTGGCCCTGGGGCTGCCCGAGGAACACTTCCTCAAGGACGTGACCCGGCCGCCCAGCCAGTTGCGCCTGATCCACTACCCGTACAATCCCGACGCCGAGGACGCCCAGGGCATCGGCGCGCATACCGACTACGAATGCTTCACCCTGCTGCTGCCGACCGCGCCGGGTCTCGAGGTCATGAACGGCAAGGGCGAATGGATCGACGTGCCCTACCGCGACGATGCCCTGGTCATCAATATCGGTGACATGCTGGAGATCTGGACCAATGGCGAATTCGTCGCGACCTCGCATCGGGTCCGCAAGGTCAAGGAGGAGCGCTACGCGTTCCCGCTGTTCTTCGCCTGCGATTACGCCACCACCGTGGCGCCGTTGCCCCAGCTCGTCGCGCGCGACGGCGAGGCACGTTATGCCCCGCTCAAGGCCGGCGAGCACCTTTACGCCCAGACCATCCATACCTTCGCCTATCTGCAAGAACGTCTAGCCACGGGCGAGATTCACCTGCCGGATGGCGCTCGCGATACCGCTACCCTGGGCCAGCACGCACGTCATCCGCAAGTCGATCGGGAGACGCCATGAGCATGCCGCTGCCCGGCGTACCGCCGGTCTATCGCGGCGTGTGGCAACGCCTGCGCTATGTCGGCGAGGACGACGATGGCCAGTGCGTGGACGATCGCTCGACCCGGGTCGTCTGGCTTCAGACGGCGTGCTGGCACGCCGATCTGCGCGTGCCGGTGGATACCCCCGACTTTCGCGGCGTCGCATCGCTGGCCGAGTGCCGCCGCGACCAGCTCATCTGGCTGGCGAGCCTGACCGCCTTCGTCGGGCTGACCCGGGTCGAGGGGCGCTTCTGCACCTGGCACCGGCTCGTCGATCTCTCGCCGGGGCTCGACAAGGACGTCGGCGACATGCGCTTTCTCGATCCGCACCGCCTCGAGGAACGCGATCCCCGGGGGCGCTACCGGGAGGACTGGGCGTGCCTCACCGACAGCGTCGAGACCGGCGACACAGTGCGCCTGGACGCACAGGGGCTGCCCCGCTGGCTGCAGCGCGGCGATCATGCGGTGTGGATCGAGCCGCGAGGCGCCATGCCCGAGACACACGACCTTCTGGCGCCCGCCTCGACCCTGCCCGACGACGCCCTGAGATGGCGCGCCGGCCTGGCCCTGCACTATCTGCACCGCGACGACGCCGGCTGGCGGGTTGCACTGTCCACTCGGCCCTGGCGGGTCGGCGAGCGCATCGCCCCCGAACCGATGAGGCCACCGCATGGCAAGACCACGCCGGTGATTGTTCACTCGGGCGACTGATGGCGTTCTTGAAGGGGGAGGAAAGAGACATATTTATAATACATATATTCATTATATTTAAATAATAATACGCAAACAAACAAATAGCAAAATATTCATAACCTTGGAAACATATGCTATAATTTTGTCGCCTGACAACGACAATCGGCATTCACACAGGGCTGACATGGCCCGTTTTCACTTGACTCACGCAAGGAGAACACCGTGAAGCAGAGATCATTCAAGGCTATTGGGCTGACCACCACACTGTTCACGCTGGCCACGCCGGCGCTGGCACAACAGGCCAGCAACACCAACGTGCAGCGACAGCTGCAGGAACTGCGCAACAAGATCGAGCAACTCCAAACCCAGCTCGACGAGCAGCAACGCCAGGCTTCCACCAGTGAGTCGGATCAAACCCGACAGCTGGCCGAAGAAAACAGCCAGATTCTCGAGGCCATGAAGCGCACCGAAATCAACGGTCAGCTCGAGTTCGGTTCAACCTTCAACGACTGGAGCCAGCGCGACAAGGACACCGGCGGGGACCTCGACTTCGGCAAGTTCAACCTCGGCGTCAGCGGGGGCTACGACCAGTTCAATTACTCGTTCCAGTACCGCTTCTACAACGGCTATCGTTTCCTGCAGCACGGCTGGCTGGGCTACGACATAACCGGTAACGACAGCGTCAAGCTGGGTCTGGTGCAGACGCCGTTCGGCAACATGGATTACGGGTATCTCGGCTGGTACGGCAACCTGCCCTATCTGGCGGGCTTCAACGACAACCAGAACGCCGGTATCAAGTGGGATCACAGCACCGGCGCCTGGGACACCTCGCTGGCCTTCTTCAAGAGTGACCAGCTCGGCGACGACAACGAGCACTATGGCGCCAACGCCGTGGGCAACAGCGCCCAGGGCAACACGGAAGAGAACCAGTTCGCCGGTCGCGTCGCCTACACCTTCGGCAAGGGCAGCGACTACACCACCGAGGTCAACCTCTCGGCCAAGGGGGGTCAGCTCTACAACACACGGACCGGCGACAGCGGCGACAACTGGCAGGCCGCGCTGGGCCTGAGCGGCAGCTACGGCAACTGGCTGACCCTGCTGCAGGCCACCACCTACGAGTACAACGCCGAGAACCCGGCGGAGTCGGTATCGGGCATTTCCGACAACGTCCTGCAGGTCGGTGCCTTCGGCTTCAACTACCTGATTCCGGCCAAGGGCGAGACCTATTCGGCGAGTCTGGCCTACAGCATGGACGTCAACTGGGGGCCGGTGGAGAACCTCTACTTCTACAATGACTTCAGTGTCATCGATGCCGCCAACGACTATTCGCCGATCAACGGCGGCTACGGCAACATGGACAATCCCATGCTCAACGATCTGGGGATGAAGGTGACCGCCGGGCCCTACTACGCCTGGTTCGACATCATCGCCAACAAGAACGGCCTGAACTACTTCGGCTCGCCGGTGGACGACAACTGGCACACCAGCGTCCAGACGCATTTCGGGCTGACCTTCTGACGCCCGCGCAACATTACCGCGATAGCTCCCTTGCCCCGCTCGCTCCCGAGCGGGGCTTTTTCATATTCATGGCTGTGCATGGGCGTTCATGGACGCGCCAGGCTCAGTAGACGCCCTCGATATCGACGCTGCGCAGCGCATTGCGACCCAGCCCGTCGTGCAGATCGAGCATGCGCTCCACCCAAGCGTAGACCGGGTCGGCATTGGAGACCAGATCGGCGGCCGACACGGTGCGCGCCCACATGAAGGCACCGAACACCAGGTAGTCGGCGGCGGCGGGCGCCTGGCCGTCGAGAAACTCGGCTTCCTCCAGGCGGGCCCGCATCGGCTCCAGCGCCTGGTCGAGCTGGCTCAGCCCGCGACTCGGGGCGTGGACTTCCTCGAGCGTGCGCCCGAAGGCCTTTTCCCGGGTTTCGCGGAAGTACTCGCGATCCTGCGGGGCCACGACATTGAACAGGTCCATCATCACCGTCTTGATGATGGCGGGTGCCAGGTTGCGCTCGGCGTAGAACTTGAAGAAGCGAGCCCGCGCCTCGGCCTCCGGGCCGCCCAGCAGCGACGACTCGGGATAGACCCGATCCAGATAACGGAAGATCTCGTAGCTGTCGACGACGGTTTCCTCGCCATCGACCAGCACCGGCACCTTGCCCTGCCCGGAAAAGGCGAGCATGCCCTTGTCGGTGAAGTGGCAGGGACGGGTCTCGTAGTCCAGCCCCTTGTGCGCCAGGGCGTACTTCACGCGCCAGCAATAGGGTGAGAAGCGCAGCCCTTCGTCAATGCCGCAAAGGTCGTAGAGAATTCGTGCCATAGCGTCCTCGTCATGCCGTTTCGATGAATGCTTAGAACGCTACCATCCTGCGCCGAGACGCGCCATGGTGTCGGGCGGATTCGCCCTCCGCATCATCTATTAGTCGAATAAATTGACCAATCCTGCTCTCCGCCACTCGCTGACCAGGCTGTATTTTTCATCACAACTCATTGATTTTAAAATTAAAAATAGGTCATACCAGTGCGCCGCACCATTGGTAAAACCAATTTTCCAAGGATGGCCAAGCCGACGATTCCTGATTATCGTGCCAGACCTGCTGCCCCCGGCAGCACGGCAAGCCTGCCGAACCCTTCGCTTCTGGTCGTGCCATGCCCAGCCTGACGCTGGACAACAACAAGAGGGACTGTGCCTCATGAATGAATCGTTACTCGCGCTTCTGGCCTTTCTACCGCTGTTGCTGGCGGGGATACTGCTGATCGGCTTCCGGTTGCCCGCGCGGACCGCCATGCCGGTCGTCTTCGTCGTCACCGCCCTGATCGGCCTGTTCGCCTGGAACATGACGTTCACACGCGTGCTGGCGTCGACATTCCAGGGCCTGATTCTCACGGTCGCCATCCTGTGGATCATCTTCGGCGCCATCCTGCTGCTCAACACGCTCAAGCACTCCGGCGGGATCGCCGCGATTCGCAACGGCTTCTCCGGTGTGAGCCCGGACCGCCGCGTCCAGGCCATCATCGTCGCCTGGCTGTTCGGCTGCTTCATCGAAGGGGCGTCCGGCTTCGGCACCCCGGCCGCCGTCGCGGCACCGCTGATGGTGGCCCTGGGCTTCCCGGCGCTGGGCGCCGTGGTCGTGGGCATGATGATCCAGTCCACACCGGTCTCCTTCGGTGCCGTGGGCACGCCGATCGTGGTGGGCGTCACCGGCGGCCTGCACAAGTCCGGCATCAGCGAGCAACTGACCGCCAACGGCTCCAGCTGGGACCACTACTACCACCTCATCACCTCCGAGGTCGCCATCACCCACGGCATCATCGGCCTGTTCATGCCGCTGATCCTGGTCACCATCATGGTGCGCTTCTTCGGTGCCAACCGCTCCTGGCGTGAAGGCCTGGCGATCGCGCCGTTCGCGCTGTTCGCCGGGGTCTGCTTCGTGGTGCCCTACATGCTGGCCGGCGTGCTGCTCGGGCCAGAGTTCCCGTCGATGATCGGCGCCATGGTCGGCCTGGCCATCGTCGTGCCGGCGGCGCGCAAGGGCTTTTTGCTGCCCAAGGAAACCTGGGACTTCCCCAATGCCGAGAGCTGGCCCCAGGAGTGGCACGGCGACCTCGAGATCAAGGCCAACGAGGTCACCGACCGCACGCCGATCTCGGTGTTCATGGGCTGGGTGCCCTATGTGCTGCTGGCCGTGTTCCTGGTGCTCTCACGGACCATCGCACCGCTCAAGGACGCCCTGACCTCGGCGAGCCTCGGCTGGAGCAACATCCTCGGCGAGACCGGCATCTCCGGCAGCCTGCAGCCGCTGTACCTGCCGGGCGGCATCCTGGTGTTCGTGGTGCTGCTGACCATCGGCCTGCACCGCATGCGCGGCAGCGAAGTCAAGGCCGCCTTCCACGAATCCACCCGCACCCTGCTCGGCGCCGGCTTCGTGCTGCTGTTCACCATCCCCATGGTGCGTATCCTGATCAACTCCGGTGTCAACGGGGCCGATCTGGTCTCCATGCCGGTGGCCATGGCACGGTTCGTGGCCGACAGCGTGGGCGACATCTATCCGCTGTTCGCGCCCACCGTGGGTGCCCTGGGTGCCTTCATCGCCGGTTCCAACACCGTCTCCAACCTGATGCTGTCGGACTTCCAGTTCAACGTCGCCAGCGCACTGGGCCTGTCCACCAGCATGATGGTGGCCCTGCAGGCGGTGGGCGCCGCGGCCGGCAACATGATCGCCATCCACAACGTGGTGGCGGCCTCGGCCACGGTGGGTCTGCTGGGACGCGAGGGCGTGACCCTGCGCAAGACCATCCTGCCGACCCTCTACTATGTACTGTTCGCGGGCATCATCGGCATGATCGCCTTCTACGGGCTGCACGTGACCGACGGTCTGCTGGGCGGCTGATACCGCACCACCCTGAACGCACAACACCCCGGCCAGTGGCCGGGGTGTTGTCGTTTCAGAAGGGCGTGACGACGTCGGGGGCCCGTCGATCAGCGGAACCCCACCACCTCGTGGGGCACATAGGGTGACTCGAGGCGCTCGACCTCCGCCTCGCTGAGGGTCAGTCCGAGCGCGCCCAGCGCCTGGTCCAGATGATGCGACTTGCTGGCGCCGATGATCGGCGCGGTGATGCCGGGCTTCTGCAGCAGCCAGGCCAGTGCCACCTGGGCGGGCGATGCCCCCTTCTCCCCGGCGATCGCCTGCAGCGCCTCGATCACCGGCCGGTCGCGCTCCAGCCCCAGGTACCACTGACGCATCTGCGCATCGCTGCGGGCACGCGTGGTCTCGCCTTCGCTGCCGACCGGCTTGCTGCCGGCGAGAATGCCGCGGGCCAGCGGACTCCAGGGGATCACCGCCACGCCCTGATCGAGGCACTGCGGGATCATCTCCCGTTCCTCCTCGCGATAGATCAGGTTGACCATCGGCTGCATGGTGGCAAACGGCGTCCAGCCGTTCTCGTGGGCGATACGCTGCGCCTTGGCGAACTGCCAGGCATGCATGCTCGACGCCCCCAGGTAGAGCGCCTTGCCCGACTGCACCACCTCGTGCAGCGCCTCCATGGTCTCCTCGATGGGCGTGTCGTAGTCCCAGCGATGGGTCTGGTAGAGATCCACGTACTCCATGCCCAGCCGCGTCAGCGAGGCATCGATGGCATGACGGATGTGCTTCTTCGACAGCCCGCGTTCGTTGGGGCCCTTGTTGCCGGTCGGGTTGTAGACCTTGGTGGCGACGACCACCTCCTCGCGCCGGGCGAAGTCCCGCAGGGCGCGCCCCACCACCCGCTCCGACTCGCCGTCGGAGTACATGTCGGCGGTATCGAAGAAGTTGATCCCCGCGTCCAGGGCCTGCTGGATGAACGGACGGCTCTGCGTCTCGTCGAGCACCCAGTCGCGCCATTGCGGGGTGCCGTAGGTCATGGTGCCCAGGCAGAGCGACGAGACCTGAAGCCCGGTATGGCCCAGACGACGATAGTCCATGGTGACCCTCCTGTGAGTGGACAGGGATTAGGCATTGTCTGAAAACTGTCTGCGCTCGGCCATACTGCGTTAAAAATCAGCTCAAAATGCTCATTTACACCCCGTAAACTCCGCTTTTTCGCTGATTT
>NZ_JBSREH010000050.1:0-2539 GCF_055145905.1 Modicisalibacter sp. | reverse complement strand
GACCAGCTCGGCGCCGCCGTCGATCTCCTGGGAGGAGCCGTCGATCAGCGCGCGGATCTCCTTGGCCGTCTCGGCACTGCGGCTGGCCAGGTTGCGCACCTCGCCGGCCACCACCGCGAAGCCGCGGCCCTGCTCGCCGGCCCGCGCCGCCTCCACCGAGGCGTTCAGCGCCAGGATGTTGGTCTGGAAGGCGATCGAGTCGATTACCCCGATGATCTCGGAGACCTTGCGCGAGCTGTCGGTGATCCGGCCCATGGTGTCCACCACCTGGCCCATCACCTCGCCGCTCTCGCGTACCGTGGTCGCCGCGTCGCCGGCCAGACCGCTGGCCTCGCGGGCATTGGCGGCGTTCTGCTTCACCGTGGCGGTCATCTCCTCCATGCTCGAGGCGGTCTCCTCCAGCGACGAGGCCTGCTGCTCGGTGCGCGACGACAGGTCCTCGTTGCCCGCGGCGATGTCCCGCGAGGCCGGCCGTACCACCGCGACGCTGCGGTCGACGTCGCGCACGATGCTGCCCAGACTCTTGCGCATCGCATCGAGCATCGCCATCAGCTCGCCGATCTCGTCGTTGCGCTGGCTGGGCAGGGTCGCACCCAGGTTGCCCGACGAGATCTGCAGGGTGAACTGCTTGGACTCGCGGATCGGCCGGCGGATCGCGCGCATGCTCAGCATGCCCATCACGACCAGCAGCACCAGCCCCACCAGCACCAGTGTTACCTGAATCAGGAACATGCGATTCTTCTCGGCCTCGGCACTGGCCACCAGAGTTTCCGCCTGAGTCTGCTTGGCCTCGACCAGCTTGTTGAGCATCCCGCCCAGGCGCTCGCCCATGGGCGTCAGGGTGTCGTTGTAGGCGGTATAGGCCTGATAGAAGTCGCCGTTGTTGAGACTCTTGACGATGGTCTCCAGGCCCTTGGTGCGATAGGCCTCGAGCGCCTTGCCGAAGGCGGCCGCCGTCTCGGAGTGATTGACGTCCCGCGCCATGAACTCGCCCCACAGGCCCTGCAGGCTGTCCGTCAGCGTCTTGACCTTGGACGTGACAGCTTCCATGTCGCCCGACATCGGGTTGCTGACCGGGTCGGCCACCAGCTCGCGCCCCTGACTCACCAGCTGGTCGATACGCTGCAGCCGCGCCACGTCCTTGAGACCGTTGCTGTTGACGGCATGCAAGCGGTCGGAGGTCGCCTGCAAGGCATAGAGCCCCATCCCGCTTGCCGTACCCAGCAGCAGCAGTGCCAGAATCACCATCGACGCCATGCGCCCCTGCAGGGAGCGCAAGCGCAGGCGACGCAACCGACCGCGCAACCCGCTGCGCACCAAGCGCCCCTTGTCCAGACGAAAGCCGCTGGGCTTGCCGGCGCGAATGTCGGCATAGACACGCTCGGCCTGCTCGCAGGCCGCCGGGTCGGCCTTGACGCGCACCGAGGCATACCCCAGCAGTTCGCCGTCCTCGATGATCGGCGTGGCACTGGCGTCCACCCAGTAGTGGTCGCCGTTCTTGCGCCGGTTCTTGACCAGCCCGTGCCAGGACTCGCCCGCCTCGATGGTTTCCCACATGTTGGCGAAGGCGGCTTCCGGCATGTCCGGATGACGCACGATGCTGTGCGGTGCGCCGATCAGCTCGTCGCGCGAAAAGCCGCTGACCTCGACGAAGGCCGGATTGGCATAGGTGATCCGTCCCTTGAGATCGGTTCGCGAAATCAGGTAGTGCTCGTCGTCGAGCCGGTATTCACGCTGTGTAACGGGCTGATTGTCTCGCATGTCGTCCTAGTTCCTGCTGGTTCGGAGGCATTCCGGGGCGTCGCTTCAGGCGCCGCCGCTAGAACGTCTCCCATTCGTTATCGTCGTGCTGAACCACCGGCCGCGAGACTGGCTCGGGGCGCCCCAGCGCCGGGGCCGCCGCCCCGCCCTGCTTGCGGGCCTGCGCGGCGCGGAAGCGGGTCTCGCGATCGACCTGCTCCCGGCCGCTGCCGCTCAGGCGCAGCACGCCCATCGCCTCGGCCAGGCGAACCACCTGCTCGTCGAGTTCCTGGGCGGCACGCGCCGAGGTCTGCACCCGCTCGGCGTTCTGCTGGGTGACCTCGTCCATCTGCGCCACCGCCTGGTTGATCTGCTCGATCCCCCGGGTCTGCTCGTCCGAGGCCGAGGCGATTTCGCCCATGATGTCGTTGACCTTGAGCACCGCGCTGACCACACCCTCGATCGAGTTCTCGGCCCGCTTGACCAGCTCGGCGCCACCATCGATCTCCTGGGAGGCGCCGTCGATCAGCGCGCGGATCTCCTTGGCCGCCTCGGCGCTGCGGCCGGCCAGGTTGCGCACCTCGCCGGCCACCACCGCGAAGCCGCGGCCCTGCTCGCCAGCCCGAGCCGCCTCCACCGAGGCGTTCAGCGCCAGGATATTGGTCTGGAAGGCGATCGAGTCGATCACCCCGATGATCTCCGAGACCTTGCGCGAGCTGTCGGTGATCCGGCCCATGGTGTCCACCACCTGGCCCATCACCTCGCCGCTCTCGCGTACCGTGGTCGCCGCGTCGCCGGC
>NZ_JBSREH010000049.1:0-100611 GCF_055145905.1 Modicisalibacter sp. | reverse complement strand
CACACCCTGCCTGCACCAGGCCGTCGACCTGATGGACATCGCCGTCAACCGGCGCGTCTACGAGCGCATGTCGCCGCAGACCCAGGACCTCATGCACGAGCTGGTCTCGGCCTACTCCCGCGACCATTACGCGGCGATTCAGAAGGCCAACGCCGCGGCCTGGCCCAAGTACCGCGAGAAGGGCGTGGAGATCATCCACCTGTCCGAGGACGATGCCGATCGCTTCCGCAAGGCGGCAATTCCGCTGTGGTTCAAGTGGGCCAACAAGGACCCCGATGCCGCCAAGCTGTTCCGGGCGCACCTCCAGACCATGCAGGACCCGGCGGTGGCCCTGGTGACGGACGAGGACATCAAGGACTACTCGCTGGACGCCTGACCCGGCGCCTGCCGGACTCTCCCCGCCCCGGCAGTGCCGGCGGCGGGGCACTCTGACGACCGAATGCTTGGCACCGTCGTGGCTCTTCGGCCGCGCTGACGGGAGAGGTGCAATGAACCTACAAGTCAATTTCGTGCTGCCGCACTGGCTGTACTGGGCGGTCCTGTTGGTCCTGCCGCTGGTGGTGATGTTCCTGGTCGATCGCAGCTTTCGCCGCGGCGGCCGTGTCAGCGGGTCGACGGCCGGCGAGGTGCCGGTGTCGACGCACGAGGGAGCCTTTCATCCGCCGGGCAACGGCCTGACCCGAATCATCGACAGGATCTCCGGGTTCTCGGGACGCTACGTGGCCTACTGGGCGCTGATCGCGCCGTTCGCCTACTGCTACGAGGTGTTCGTCCGTTACGCCCTCAATTCGCCGACCAACTGGGTCCACGAGTCGATGTTTTTGATGTTCGGCATGCAGTACCTGCTGGCCGGGGCCTACGCACTTCGCGAAGGCGGGCACGTGCGCGTCGACATCCTCTACACCCGGGGCCGCCCGTTGACCAAGGCGGCGCTGGACTTGATGACCTCGATCTTCTTCTTCGTCTTTGCGCTGGCGCTGCTGAGCACCGGCTGGACCTTCTTCTCGCAGTCGGTGGACCAGAACAGCGTATTCTTCGCCAGCGGCTACGCCAACGAGGTGTCGTTCACCGAGTGGGCGATCCAGTACTACCCGATCAAGTTCACGCTCTTTCTCGGGGCGCTGCTGCTGCTGCTGCAGGGCCTGGCGCAGCTGATTCGCGACTATCAGTCGTTTCGCCACGCCCTGCCGGCGCGTGACGGCAACGTGCCCTTCGCCTGGTTCCTGGTGATTCTGGCCATTGTGCTGGCGGCGCTCACGCTGTTCGAGATCGTCAACATCGTGGTCAACGATTACCAGCCCTTCGCCATGAGCGTCGAGCACAGCCTGGCCAACGTGGGCATCGGCGCACTGACCGCACTGATGTTCGGGTCGCTGATGATCGTGCTGATGGCGGGACTGCCGCTGGCCTTCGTCACCGGCGGACTGGGGGTCATCTTCCTCTACCTGGTCGGCGACCAGTTCATGCTCAACATGATGCCCTCGCGTATCTTCCCGATGATGACCAACTACCAGCTCTCGGCGATCCCGCTGTTCATCTTCATGGCGGCGGTGCTCGAGAAGGCCGGTCTGATCGAGGAGCTGTTCGACGTCGTCTACAAGTGGATGGGCGGGCTCAAGGCGGGCCTGGCGATCGCCACCATCGTCGCCTCCACGCTGCTCGCGGCGATGGTCGGCGTGATCGGTGCGGCGGTGGTGACCATGGGCCTGATCGCGCTGCCGGCGATGCTCAAGCGAAACTACGACCCGGAAATCGCCCTGGGCTCGATCATGGCCGGGGGCACGCTGGGCATCCTGATTCCGCCGTCGATCCTGGCGATCATCTACGGCGTGGTGGCCCAGCAGTCGGTGGGCGAGCTGTACCTGGGGTCGCTGATTCCCGGGTTGATGCTGGCCGGCATGTATGCCTTCTACGTGTGGTTCCGCGGCAAGCTCAACCCGCGCACCGCGCCGCCCCTGCCGCCCGAGGACCGGGTCAGCATGAAGGAGAAGCTGCGTCTGCTGCGCAACATGCTGGCGCCGATCACCCTGGTCGTCGTGGTGCTGGGGGTGATCTTCACCGGCCTGGCCACGCCGGTCGAGGCGGCCGGCATCGGCACCTTCGGCGCCATGGTGGTGGCCGCCATGCACGGCCGGCTGACCTGGCCCAACCTGCATGCGGCGTGCATGACCACGCTGGTGGCCACGGCGATGGTGATGTGGATCATCTTCGGCGCGACCATCTTCGTCGGCTTCTACATCCTCCAGGGCGGCCAGAGCTTCGTGCAGGAGCTGATCTCGGGCGCCGGGCTGGGGCCCTACGGCGTGCTGGCGATCATGATGCTGCTGCTGATCGCGCTGGGCATGTTCCTCGACTGGGTGGGCATCCTGCTGCTGGCGGTGCCGATCTTCGTGCCGCTGATCCAGCCGCTGGAGTTCGACGGGCTGTTCGGCCTGCCCGGGGTCTCGGCTGCCGATGTCTCGCTGTGGTTCGGCGTCATCTATCTGGTCAACATGCAGATGTCGTTCCTGAGCCCGCCGTTCGGCTATGCGCTGTTCTACATCAAGGGGGTCTGTCCGCCGCACATCACCATGGCGCAGATCTTCCGCTCGTCGCTGCCGTTCCTGGGCATCCAGGCGCTGGGGCTGTTCCTGGTGATCGTGTTCCCGGCGCTGATCACCTGGCTGCCGGATATGGTCTATGGCTGATCGCGGAATCGCCGTCACGCGCTGACGGCACGAGCCATGTCACGGGCGCCTGCGGGCGCCCGTTTTCATGAGGGTCGGGCGAACGCGCCCGGGGAGGGGGCGATTCCTGTTTTTGGTAATTTATTTGCGACATGCAAATTTATTTGCAAATCGTCGTCGGCCATCCTAGCCTGATGCCATGAACGGGCAAGAGGCATCGGCATGAGACAGGACGCGGTTCCCGCTGATTTCGATACGCTGCAGGCGTGGCTGCCGCGGCTGCGCGAGGGCGATGCGGCACTGCCGCGCCTGTCGCCGAAGGCACTGGCGCTGCTCGAGTCGCTGGTGGCCGAGCCGGAACAGGTGGGACTGTCGACCATCTCGCAACTGGCCGAGCGCCACCACACCAATGCCTCGATGCTGACGCGCCTGTCGCAGGCGCTGGGGTTCTCCGGCTTCAAGGCCTTTCAGGCGCTGTTCCGCCGCGACCTCACCGGCAGCACCTTCTATTCCACCCGAGCCGAGCGCCTGCTGGATTTCGGCGAGACGCCCGAGGCGAGGCCCGATGCCTTTCAGGATCAGGCGCTCTGGCAGCAGGAGATGGCCAATCTGTCCGCGGCCGTGAGCGGTCTGGACACCGGGTGTCTCGAGCGCGCCGTCGAGCGCATCCTGAGCGCACGCCGCGTGCATGTGGTGGGGCTGCGGGCCAGCTACGGCGCCGCGCACTACCTGGCCTACTACCTCGACTACCTGCGCGGCGACGTGCAGCTGGTGTCGTCCCAGGCGGGCGTCACCGTCGAACAGGCCCTGCATCTGGACGCCAGCGATCTGGTGATCGGCATCGCCTTCCGGCCCGAGACCCGCAGCAGCGTGGACTACTGCCGCCTGGCGGTGGAGCAGGGCGCAGGGCTGATCGCCCTGACCAATCACGCCCGTTCCCAGCTGGCACGACTCACCGACTGCACCCTCACGGCACCCGCCGAAGGCCCGTTCTTCTTCAACCCCATGAGCAGCCTGTTCCTGCTGGTGGAGCTGCTGCTCTCCCGCCTGGCCCGGGAAATGGGCAGCGAGGCGGTGGCGGCGATCCGCCGCCGCGAGGCGTTGATCGCCCGCCTGAACATCGAATGACCCGGCGATCCCCACCCCCCAGCGCCTTCAAGGAGGCCACGATGACCACCGCGATCCGTCACGACGATACTCCCGAACCCTTTCCTGCCGAGTCGGCGTCTCTCGCCCAGCGGCTCCAGGCCGGCTACCGGCAGGCCGAGGCGGGGACGCCTTCCTCTGACACCCTGCTGATCAACGAGCAGTCGCGTCTGCTCGAGGCGGGGGGACGCCGCATCCACAAGTTCGGCTTCGGCCAGTCGCCGTTCCCGGTGTTTGCGCCGGCGGTGGCGGCACTCGCCGAGCATGCCGGCGAGAAGGCCTACTTGCCCGTGCAGGGGCTGGCGGCACTGCGCGAGCAGGTGGCGGCGTTTCACCGGGCCACCGACGAGACGGCCTGGGAGGCGCAGCGCGTGGTGGTGGGCCCCGGCAGCAAGCTGCTGCTGTTCGCCCTGATGAAATCGCTGCCGGCGGCGGACATCCTCATCCCTGCCCCGGCCTGGGTGTCCTATGCGCCCCAGGCGCATCTGGCGGGGCAGCGTGCGGTACGCCTCGAGGCCGAGTTCGAGACCCGCTGGCAGGTGACGGCCGAGCAGCTGGACGCCTGCTGCCGCGACGCCCCCGAGCGGCTCAAGGTGCTGATCCTCAACGCGCCGGGCAATCCCACCGGGCTGTCGCCCGATGCCGAGAGCCAGCAGCGCCTCGCCGAAGTCGCGCGTCGTCATGGCGTGCTGGTGCTGGCCGACGAGATCTACGCGATGCTCGACCATGCCGGTGCACATCGCGCCTTTGCCCGTGACTACCCGGAAGGCACGGTGACCACCAGCGGCCTGTCCAAGTGGTGCGGGGCCGGTGGCTGGCGGTTGGGCGTCATGCATGTGCCGGCGGCCCTGGGTGACGAACTGTTCCAGCGCGTGATCGGCCTGGCCTCGGAAACCTGGTCGAGCGTCACCAGCCCCGTGCAGTACGCGGCGATCACCGCCTATACGCTGACCCCGGCGCTGACCGCCTATGTCGCGCGCCAGCGAATGATCCTGGCGGAGCTGGGGGAGGCCTGTGCGAACCGGCTGAGCGCGGCCGGCGTGCGGGTGCATGCGCCGGATGGCGGTTTCTATCTGTTCCCGGATTTCGGGGCCTTCCGCGAGTCGCTGGCCCGGCGCGGCATCACCACCAGCGCCGAGCTGACCCGGCGGCTGCTCGACGAAGCGGGCGTGGCCCTGCTGCCGGGCAGTGCCTTCGGCTGTCGGCCGGAGCAGTTGACGGCGCGCCTGGCCTATGTTGATTTCGATGGGGCCGCCCTGCTCGATGGGGAAGGTGCGGTGCTCGATCACCCGGCGAGTCGTTCGCTGCTCGAGGGGATCGAGGCACTCGTCGCCTGGCTCGAGCAGGGCTGAGCGTATCCGGGGGCGGCCCTGTCGCTCCCTGGCGACGGATGTAGAGACGGTGGAACTTGAATTTTCAATACGTTACAGGAAATTCAGGAACCCGCGAGGCACACCGCCGTCAGAGTCCGTACACGCGACATTCATTCTGGAGGTTCTAGATGCAAAAGTTCACTGCCCTGTTCGCTGCGGCGCTGCTCACGGCCGGCATGATCTCGGCCCCTGCCATGGCCCAGGATACCAACGGCCAGGCCCAGCAGCAGACTCAGCAGGCCGCGCCGACGGCGCAGGACTTCACCGACGAGCAGCTGCAGCAGTTCGCTGATGCCTCGCAGCAGATCGCCGCGATTTCGCAGAAATACACCCAGAAGCTGCAGGGCACCGACGACCAGTCCAAGCAGCAGGCGATCCGCAAGGAAGCCAATGACAAGATGGTGTCCGTCGTGCAGGACAGTGGCCTGACCGTCGAGACCTTCAACGCCATCGGCCAGGCGATCCAGCAGGATCCCGAACTGATGAAGCGGGTTCAGGGAATGGCCAACGAATCCTGAACCGGACATGCGCCGGGCATCGCCCGGTCATGATGGACAACGGGGCGCTTCGGCGCCCCGTTGTCGTGTGTGGCCTTTGGTCTTCAGGATGCGGCTGCGGCCAGAGTGAGCCGGTGCTCGTCGTGCAGCCCTTTGTAGAGACTGAAGCACATGGCCAGCAGCACCAGTGTGAAGGGCAGCCCGGTGGTGACGGCGCCTGCCTGCAGGGCATCCAGCGCCTGATTGCCGCCGCCGTAGAGCAGGGCACCGGCGATCACCCCCTCCAGCGTCGCCCAGAACACGCGCTGACTCTTCGGAGCATCGAGCTTGCCGCCGGCGGTGATGCTGTCGATCACCAGGGATCCCGAATCCGACGAGGTAATGAAGAACACCAGTACCAGAATGATCGCCAGAGTGGAGGTAATGGCCGTCAGCGGTAGTTGCGCCAACATCTGGAACATTGCCAGCGAGACATCGTCGATGCCCCCGGCCAGCGAACCGACACCGCTGGCAGCCTGGTGCAGGGCCGTGCCTCCGAAGGCGCTCATCCACACGATCGTCACCAGGGTCGGGACCAGCAGCACGGCGATCAGGAACTCGCGCACGGTGCGTCCATAGGACACCCGGGCGATGAACATGCCGACGAACGGCGACCAGGAGATCCACCACGCCCAGTAGAAGACCGTCCAGCCGTGGAACCAGGTCGTGTCATCGCGGCCGATCCAGTTCGACAGGGGCAGGATGTGGGTCAGGTAGTCGCGGGTCGCGCCCCCGATGCCGGCCAGGATCGTCAGCGTCGGGCCGGCAACGATGACGAACAGCAGCAGGGCGGCGGCGATCACCATGTTGATGTTGGAGAACAGCTTGACGCCGCCGTCGAGCCCCCGCCACACCGAGAACAGCGCGATCGCGCTGACCACCACGATGATCGCGATCTGGGTGCCCAGCGTGTCGGGGACACCGAACAGATAGGCCAGGCCGCCGGCGGCCTGGGTGGCGCCGAGGCCGAGCGAGGTGGCCAGGCCGAAGATGGTCGCCAGCACGGCGACGATATCGATGATGTGGCCCGGCCAGCCGCGGGTCCGTTCCCCCAGCAGCGGGTGGAAGGCGGAGCGCAGGGTCAGCGGCAGGCCCTTGTTGAAGGCGAAGAAGGCCAGCGACAGGGCCACCACGGCATAGATCGCCCACGGATGCAGTCCCCAGTGGTAGAGCGTGGCGCCCATGGCGGCGCTCATCGCCTGGGGGGTGCCGGCGGGCACATTGAGCGGCGTGCCGTACCAGTCGGTGTAGTAGGCCACCGGCTCGGCGACGCTCCAGAACATCAGGCCGATGCCCATGCCGGCGGCGAACAGCATGGCGAACCACGACGGATAGGAGAACTCGGGGCGGGCCGCCGGGCCCCCCAGGCGAATGCGGCCCACCGGCAGCACGATCATCGCCAGGCAGAAGACCACGAAGAGGTTGCCGGCGATCATGAACAGCCAGTCGAAATGCTCGATGGCCCAGGTGCGGGCCGCTACCATCTGGGTATTGGCCGCGTCCGGGTAGACCAGGGCATAGATGATGAAGCCGAGGATGGCGACCGCCGACAGGGGGAAGACCGGGTGGTGAAAGTCGAGCCCCAGCACTTGCGTGTTGTCCTGCCCCGGCCGCAGGGCGGGTTCATCGTGTTTCATGGGCGTTCCTCTTGTGTTGTTGTAACGCGGTGGCGCGCGGCGTGCGCGACTCGGCGATTCTTCGCCCGACCCGGGCAGCGTGATTGCCTGAAACCGACGCGGTCGTGCATGCTCGCGGCGCAACGCGCCGGGGTTGTCTGGTTGCGACCCGGAGCTGGCCATGCCCGGCAGCTGGCCGACGGGCGCGATTGCATGCCGGACGCCGACAGGCGAGTATCAAGACGAGAGCCCATGGGTGCCGGCCGGGGTCGGCATCCGACGACGGGAGGGAACGGTGATGATGATTGTCGAACTGATCGACGGCGATGACTTCCGTTCACGCCTGCAGGCGCTGGACATCCGCCTGCCCGAGCATGCCTGCCCGGAAACCTGCGCGAGGATGGCGATACGCAAGCATCTCGAGGTCGGGGTGCCTGGTCTGCCGGCGTTGATCGAGGAGCTCATGGCGCATACCGACGTGATGTTGCCGTCGGTGCGTCAGGCCATCGAGCGCTTCATGCTGCCGGCGTTGCGCTGACAAAGGCCGCGACGGCGGGAGCGGTCACTCGATGAATGAGAGTGGCAAAGTCGTGATGTATTAGATTGTATATCGGTCGCCATGAAAGCGTGGCATCGCCGATGGCGGCGGCCTATAATGCGCCGCTTTTGCCTCACGGCATGCCATGTCTCATGCTGGTGGCGGGTGATCCTCGCCGCCTGCCTCATGCATCGATCCCGCAGGCTCGCGATGAAAGCTGGGCTTCTTCTTGTTCTTGGCCTGACGGCGCTGGTCCTGTCGCGTCCGGCGCCGGCGCAGATAGCGCCCCCGGCCGTGCCGACCGGGCACCAAGTCAGCAACGTGCTGATCCTGGCGTCCTATCATGACGGCGACGAATGGACGGACAGCCTGGTCAGCAACCTGACCTACTACCTGCGTGGCAAGGTCAACCGGGTGCGCGTCCATTACCTGGACGCCCGGGATCTGCCGCGTGCACGTTACCTGAGAAACTTCGCGCTCTACAGCAATGGCAATCGCCTGACGCGCTACGATCGGGTGATCCTGCTCGATGACCCGGCGCTGCGCTTCTATCGCGAGTACGCGACCTGGTTTCCCGATCGTCATCCGATCGCCATTGGCGTCAATGATCCCGAACTGGCCGAGGCGGCAGCGCGCCAGGGGGTGATTCTCGCCGACACCCGCCCGGCGGTCATCGATACCGTGCAGCTGGCGCGCGAGATCGCCGGGCGCAACCGGCTGTTGCTGGTGCACTCGGCGACCCGCGCCGGTTTGCGTCTTCGGCGCCAGGTAATGCCCGAGGTGACGGCGATGGGCTTCGAGGAGGTGGCGTCCCGCACCTGGCGCTCCCTCTACGCCGGCGATGTCGATGTCTCGGGTTACACGATCGTCGCGCTGGATGCGCCACTGCAACTGTTGGCTACGCATTCCGCCGACGCGCTGGCGACCCATTTTCGCCGGCAGCTGGGCGACTTCTTCTGTGCCGTGGATTACCTGACCCCCTTCGGCTGTGTGGGCGGCTCGTTCATCAATGTGGCGAGTCTCTCCCAGCAGGTGGCCCAGCGCGTCTCGAAGGCGGCGGACCCGCTGTCTCCGCTGACGGTGCCGCAGCAGCTTTCCCTGGAGCCGCAGCTGTTGAAGCGGCTGCCCGAGGGCGTGGACGTCAAGGTGCTGGGGGCGCTGCCGGGACTGATGTCCCGCTGGGCCGGATGGCTGATCGGCGGGTTGAGCCTGCTGTTGATTACCGGTGCCCCGGGGGCCTGGATTCACCTGCGCATCAAGCAACGCCAGATCCGTCGCGTCCGGCGCGAATCGACCTATGACGCGCTGACCAATCTCTACAATCGTCAGGCGATGCTCGCCATGCTCGACGAGCACATCCGGGATGGTGAGCCGTTCACGGCGATCTACATCGACCTCAATGGCTTCAAGGAAGTCAATGATGCCTTCGGCCACGCCCAGGGCGACCTGCTGCTGCGCCTGTTCGCCACGCGGCTGCGCGACAGTGTGGGGCGCCAGCCGGTGGCCGGGCGCATGGGGGGCGACGAGTTTCTGGTTCTCTGTGGTCGGGAGACCCCCTATCTGGAACTCGCCGAACTGCTGCTGCGTGCGCTCAAGCGCCCCTTCGAGGTCGGCGGCAACGTGCACACCCTGGGCTGTTCGATGGGTATCGCCCACTACCCGCTGCATGCCCAGAACGCCGCGCAGCTGCTCAAGTGTGCCGATGCCGCCATGTATGCCGCCAAGGAGGATCGCGAGGACAGTCTGGTGGAGTTTACCGACGCCATGCTCGATGCCCAGGCGTATCACGCGGAACTCTCCAACCTGCTGGAACAGGCGCTCGCCTCGGGCGGGGAGGGGCTGAGCTTCGCGATCCAGCCGATCCACTCGCTCAAGCGCCGGGGCTGGTGCGCCGGCGAGGTGCTGTTGCGCTGGAACCACGCCGAGCGCGGGCCGGTCAGCCCCGGCGTCTTCATCCCCATCGCCGAGGCCAGCGACCTGATCATCAAGCTCGGCGACTGGACGCTGGAAACGATGCTCTCGCGGCTGGCCGACGAGCCGGCGCTCGCGCATCTGGACTACCTGTCGCTGAACATCTCGCCCAAGCAGCTCTACACGCGACGTTTCGTGGACACGGCGCTGGCCCTGACCGCGCGTCACGGTATCGATCCGGGGCGCATCTCCTTCGAGCTGACCGAGCACGTCAAGCTGCTCGACCGTTCGACCCTGACCGCCGAGATCACCCGGCTGCGTCGGGCGGGATTCCGGGTGGCCCTGGATGACTTCGGCACCGGCTACACCTCGATCAGCTTCCTCAAGGAGATTCCCTTCTCGAGCATCAAGATCGACCGCTCGTTGATCGCCGGGCTGACCGATCACGACGCCCGGGAGGCCCGCGGCATCATGGACGGGCTGCTCTACCTGGTGAAGCGGCTGCAGCGTGGCGTGGTCATCGAGGGGGTGGAAACCGTGGAGGAGGTGGAGATTCTCCGCGCCATGGAAGCGGACCTGCTGCAGGGATACTACTTCCAGCGGCCGCTGGCATGGGCGGACTTCTTCGCGGAGCTGCCGGCACGGGCGAGCCGGCCGGCAGTGTCGTGACGTGAACGAACCCCGCCGGGTCGGCGGGGTGGCGGTTCAGAAGGACTCCCAGCTGTCCTCTTCCTGCGCGGCCCGGGAGCGGGAGGACTCGCGTGCCGAGGGCAAAGCGGTGGATTCGCGGTGTGTCGAGCCCAGTGCGGGGGCGGCGGGTGCGGCGTCGTCGCCGAGCACGAAGTGGTTGACGAGCCGGGTAAGCTGCTCGGCCTGATGGCGCATGTCCTCGGCGGCCATGGAGGTCTGCTGGACCATGGACGCATTCTGCTGAGTCATGGTGTCCATCTCGGCGACCGCCGTATTGATCTGGCCGATGCCGCTGCTCTGCTCCTTGGCGCCGGCGCTGATCTCGGCGATGACATCGGAGACCCGGGTCACGCTGGTGACGATCTCGCGCATGGTTTCGCCGGCGTTGCGCACCAGGTCGGCACCGGTCTGCGTATGGCGCGTCGACGTGTCGATCAGCTCGCGAATCTCCTTGGAGGCCTCGCTGGAGCGGCTGGCCAGGGAGCGGACCTCCTCGGCGACCACCGCGAAGCCGCGGCCGTGCTCACCGGCGCGGGCCGCCTCGACCGAGGCGTTGAGCGCCAGGATGTTGGTCTGGAAGGCGATCGAGTCGATCATGGTGATGATCTCGCTGATCTTCTCGGCCGACTCGTTGATGTCGCGCATGGTCTGCTCGACCTGCCCCATGGCGTTTTCGCCGTCCTGCGCCACGCGGCTGGTCGACTGCACCAGCTGGTTGGCCTGGGCGGCCGACTCGGAGGAGTGGTTGACCGTGGCGGTGATCTCTTCCATGGAGGAGGAGGTCTGCTGCAGGTTGGCGGCCGCCTGCTCGGTGCGGCTGGACAGCTCCTGGCTGCTGTGGGCAATGCCGCCGACGGCCTGGCTCACGCTGCGTGTGCTGGCGCGAACCTCGCGCAGGGTGTCCTGCATGCGGCCGACGAAGGCGTTGAACTGGTTTGCCAGCGCGCCGATCTCGTCGTCACTGCGTACCGGCAGGCGCCGGGTCAGGTCGCCCCGACCGCTGGCGATGTCCTTCATGGCCTCGGCGGTCTCGCGCAGCGGCCGCACGGTACGCCGTACCAGATAGCCGACCACCAGCGCCACGATCACCAGCATGCCGAGACCCAGCAGGATCACCCGAATGATCGCCGAGCGCAGCTCCGCGGCGGCGGTGGCGCGGATTTCCGCCATCGCCTGGTCGATCTCGGTGACGTAGACCCCGGAGCCGAGCATCCAGCCCCATTTCTGGATGCCGGCGGCGTAGGAGTACTTGGGTTCGGGTTGCCGGGTATCGGGGTTGGGCCACAGGTACTGATAGAAGCCGCCGCCGTTCTTGGCGACCTGGATCATGTCCTTGACCAGGAAGTGCCCCTGGGCGTCCTCCTTGTCCAGCATGTCGGTCCCTTCCAGCTTGCGATTGTGGGGCAGGACCAGGTTCGTGCCTTGGTAGTCGTAGACGAAGACGTAGTTGCTGCCGTCGAAGCGCAGCCGGCGCAGGATGTCCTTGGCGCGCTCCTTGGCGTCCTGATCGTCGGAGCCGGCCTCGGCGACGATCGGCGCGATCGCCGACTTGGCGGTCTCGACGACGTTCTTGACCGACTGCTTGCGCGCGTCGATGAGCATCTGGCGCTCTTCGGCTAGGGTCTTCTGGTTGTCCTCGATGCGGTCGAGGATGGTGAGGGCGACCAGCCCGCTGGTGACGAGCATCAGGGGCACCAGCACCAGGGTCATGACCTTGGCTTGCAGGCCCAGTGACGACCAGCGACGGGTCAGGATATTGCGACTCATGACAAGTGAGACTCCTGCATCAAGGGATGTACGTTGTGAGCATCGTTTTCGGCAGAGGTTTCCATGCCACCGTGCCGGGAAGCCGGGGGGCAGGATTCTTGCCTTGTTGTTGATTTTTCTGGCGTTACTGGCCCGCGCGGGGTCAAGAACAGGCGGTAACAACGCAGTATCGCTACCTCCTTCGAAGGAATATCGGCCGAGGGACGGCCGGATTTAGGGTGTGGAAGGGAAATCCACAAAAAAGCCCGGCCTGGGGGCCGGGCGGAATGCCGTGCGCGACACGGGAAGCGGTGGGGCTTTCGGCGGGGCGTCAGCCGCGGGCCAGGTGCAGCGCCGGGGCATGACCGAGGTTGGAGAGCATGCGTTCGCTGTACCAGTCGACGAAATCGATCACCCCGAACTCGTAGGTCTCGGAGTAGGGGCCGGGCTGGTAGGCCACGGAGTTGATGCCCCGCTGGTTCTCCTCGGCCAGGCGGCGATCCTGGTCGTTGGTGGCGTCCCACACCCGGCGCAGTTCGTCGGGTCGGTAGTCGACGCCTTCGACGGCGTCCTTGTGCACCAGCCACTTGGTGGTGACCAGGGTGCGCTGCGGGCCCAGCGGCAGGACCCGGAAGACCACCGCGTGATCGCCCATGAAGTGGTTCCAGGAATTGGGCAGGTGGAGGATGCGCAGCGAGCCCATGTCGGGGCTGGTCAGCCGGCCCATCAGCTTCCGGCAGCCGGGCTGGCCGTCGAGGGTCATCGACACCGTGCCGTCGAGCAGCGGGGTGCGCGTCAGGCGGTTGCGCTTGCCGATGCGGGCGAGCTGCCAGGGCACGTCTTCCGCCTCCCAGTCGGCCTGCTTGCGGGCCACCAGCGCCTTGTAGGACTCGGTCGCGCGTGGATCGTCGGTGTCGTCGAATTCCTGCAGCGAGTTGAGCAGTTCCGGATGCGCGCCATTGCAGTGATAGCACTCGCGGTTGTTCTCGATCACCAGCTTCCAGTTGGCCTGCTCGACGATGCTCGACTCCGCGGCGACCTTCACCTCGTCCATCCGGTAGGGCTCGAGATAGGTCTCGAGGGTGGCCAGGAAGTCGTCGATGGCCGGGGGCTGCTCGGCGAGGCTGATGAACAGGAAGCCGCCGGCACTGCGCACGTGCACCGGCTTGAGCCCGTAGCGTGACAGGTCGAAGTCGTCGCCCATGTCGGTGCCGGCAAACAGCAGCCGGCCGTCGAGTTCGTAGGTCCACTGGTGGTAGGGGCAGACCAGCTTGGCCACCTTGCCCTTGTCCTTGACGCAGAGCCGCGAGCCCCGGTGACGGCAGACGTTGTGGAAGGCGTGAATCCGGCCCTCCGCCCCGCGGACGATGATCACCGAGTTGTCACCGACCTCGACGGTCATGAAATTGCCCTTGGCGGGAATCTCGCAGGTCATGCCGGCGAACAGCCACTCCTTGGTGAAGATCTCCTGCATGTCGAGCGCGAACAGCCGCGGGTCATTGTAGAACGCCTGGGGCAGCGAGAAGTGCCGGTCGCGTTCGTGAAGCAGGTTGGCGGTGGCCTCCTTGACGTTGGCCAGCGGATCGTCGAAGGCAGTCTGGGCTATCAGGTCCATGGCGTGGAATCCTCGTGCATCGCGGCCTCCCCCGAGGACGGCGATTAGGGTCATGTAGGTCGAGAAATCGAGAGGCGTGGTACCGCGGACGACATCCCGTTGTCACCCGATTTGCAGCGAGTGTGGCGGAGCCGCCGGCGGCATGATTGTCTGCAGGCGACACGAGCCGATATTCAGGGCGACGTGGTCGTCGCGCAGCGCGGTGGTGCATGGCCTGACGGGCATGCGTGCGTCGTTGCCAGACAAGTGGCCCGGCGCGCGCCTACCCAGAATTGCCGTACGGCGATCCCTCGGGGACGAGATCGAGGGCGGCGTCGCGGCCCTCGCGGGCCAGGGTTCCGGCAGCTCACGATCCGGCAGGCAGAGACAGCAATGACAATGAACTTCTTCAACCCGGTTACCACTCAGACCTGGACCAATGGCCGCCACCGGGTGCGCTGCGTCAAGGTGATCCAGGAAACCCTGGATGTGCGGACCTTCTGCTTCATGGCCGAGCAGCCGGTGCTGTTCTTCTTCAAGCCCGGGCAGTTCGTCACCCTGGAGCTGGAGATCGACGGCGAGCCGATCATGCGCTCGTACACCATCTCCAGTTCGCCGTCGATTCCCTACAGCTTCTCGATCACCGTCAAGCGCCTGCCCGACGGCAAGGTATCCAACTGGCTGCACGACAACCTCAAGGTCGGTGACGAGCTGGCCGTGCACGGCCCGGTGGGCGACTTCAACGTCATCGACTACCCCTCCGACAAGGTACTGTTCCTGTCGGGAGGCGTGGGGATCACGCCGCTGATGTCGATGACGCGCTGGTTCTTCGACACCAATGCCGATGTCGATGTCGAATTCGTGCACAGTGCCCGCTCGCCGGGGGACGTGATCTTCCATCGCGAGCTGGTGCACATGTTCTCGCGGCTGCCCGAGTTCAAGCTGCACGTGGTCTGCGAGAACAAGTCCGACATCGGCGAGGCATGGGCCGGCTACCGCGGCTTCCTCACCCAGGCGATGCTCGAACTGATGGTGCCGGACTACCTCGAGCGTGAGATCTTCTGCTGCGGGCCGACGCCGTACATGAACGCCGTCAAGAAGATCCTGCGCAGCAACGGCTTCGACATGGCGCGCTACCACCAGGAGTCGTTCGGTGCCACGCCGCTGGATGTGCGCGAGGACGTGCGCGAGCTGGCCGAGCAGGCCGAGGCGGAGGCCGAGGAGCTCGACTACAGCGACATGGTGCAGGTGGAGTTCGCCGGGACCGGCAAGAGCGTGCGCATCCAGCCCGGCGAGACGGTGCATGCCGCGGCCTCCAAGCTGGGGCTGCACATCCCCAAGGCCTGCGGCATGGGCATCTGCGGCACCTGCCGGGTGGGCCTCAAGGCCGGTGAGGTGGAGATGGACCACAACGGCGGGATCACCGACGAGGATATCGCCGAGGGCTACATCCTGTCCTGCTGCAGCCGGCCCAAGGGCGATCTGGTGGTGGATTTCTGAGCCGGGTCGGCTTCCCGGGGTTCACAGCACCCCTCATCGGTCCGGCGCTCCGGGACCTGTCGACGGATCAGGCGTTGGTAAACTCACTTCGATAGCCCCTTGTCAGAGCCAACTGCGATGCCCTGCCGGGAGCGGGCGCCGAACAGCCGGTGCAGCAGGCCGCGCAGCGCATCCTGGCGCCGGCTCGCCGGCGCGTCGCTCGGCCACAGGCCGGGCCGGAAGCCCGCCGCCTCGAAGCGGGCGATCAGCGCGACGTCGCGGCTGATGACGTGGATCGGCACGTCGCGGCTGGCCTTGTCGCCGGTGATCAGCGGGGCCGGCTGGTGATCGCCGAGCACGATCAGCAGCTGGTGCTCGCCCAGGTAGCGCTCGGCGAAGCCGGCCATCGCGGCCAGGGCATAGTCGATGGCGCGGATATAGTGGCGACGCACGTCCCCCGCGTCCTGCCACAGCACTTCCGGTGCCGGCCCGGCCGTCGCCCAGCGGTCGAAGCGCCGCCCCTCCTGCAGGTCATCCCAGTCATCCAGCAGCGGCAGAATCGGCGTCCAGGGCGCATGGCTCGAGATCATCGCCAGTTCGGTGAACAGCGGCCGTGACTGGCTGCGCCGGTAGTCCGCGAAGAACCGCCAGGTGTACTGGTCGGGCATGGTCACCCAGTTGAGCGCCGGTCCCCGGTAGGGAATGTCCCGGGCGGCCAGGCGGATGTCGTAGCCCAGCCGGCGACCGGCCGGCCAGGGCGCGGTGATCGCCGGCATGATGGCCACGCTCCTGTGGCCGGTCAGCCGGAAATCGTCGATCAGGGTCGGGCTGTCGCGCGTCAGCAATAGGTCGTAATGCCGCTGGCTGGTCAGCCACAGCCCGCTGATGACCGTGCCATGGGCCAGCCAGGACTGGCCGCCCTGCACCGGCGAGGTCAGCCGCGAGGTGGCGACGTGCAGGCCGGCGGCGTCGAAGCGGCGCTGCATGGCCGCCAGCCGGGGAGCGATGACGGGCGCATAGCGCGGGTCGAACAGGGCCGAGACCCCGTAGGACTCGATGAAGGCCAGGCTCACGTCGCGCCCGGCCAGCCCCGGCAGCGCCGCGGCCGGGCGGGCGTGGCCGTCGGCGAGCTGCTGCCGGAAGGCGGCCCAGGCCTGGCGGGTCTCCACGCCCTGCTGCCAGTGGCGCATGACCAGGGTCATCAGAGGGGTGGCAGCGTGACCCGACGCCGCCACGGGCAACGACAGCACGAGCAGGGCGACGAGCGCGCCGCGCCGGCGCCGGCCCTGCACGGCCGGGAGCCGGGCCAGCAGTCGCGCGCCGCCCCAGACAAGGGTTATGATCGCCGCCGCACCGGCGGCCAGAATCAGCGGCGCAAGGAACTTGCCGACATTATCGACCATCAGATGGTAGGCTGGGCCGAGCAGGCTGGCATCCAGCAACGGGTTGAAGGCGCGGCCCAGACTCAGTCGGGCCAGGTCATCGAGCAGCACCAGCAGCGTCGCCAGCCCGAGCGCGCCGGCCGCCGGCCAGGCCAGGCAACGGCGAAGGCCGGGGCCGACGAGGCTCAGGGCCAGGATCAGCCACAGCCCTTCGAGGGCCGGCCAGCCGCCGCCGGTCATGGCGGGGGCCAGGCGGCTCAGGGCAATCAGCCAGCCTTCGACGACGACAAGAATCAACAGGCCTCGATACAGGGGACGACTCCTCACCGGTGTCCGCCACCGGCTCCGGTACGGGGAGCTCCATCATTGCGCGAACGCGCAGCGAGTGCCAAACCGCTATATTGTGGGCAGTGAACGGAAGGGACGCATTGTCAATTTTGGGAATGAGGAACGCCCATGAATGTGTGGCAATATCTGGCGCTGGGGCTCGCGTGTGCGGGCTTGCCGGTGGCCAATGCCCAGGAAACGCCCTCTGGCGGAACGGATTCGGCGCCGGCCAGGGCTGCCGAGCAGGTTCCGCTTTCGTCGCCGAACCAGCCCCCCCGCGAGGACTGGACACCCCAGGCGCTGTTCGAGCATGTCGTCGAACGTGCCCGCAAGCTCGCCGACAGCGACTATCAGGCGCCGCAATCGACGTTGCCCGCCTTTCTCAAGGAGCTTGACCACAACACCTACAGCGACATCCGCTTTCGGCCCGAGCACGCCCTGTGGCGGGACGACCGGCTGTTCGAGGTCCAGTTCTTTCATCCCGGCTTTCTCTACGACAACCCGGTCGAGATGCATGTCCTCAAGGGCGGACGCATCGAGGATCTGGCCTTCGACCCCGGCATGTTCGAATACCGCGGCGAGTCGGCGTCGCTGAAGGAGAAGGTGGAAAAGATCGACCCGGCCAAGCTGGGTTTCGCCGGCTTCCGCCTGCACTACCCGGTCAATACGCCGGACTACAAGGACGAGATCGCCGTCTTCCTGGGGGCGTCCTACTTCCGGCTTGCCGGGCGCGGACAGCGCTACGGTTTGTCCGCCCGCGGGCTGGCGGTGGACACCGCGACCCAGGGCGGCGAGGAGTATCCGGCCTTCCGGGCCTTCTGGCTGGTCCGTCCGGAACCCAACGCCTCGACCATGACGCTGCTGGCGCTGCTCGACAGCCCCTCGGTCACCGGCGCCTACCGCTTCGACGTGCATGCCGGCCGCCAGACCGTGGTGGACGTCGACGCCCGCCTGTTCGCCCGCGAGGATGTCGGCAAGCTCGGTGTCGCGCCGCTGACCAGCATGTTCCTGCACGGCGAGAACAGCCTGGAGGACTTCGACGACTACCGGCCCGAAGCACACGATTCCGACGGCCTGCTCATGAACACCTCGAGCGGGCAGTGGATTCGCCGGCCGCTGTCCAATCCGCCGTCGCTGAACGTCACCCAGTTGCGCGATACCAACCCTCGTGGCTTCGGCCTGATGCAGCAGGATCGTGACTTCGAGCACTACCTGGATCTGGATGCCGCCTATCAGCGCCGCCCCAGCCTGTGGGTGGAGCCGCGCGAAGGCGACTGGGGCGAGGGCGGCGTCGAGCTGGTCCAGATTCCCACCGAGCGCACCATCCACGACAACATCGTCTCCTACTGGGTGCCGGATACGCCCTTCAAGGCCGGTCAGTCGCGCCATTATCGCTACCGCCTCGCCACCCGGGACGCCACCGTGCCCGGCGAGACGCTGGGGCGCGCGATCCGCATGCGCAACGGCTGGGCGGCGGATCCGGGGCAGGCCGAGCCGCCGCCGCATACCCTGCGTCGCTTCATCGTCGACTTCCGCGGCGGCGAACTGGCCGGGCTGGACGCCTCGCAGCCGGTGCAGGCCGACCTGAACGTGAGCCAGGGCAAGGTCAGCGACCTCAGCGTCCGGCCGCTGCCCGACGGCGACACCTGGCGGGCCATGTTCACCCTGGACCCGCAAGGCGCGTCCGCCGACATGCAGCTGTCCCTGACGCTGCGTGGTCAGCGGTTGACCGAAACCTGGAGCTACCTGTGGAATCCCGATGTCCTATGAAACTGATCCTCGTGCCCCGGGGGTGAGCCAGGGCACGGATACGTCCCCCGATGTTGCGCTTCAGGAGCGTCCTGAAGCCGTCTCGTCGTCCGCCTCCGGGACTACGGCCGAAGCGCCGGCGGCCGGGAGCGCGACGCCACCGGCCCAGCGCATGCCGATGCTCGGCCTGCGGCGGCTGGTGTTCTTCACGCTGGCGATCCTGACCAGCCTGCAGGGTGCCTACATGATGTTCGACATCCTGCGCGCCAACGGGCTGACGGTGCTGGAAGGGGCCATCCTGGCCCTGTTCGTGTGCATGTTCGCCTGGCTGACGATGTCGTTCTGGTCGGCGATCGCCGGTTTTCTGGTCGTCATCACCCGGCGTGACCCGCTGACCCTCAAGCGGGCCGCGCCGCTGTCGGAAACTCTCGATCCCAATCGGCGCATCGCCCTGGTGATGCCGGTCTACAACGAGGACACCGCCCGGGTGATCGCCGGTCTCGAGGCGACGTGCCAGTCGTTGGCGGCGACCGGCAAGGCCGAGGCCTTCGATGTCTTTCTGCTCAGTGACACCACCGATTCGGAAATCGCCGATGCCGAACGCCGCGCCGCGGCGGCGCTGAGCGAGCGCATGCCCGGCGGGCTCAAGCTCTACTACCGGCGCCGCGAGCGCAATATCGGCCGCAAGGTCGGCAACCTGGCGGAGTTCTGCTGCCGCTGGGGCGACGCCTACGAGAGCATGATCGTGCTCGACGCCGACAGCGTGATGGGTGGCGAGACCCTGGTGCGCCTGGCGGCGACCATGCAGGCCAATCCCCGACTCGGGCTGCTGCAGACCGTGCCGCTGCCGGCGCGCTCCAACACCCTGTTCGGGCGCTTTCTGCAGTTCGCCGCCACGCTCTACAGCCCCATGCTGGCGGCCGGGCAGAGCGTCTGGCAGGGCGATACCGCCAACTACTGGGGCCACAACGCCATCATCCGCATCGAGGCCTTCGTCGAGCACTGCGGGCTGCCGCCGCTGCCGGGCAAGGCCCCGCTGGGTGGCGAGATCCTCAGTCACGACTTCGTCGAGGCGGCGCTGCTGCGCCGCGCCGGCTGGGAGGTGCGTCTGCACGCCGGGGTCGAGGACAGCTACGAGGAACTGCCCGGCAACATGGTCGACTATGCCAAGCGCGACCGGCGCTGGTGCCAGGGCAACATGCAGCACCTGCGCCTGCTGTTCGCCCGCGGCCTGCACCCCATCAACCGCCTGCATTTCCTGCTCGGCGCGCTGGCCTACATGGCCTCGCTGCTGTGGCTGATCATGCTGGGGTTGAGTACCGTGGATGCGGTGGTTCGTGCGGTGGCCAAGGTGCGTTTCTTCAACGAGGGCTATCAGCTGTTTCCGGAGTGGCCGGAGTCCAAGGTGGCGATGATCGCTTCACTGCTGGTGATCACCGTGCTGATGCTGCTGCTGCCCAAGCTGCTGGGCGTGATCGTGGCCCTGGCCCAGCGTCGCCGGGAATTCGGCGGTGCCGTGCGCCTGACGCTGAGCGCTCTGCTGGAGGTGGTGTTCTCGATTCTCATCGCGCCGCTGATGATGGCCTTTCACGCCTGGTTCGTGGTCAGCGTGTTGCTCGGGCGCACCGTGTCGTGGAGTTCCCAGGTACGCGGCGGGCGGCTGATTCCCTGGAGCGTGGCCTGGCGGCGCACCGGGGCGATGACCCTGCTGGGCCTGCTCTGGGGGGCGGTCAGCTATTACTACGCCCCACTGTTCTTCTGGTGGCTGTCGCCGGTACTGCTGGGCATGGTCGCCTCGGCACCGCTGCTGCGCTACACCAGCAGCATCCGGGCGGGCGAGTGGATGGCGCGTCACAAGCTGGTGTGCATCCCGGCCGAGGTGATGACGCCCGATGTGCTCAGCGATCTCGCCGAGCGCGAAACGCAGCCCATGACACAGCGCGATGTCGCCGCGGAACAGCTTCTGCCCGGTTTCGAGCGGCGGCGCAGCATGCCCATTCAATCGCTGGCGGCCCCCTGGGGGCTGGGCGGGGCGAAGCCGCCCTCCACGGAGAGCGCTTAGGGAAACACTGGATAAATGGCTGCGCGGGCAAATCACTTCGTTGTGCGGTGCTCGGAATCCTCACCTATAACTCATAGGCTCCGGTTCCTGTGCTCCGTACGCCTCGTGCTTTACGTCGCTCGCCAATTTATTCAGCGCTTCCTTAGGCGATTAGAGTCTAGCCAAATTTCCACAAATAACTTCATGATATAAAGCATGGCGGTCAGAATGCGGTGTGATTCCCTTCAGCCGCAGGACCGCCATGTCTCCCGATGCCTGGATCTCGCTCGCGACCGTCTCCCTCGTGTTCCTGCTGATGGGCACGACGCGGATCGGCGCCGACATGATCCTGCTCGGCGGCGTCATCGCCCTGCTGACCTTGGGCGTGATCAGCCCGCAGCAGGCGCTGTCCGGCTTCTCCAACGACGGCCTGTTCACCGTGGCGTTCATGTACGTGCTGGTGGCCAGCATCCGCGAGACTGGCGGCATGGACCTGATCATCCGCTACGTGCTGGGCCGCCCGCGCGACGAGAGCGGGGCGCTGGCCAGGCTGTTGATTCCGGTGTCGGCGATGAGCGCTTTCCTCAACAACACCCCAGTGGTGGCCACCTATATCCCGGCAGTGCTGAGCTGGAGCCGGCGGCGCAGCCTGAAGGCCCATCGCTTCTTGATGCCGCTGAGCTTCGCCTCGATCCTCGGCGGTACCTGCTCGCTGCTGGGCACCAGTACCAACCTGGTGGTCAACGGCCTGCTGTCCACACGCTATCCCGACGCCTCGTTGCAGCTGTTCGACATCGCCTGGGTCGGCGTGCCGGTGACGCTGGTGGGGCTGGCCTACCTGCTGCTGGTCGGGCGTCGATTGCTGCCCGATCGGCGCAGCGCCACCCAGGTCTTCGAGAATCCCCGCGAGTTCACCATCGAGATGGCCGTCGACCCGGACGGGCCGCTGGTCGAGAAGAGCGTCGAGGAAGCCGGCCTGCGCCACTTGAGTGGGCTTTTCCTGGTCGAGATCGAGCGTGACGGCAACGTGGTCAGCGTCGTCGGCCCCGGCGAAACGCTCAAGGCCGGCGACAAGCTGGTGTTCGCCGGTACCCGTGAGGCGGCCATCGAACTGCAGCAGTTCCGCGGCCTGCGCCCGTCGAGTTTCGGCGAGTCGAGCCTGAAGAAGGATTTTCGCGAACGGCGGCTGGTCGAGGCAGTGGTGTCCGACCAGTGCCAGTTCATCGGCCGCTGCATCCGCGAGGGGCACTTTCGCACCCTCTATGGGGCCGCCGTGCTGGCGGTGTGCCGCAATGGCGAGCGTGTCGACGGCAACCTGGGTCAGGTGCGCCTGCAGCCGGCCGATGTGCTGCTGCTCGAGGCGCGGCCCCCGTTCATCGAGCGCCATCGCCAGTCGCGGGACTTCCTGCTTGTCAGTTCGCTCAACGGCCAGGCGCGGCCGGTACACGAGAAAGCCTGGCTGGCCTGGACGATCCTGGCGGGCGTGGTGGCGCTGGCCAGCTTCGGTGTGCTGAGCATGCTCAATGCGGCGATGCTGGGGGCCTTGGCCAGCCTGCTCAGCGGCTGCTGTTCGGTGAGTGCGGCCAAGCGCGGCATGGATACCCAGGTGCTGCTGACCATCGGCGCCTCCTTCGGCCTGGGCGCGGCGCTGGAGAGCTCCGGCGCGGCGGCGGTCGTGGCCCAGCAGGCGATGACGCTTGCCGGTGGCAATCCCTATCTATTGCTGATCGGCACCTATGTGCTGGTGGCGCTGCTCACCGAGGTAGTGACCAACAACGCTGCGGCGGTGATTGCCTTCCCCATCGTCACCGCCAGCGCCGAGAGCCTGGGAGTGAGCGTCATGCCGTTTGCCGTCACGGTGATGTTCGCTGCCTCGGCGAGCTTTCTGACCCCGCTCGGCTACCAGACCAACCTGATGGTTCACGGTCCGGGCGGCTATCGCTTCGGCGACTTCCTGCGCGTCGGCGGGCCGCTGAGCGTGCTGGTGGCGGTCACATCACTGCTGCTGATCCCGCGGGTCTGGCCGTTCTAGGGCGCGGAGGCGGGCGCCGTGATAGGCTGGCGCTTCTGTTGAACCGACTCTTGTTGAACCGACATGGCGCCGAGGAGAAGGGCATGGCACGCGAGCCACTGGTGATCGAACCCCGTAACGGGCAGGCGGCGGATGCCGCACTGATTCTACTGCACGGCCTGGGGGCCGACGGCAGCGACTTCGAACCGCTGGTGCCGGCGCTCGGCCTGCCGCGGGAGCTGGCCCTGCGGGTGGTGCTGCCGCACGCGCCGAGCCGTCCGGTGACCGTCAACGGCGGCATGCGCATGCCGGCCTGGTACGACATCCTCGAGATGGATCTGTCACGCAAGGTCGACGTTGAGCAGCTCAAGGCCTCGGCGCAGACCGTGCATGCGCTGATCGACGCCCAGCGCGATGCGGGGATCGACAGCCGGCGTATCATCGTTGCCGGTTTCTCGCAGGGCGGGGCGGTGGCCTACGAGGCGGCGCTGACCTATGCGCAGCCGCTGGCGGGGCTGCTGGCGATGTCCACCTACTTCGCCACCGGCGACACGCTCGGTGTCGCCGACGCCAACCAGACCCTCGAGGTCGAGGTGCATCACGGCACCTTCGACCCGATCGTGCCCGAGGCGCTGGGGCGCGCCGGTTACGACCGCGTCCGCGAACTGGGACTGCCGGCGCACTATCGCACCTACCCCATGGCCCACGCCCTGTGCCCCGAGCAGATCACCGACATCGGTGACTGGCTGACGCGGCGGCTGGCCGCCGAGTAAGAGGTCGCCTACTCCGCCTCGCCCCGGAGCCGCTCGAGATCCGCCTTCGACGGTAGCGCCGCGTAGGCGCCGGGGCGCGTCACGGCGTGCGCGCCGCAGCGACAGGCCACGTCCACGGCCCGCTCGAGGCGTGCGGTGTCGTCGCACCACTCGGCGAAGGTCTCGGCCGTAACCTCGGCCTCGGCCAGCTGGGCGAGCAGCCCGCCGATGAAGGCGTCGCCGCCGGCAGTGGTGTCGACGGCCCTGACCGCCGGCGGGGCGATCGCGAGGCGCTGGTTGAGTCGATGAACCGCCACGTCCGCGCCGCCGTCGGTGATCACGATCAGCTTCACGCCGGCGGCGAAGCGCTGGTTGAGCCAGGCCTCCACCGAATGGCCGCCGCGCAGTGCCTCGACTTCCTCGGCAGAGAGCTTGAGCAGGTCGGCGCGATCGAGCAGGGCGGTGACGCGGCCGATGTCGATTTGCCCTTCGGGCCACAGGTTGTGGCGCAGGTTGGCGTCGACGCTGACCAGGCTGCCCGAGCGCCGGGCGATGTCGGCCAGCGCCAGAGTGGTCTCGGCGATCGCTTCCTCGGTGAGGCTGTTGCTGCACAGATGGACGATCGCCGGCTCGGCGAACACCCCAGTCGGCAGATGCTCGAGGCGATAGAGCAGGTCCGCGGCGGGCGGCCGGTAGAAGTCGAAGGTCCGCTCGCCGTCGGCGTCGCGGGAGACGAAGGCCAGCGCGGTGCGGGCCTCCCTGGTCGTCACCACGCCCGAGGTGTCGACGCCGTGGCTGGCCATCTCGGCGGTCAGGAAGCGGCCGAAGCGGTCGTCGCCGACCATGCCCAGGAAGCGGCTGGGTACCCCGAGTCGCGTGCAGGCCACGGCGACGTTGGCCGGGGCGCCGCCGGCGTAGGGAGTGAAGGTCTCCGGGCCGTCGGTGACATCGTCGCCGAGGCGGCTGGAGAGCATATCGACGAGCGCCTCGCCGAAGGCGATGACGGGGATCATGAGCGCTTGCTCCGGCTGGTGGATTTGGCCTTGGCCTTGTCAGGCGCCTCGTTCGGCCCCGCATCCCGGCCCTGATGGGCGGGGAAATGCTGACGCACCAGGGCCAGCAGGCCCTGGGTCGAGGCGTCGAAGTCCTGAACCCGCTCGTCGATGCGCTCGCTGATCTCGCCGGCGATGCGCTTGCCGAGCTGCACCCCCCACTGGTCGAAGGAATTGATGTTCCAGATTACCCCCTGGACGAACACCTTGTGCTCGTAGAGTGCAATCAGCGCGCCGAGGTTGCGCGGGGTCAGCTCATCGAGCAGCAGAGAGCTTGACGGGCGGTTGCCCGGGCAGCTGTAGGGGTCGAGCTGGCTGCCCTGCTGGCTGCCCTCCATGAAGGCGTTGGCCTGGGCGAGCATGTTGGTGAGCAGGGCGAAGTGATGCTCCTCCATGCCGTCGTCGGGCTTGAGCGAGGCGATGAAGTCGATCGGCACGTAGCGAGTGCCCTGGTGGAGGAGCTGGAAGAAGGCGTGCTGGCCGTTGGAGCCGGTCTGGCCCCAGACGATCGGTCCGGTCTTGTAGTCGACCGGGTGGCCGAAGATGTCCACCGACTTGCCGTTGGACTCCATGTCGAGCTGCTGGAGGAACGCCGGCAGCTGATGCAGGGCCTGATCGTAGGGCACGATGGCCTGGGTTTCGGCGCCGTGGAAGTTGATGTACCAGATGCCGATCAGCGCCATCAGCACCGGCATGTTGCGAGCGTTGGGGGCCTCGATGAAATGGCGGTCCATCTCGTAGGCGCCCTCGAGCAGCTCCATGAAGCCCTCGAAGCCGATCGACAGGGCGATGGGCAGGCCGATCGACGACCACATCGAATAGCGCCCGCCGACCCAGGCCCAGAACTCGAAGACGTTCTCCTCGCGGATGCCGAATTCCATCGCCGCCTTGCGGTTGGTGGAGGCGGCGACGAAGTGGGCGCCCACGTCGGCGTCCTCGCCGGCATTGTCGAGGAACCAGCGGCGCGCGGTCTTGGCGTTGAGTAGCGTCTCCTGGGTGGAAAAGGTCTTGGTGGAGACGATGAACAGCGTGGTCGCCGGGTCGAGCCGGCGCAGCACCTTCTGGATGTGCGCGCCGTCGACGTTGGAGACGAAGTGGAAGTTGAGGTCCTGGTTGCGGTACTTGAGCAGGGCCCGGCAGGCCATGTTGGGCCCCAGGTCCGAGCCGCCGATGCCGATGTTGACCACATCCTTGATCGTCTGGCCGTTGTAGCCCTTCCAGCTGCCGTCGCGCACCGCCTCGGAGAAGGCGCGGATCTGCTCGCGGGTACGCTTGATCTCGGGCATCACGTCGTGGCCGTCGACCATCACCGGGTCGTCGCCCAAGTTGCGCAACGCGGTGTGCAGCACCGGGCGGTCCTCGGTGACGTTGATGATGTCGCCGGAGAACATCTGTGCCCGGCGCTGGACCAGCGCCGAGTGATCGGCCAGCTCGAGCAGCTTGGCGAGGACGGCGTCGGAGATGTGGTGCTTGGAGTAGTCGAGGAACAATCCGCCGACACGCAGACTCATCTTGTCGAAGCGCGCCGGGTCGGCGGCAAAGTAGTCGCGAATGCGGTCGTTGGCGGTGTCCCGGTGAAGCGCCTGGAGGGCGCGCCAGGTCACGCTGCGGGTCAGTTGGAACATAAGGGCGTGTCCTCTTCTCTTGTTGTGTCGGGGATCACGGCGAGCGGCCCGGGGCAATGGTGCAGGCGCCGGCGTCGGGGCGACGCCGCGATTGAGTGAATCGTGTCACCTGATCTTCGCAGAGCCTGCGGGGCTTGTCACGGGGGCGGCCGAGGGCCGCCCGCCGTCAGGCCACGCGATGCCCCCGGGACTCCTCGAGCAGCGCAAACCAGGTCGCCCGGTCGAGTGCCACCTCGCCGTCGCGCAGCAGCTCGCGGATGCGCGATTCACGCAGGGTGCCGATGACCGGCACCGGACGGCCGGGAATGCACCGCAGCCAGGCCAGGGCGATGCCGCCCCGGGAGGCGCCGAGTTCCCGGGCGAGGCGGTCCAGTGAGCCGCCCAGTATATCCTCGAACACCGTGCCGCCGCCCAGCGGCGACCAGGCCATGGGGCGTTGGCCGTCGTTCAGCACGGCATCGTAGAGGCCGTCGAACAGCGGCTCGGCGTGCGCCAGCGACAGTTCCAGCTGGTGAGCGGTCAACGGATGGCGCATGTGGCGCTGCAGGCGTCGCCACTGCTCGGGCAGGAAGTTGGAGACACCGATGGCGCCGACCTTGCCGCTGTCGACGAGGCCGTCCAGCGCCTCGGCCGTGGCCTCGGCGTCCATCAGCGGGTCGGGGCGGTGGATCAGGAAGTGATCCAGCCGCTCGACACCCAGCCGCGTCAGCGAGGCATCGACGGCCGTCGTCACGTAGTCGGGCGAGGTGTCGTAATGCTTGACGCCGTGGGGCGAGGTATCCAGTTCGGGCAGCACGATGTCGGCCTTGGTCACCACCCGTACCCGGGCGGCGAGTGCGGGGCGCGTGCTCAGGGCCTCGCCGAAGCGGCGCTCGCCCTCACGGCCGCCGTAGATATCGGCGTGGTCGAACCAGTGCAGACCCTCGTCGAGACGCGCCTCGATCCAGTCGGCCAGGCGTGCGGGCGTGTCCAGGGTGTGTGCCTCGTGCAGGCGCATCATGCCCAGCAGGAAGGGAACGTCGAACTCCGGGGCATCACTCATGAAGGGCGGTCCTCGTCACGGCTGAGGGTCGTGCCCAGCACGTGCTGGGCGCCGGGCACCAGCCATACCGGGTCGATCCGGGTGCAGGCGGTCTCGACACACAGGAAGTGCCGGCCGGCCTCGGCCGGGGTGTCGTCGGGCAGGGCGGTGTCCGGATGCCAGACCACCGTGGAGTCGCTGCCCTGCTTGGCGATGCGCAGCCGCCGCCGGCCGTCGTCGAGCACCGGGGGCTGGTTGGAGGCATAGATGCGGTCGAGGGCGCCGCGCACGCCCAGCTCGCCCTGCTGGACCCGCTCGGCGAAGCCGTCGAGCTTGTCGAGATAGCGCGCCCCGGCCAACCCCTCGACGCGGCAGGCGTGAACGTCGGCGACGCTGAAGTAGGTGTGCAGGGCTCCGGTGAGCTTCACCGGGGTCTCGCCGGTGTGCTCGGTCACCAGCTCCACGTGCAGACGACGGGCGTTGGCCTGGATGACCGCCCGCGGCACGAGCTGGCCGTGCAGGCGCTCGGTCGGCGACAGGTGAAGCTCGACGCCTTCCTCATGCTCGTCGACGGCCTCCAGCCGCCACTCGGCCTTGCGCGCCGGGCCGTGCAGCGGGCCGTTGCGCTCCGGAGACTCGTCGGCGAAGCGCTCGTCGGCGAACCACGGCCAGCACAGCGGAATGCCGCCACGGATGGCGCCGGGCAACGGCTGGGGCGTGGGCGTGACCCACAGCCAGCCGTCATCGGTCGTGGGCGCCGGGCGAGCGCCTGCGGCTGGCCCGGTTTCGGGGGCCGGTAAATAGTGAAGCACCTGGGCGCCCTGCAGACTGACGATCAGCTCGCCCCAGGCTTCGTTGGCCAGCCAGATGTCGCGTCCGGCCCAGACGGCGTGGCGCTGGCCCCGCGTCGCTTCGAGCTGTTCGCGCAGAGAAGCGGGAATCATTCGACCTCCTCGTTGTGCAATGCCTCGCAGGCGCCCAGCAGCCCCGTCCAGGGCGCCGTGACCACCCACACCGGAATGTTGGCATTGTAAGCGCTCATGCGGCCCTTGTCGGCGAAGGCGCGGCGAAAGTCGCTGTCCGCCACGTAGTCGAGCAGGCGCGGCACGATGCCGCCGCACAGGTAGACCCCGCCGAGAGCGCCCAGCGTCAGGGCGGCGTCGCCGCACACATCGCCGAGAATCTTCAGGAAACGGCGCACCGTGCGTCCGGCCAGCTCGTCGCCCCGGCCGGCGGCCTCGGTGACGGCCGCCGGCGAGGGCAGGGCGGCCTCGCGGCCGGCCAGCAGGGCGTGGGCGTGGTAGAGATCCAGCAGCCCCTGGCCGCACAGCACGCGCTCCACCGAGACGCGCCCGTAACGGGCGCGGAAGTAGTCGAGCAGGGCCTGCTCCTCGTCGTCAGTGGGCGCGAAGGTGACGTGGCCGCCCTCGGTGGGCAGGGGGATCCAGCCGTGGCGTCCGGGAAACAGTCCGGCCACGCCCAGTCCGGTGCCCGGGCCGATCACCAGGCAGGCCCGGTGGGGCTCGCTGCGGCCCTCGCCGATGGCCACCCGCTCCTCGTCGGCGACGTGGGGCACGCCCAGCGCCTGGGCGGTGAAGTCGTTGATCACCTTGAACAGCTCGAGGCCGAGCGCCGCCTTGACCTGACGCTTGGAGAAGCGCCAGGCGTTGTTGGTCATGCGCACCTCGTCGTCATGCACCGGGCAGGCGAAGGCCAGGCAGGCTTCTCGCGGGGCACTCTCGCCCGTGGCCTCGGCCTGCGCCAGATAGGCGCGGATCGCCGCCTCCAGCGTCGGGTAGTCCGCGCAGGCCAGGGTGCGGATCGCGTAGGGCGTGAAGGTGTCCGGCGTCACCAGCGCGAAGCGGGCGTTGGTGCCGCCGATATCGCCGATCAGTGCCGGGCGCGTCATGCCTGCGAGCCCTCGTCGACGTCGCGGGCCTCGAAGCCGCCGAAGGTCGCCGCGCCGTCCTCGGCACCACCGACCAGGCTGCGGAAGCCGGCGAACAGCTCACGACCCATGCCGTAGCGATACTCCTCGATGTCGGTGGTGGCCAGTTCGCGGGCCTGCCACTCGGTCTCGTCGACCAGGGCGCGCAGCTCGCCGTTCTCGGGGTCGAGGCGGATCACGTCGCCGTCGCGCAGACGAGCCAGCGGGCCGCCGTCGTAGGCTTCCGGGGTGACGTGGATCGCCGCGGGCACCTTGCCCGATGCCCCCGACATGCGCCCGTCGGTGACCAGCGCGACCCGATAGCCGCGGTCCTGGAGCACACCCAGGAAGGGCGTGAGCTGGTGCAGCTCGGGCATGCCGTTGGCGCGCGGGCCCTGGAAGCGCACTACCACGACCACGTCGCGGTCGAGCTCGCCGGCCTCGAAGGCCGCCTTCAGCTGGCGCTGGTCGCTGAAGATGCGTGCCGGCGCCTCGACGCGGCGCAGCTCGGGCTTGACCGCGGAGATCTTGATCACGCCGCGCCCCAGGTTGCCGTCGAGCACGGCAAGCCCGCCGGTGGGCGAGAACGGCTCGGCGACCGGCCGTAGCACGTCGAGGTCGTGGCTTTCGGTGGGGCCTTCGCGCCACACCAGCTTGCCGTCCTCGAGGAATGGCTCCTTGGTGTAGTCGGACAGGTCGCCGCCGAACACGCAGGGCACATCGCGGTGCAGCAGGCCGGCGTCGAGCAGCTCGCGGATCAGGAAGCTCATGCCACCGGCGGCCTGGAAATGGTTCACGTCGGCCTGACCATTGGGATAGATGCGGGTCAGACTGGGGGTGACCGCGGAGAGTTCGGCGAAGTCGTCCCAGGTCAGGGTCAGCCCGGCAGCGCCGGCCATGGCGACCAGGTGCAGGGTGTGGTTGGTGGAGCCGCCCGAGGCCAGCAGGCCGACCATGGCGTTGACGATCGCCTTCTCGTCGATCTGCTGCCAGAACGGCCGGTAGTTACCGCCCGGCTCGCTGTTGCGCACCGACTGCTCGGCGGCGTAGCGGGTCAGCGCCTCGCGCAGCGGCGTGCCGGGGTTGACGAAGGAGGCGCCCGGCAGGTGCAGGCCCATCATCTCCATCATCAGCTGGTTGGAGTTGGCGGTGCCGTAGAAGGTGCAGGTGCCCGGGCTGTGGTAGGACGCCGACTCGGCCTCGAGCAACTCGTCGCGCCCCGCCTTGCCTTCCGCGTAGCGCTGGCGGACGCGGGCCTTTTCCTTGTTCGGCAAACCGCTGGTCATGGGGCCGCCGGGCACGAAGATCGCCGGCAGGTGGCCGAAGCGCGCCGCGCCGATGAACAGCCCCGGCACGATCTTGTCGCAGATGCCCAGGTAGAGTGCCGCGTCGAACATGTTGTGCGACAGCGCCACGGCGGTGGCCATGGCGATCACGTCGCGGGAGAACAGTGACAGCTCCATGCCCGGCTGCCCCTGGGTCACGCCGTCGCACATGGCCGGCACGCCGCCGGCGAACTGGGCCGTGGAGCCCATCTGCCGCGCCGCATCCTTGATCATGTCGGGGAAGGGGGCCAGCGGCTGGTGCGCCGAGAGCATGTCGTTATATGACGAAACGATCCCCAGGTTGGCACTGTTCATCAGCTTGAGCTGATTCTTGTCCTGAGGGCCGCAGGCGGCGAAGCCGTGGGCCAGGTTTCCGCAGGAGAGCTCGCCGCGGTGCACGCCGTGGTGATGCTGTGCCTGCATGTGGCGCTCGTAGTCGGCGCGCCGCTGCGCGGAGCGCTCGCGGATGCGCCGGGTCACGCGGGAGACGGTGTCGTGAACAGCCATGGCAACCTCTTGTCGGCGGTCTTGGGTGAGGATGTGTGTAAACTTACCAAAAAAATTACTTGAACGTCGTCATCCTTTGGGCCAAATTGTGGGCAAAGCGTAGGATTATTTCATCGTGGTTGCCTCCCGGCCGTCACCCGCGGATCGGACGGCGGCCATGTACCGGGTTCACGCCAGTCGCATCGAAGGAGGCCACCATGACACTGCGTGTCGCCATCAACGGTTTCGGACGCATCGGTCGCAACGTGCTGCGAGCGCTCTACGAAAACGGCTATCGGGATCGTGTGCAGGTGGTCGCCATCAACGACCTCGGCGATCCGGCGCTCAATGCGCATCTGCTCAAGCATGACAGCGTTCACGGGCGCTTTGCGCCGGAGGTCGGGCACGACGAGGAATCGCTGACCGTCGGCGACGACCGGATTCGCATCCTCGCCCAGCGCGATCCGGCGCAACTGCCGTGGAGCTCGCTCGACATCGACCTGGTCATGGAGTGCACCGGGTTGTTCGTCAAGAAGGCCGATGCCGGCAAGCATCTCGAAGCCGGTGCCCGGCGCGTGCTGATCTCGGCACCCAGCCCGGATGCCGATGCTACCATCGTCTATGGCGTCAATGATGACGTGCTGAGCGCCGATCATCGTGTCGTTTCCAATGCGTCCTGCACCACCAACTGCCTGGCGCCAGTGGCCAAGGCGCTCAACGACAGCGTGGGCATCGACAACGGCCTGATGACCACCGTGCACGCCTACACCAACGACCAGAATCTGTCCGACGTCTATCACAAGGATCCGTATCGGGCGCGCAGCGCCACGCAGTCGATGATTCCCACCAAGACCGGCGCGGCCGCCGCGGTGGGTCTGGTGCTGCCGGAGCTCGACGGCAAGCTCGACGGCCTGGCGGTGCGGGTGCCGGTGATCAACGTCTCGCTGGTCGACCTGACCTTCACGGCCGGGCGCGAGACCACCAAGGAGGAGATCAACGCCATCGTCGAGAAGGCCGCCGCCGACTCGCCGGTGCTGGCGGTCAATGCCCAGCCGCTGGTGTCGATCGACTTCAACCACGACGCCCACTCTTCCACCTTCGACGCCAACCACACCCGCGTCAACGGCCGCCTGGTCAAGATCATGGCCTGGTACGACAACGAGTGGGGCTTCTCCAACCGCATGCTGGATACGGCGCTGGCCATGCAGGCCGCTGCAGCCTGACGACGTATCCCACCCGGTGTGGCGGCGTGGCGGTCGCACGGTTTCGCGCACTCACGGCTCCGCACGAACGGTTTGCCGTCGCGCCGCCGCCCTGATTCGAAGAACTGAGCTAGCGAGTGCTTGGGGTGCCCTGGAGGCACCCTTTTTTCGTTTCCCCACCGCGCCCGGGTTCCTTGTCCTGCGTCATGGTCGGCCGGATTGCCGACGCGTTCCGTCGCCCGGCCTGCTAGGCTGGACTTGCATTGCGCCCCGACTGCAGGATTAGCTGATACACTGGGACGACAACTCCATTCATTCATCGGGCCGCGGCGGCGTCACGCGCAGAATCGTGATGCCGCCGGCCCTGACGACTGTGCGAACCGCCATCATGCGTGACTGTGTTGCTCAGGCTCATCTCTTGATCGGTGCGACCCTGCGAGATCCCGAACGACAGCGCGAGGGGCGCGTGGTCGGCGTGGATCAGACCCGCGAGGCACCGGCATTGTGGATTCTCTGGGTCGAAGGCGCGGGAGCCGAGCGGGTGGTCATGAGCCATCGCGAACTGGCTGCACTGGCCGCCGGGTGCACGGGGGCCGGGACGCCGGTCGCCGGGACGCCGGCCGCGCCCCTGAAAGGCGGCCGGGCGCGCAGCTTAGGCAGTGGCGTCAGTCCCGACAACGAGAAAAAGACCGCGAAGCCGTCGATCGGGCCCGAAGAGGCCGCAGGCGGCGTGCCCCGGCGCCGTGCATCCGGAGATCGCGGCGGCGACTGATACCGTCTTCAAGGGCGTGTATCGAGGCGGCGGGCCAGGGAACGGAAGGGCAAGGGGGGCACGATGAGCATGCCGGCGACGTCATTGCAGTTTCTGCCGCGCTTCATGGATGCCATGTTGTGTGCATCTCCCGCCGTGGTCTACGCAACGAGCGTGGACTGGTGGCAGGGGGAGGTTCATTACCTGGGCATGAATGTCGCGACGCTGTGCGGCATCGAGCGTGACGCGCTGCGCGAGCAGCCCGGGCGATGGCTGGAATGCCTCGATTCCCAATGCCGCCGGCGGCTGCTGACACGCCTGGCCGAGGCCCGCCGCAACGGCGATTCCCGGCTGACCCTGCACTATGCCCTGACGCATCTCGACGGTTCCCGCCATCACCTGCAGGATGATCTCGTCCTGCATCGCGACACGGACGGCCGGGTCGTGGAGCTGGTGGGGTCGCTGGTCGATGTCACCGAGCGCCAGGCGCTGCTCGAGCGTTTCGAGAAGCTCAGCGAGCAGCTCCCCGGCACCCTCTACCAGTGTCGGCTGACCCCCGACGGCCGGCTCGACTTTCCCTTCGTCAGCGCCGGTATCCGGCGCCTGTTCGGGCTGCCGCCGGAAGCCGTCCTGCAGGAGGCGACGGCGGCGCTGGAGCGGGTACATCCGGAAGACGTCGAGGGGCTGTGGCGCAGCATCAACCGCAGCGCGCGGCGCCTGAGCGTCTGGCGCCACGAGTTTCGCTATCGTCACCCCGATGGCTATCAGCTCTGGGTCCAGGGGCAGGCCACGCCCGAGCGCCAGGCGGATGGCAGCACCCTCTGGCACGGCTTCTGCGAGGATGTCACGCTGCGCAAGCAGGCGCAGCTGGCGCTGGCCGAGAACGAGCGCCGCTATCGCTTCATCGTCGAGAACGTCAGCGACCTGATCCTGCTGATCGATGCCGACGGGCTCTGCCGCTACGCCTCGCCCTCGGTCGAGCGCCTGCTGGGCTATGCGCCCCGGGCGATCCAGCAGCGCCCGCTGATCGAGCTGCTGCCGCCCGACGATGCGCCGCGCACCCAGCGGTATATCCACGAGACCTCGCGGCTGGGCAGCAATCTGCGCATCGAATTGCGTGCCCGGCATGCCAGGGGCCACTACATCTGGCTGGAGACGGCCTGCTCCCCCTACATCAGCCCCCTCAACGGGCGCTATGAATGGATACTCGCGGTGGCCCGCGACATCACCGACCGCAAGCGCCACGAGCGCAAGCTCCATGAGCTCTCGACCACCGACAGCCTGACCGGGGCGCTCAATCGCGGTGCCTTCCTGGGCTGCTTGAACTCGGCTCTCGAGCAGGCCGACGTCCTGGCGACCCGGCTGTCGCTGGTGATCTTCGACATCGACCATTTCAAGACCATCAACGATACCTGGGGGCACGCCGCCGGCGACCTGGTGCTGAGCAGCCTGGGCGACATCTGCCGCAGTACCTTGCGGGCCGAGGACATCTTCGGCCGTATCGGCGGCGAGGAGTTTGCCCTGTTGCTGTCGGCGCAGTCGCTGCAGGAGGCGGTGGTACTGGCCGAGCGGCTGCGGCGCAAGTTCGAGAATGTCATGGTCGAATTCCATAACGAATGGCTCAATTTCACGGTCAGCTTCGGCGTCGCCGAGCGGCGTGACCACGAGACGGCCGAGGCACTCATGCACCGGGCCGACATGGGGCTCTATGCCGCCAAGCGTCATGGCCGCAACCGGGTCCACCAGGCCCTCGCCGAACCGGCCCCGGGGCGATAGCCGAACATGCCGAACAAGCAAGTCGAACAAGGAGAAACCATGCGCATGCTGCTCAAGTTCGTGACCCTGCTGCCGGTACTGCTGGCCGTGCTGGCGGCCCCGGCCCTGGCGGAGACCGAGGCCCCGGCCGTGAAGATCGACCAGGGGCCGCGCGTGGTGGGCGAACCCTTCACCTACCAGACCGGCGGGCAGACCTACCAAGGCTATCTGGCGCGCAACGTCGCCGACGACGAACCGCGCCCCGCCGTGCTGGTCGTCCATGAATGGTGGGGGCTCAACGACTATGCTCGCGCCCGTGCCGACCAACTGGCGGCGCTGGGGTTCGTCGCCCTGGCCGTGGACATGTACGGCGACGGCCGCTCGACCACCCATCCCGACGAGGCAGGCAAGTTCGCCGGCCAGGTCATGCAGGACTGGCCGTCGGCCCGGGCGCGGCTCGAAGCCGCCATGGCCAAGCTGCGTGAGAAGCCGTTCGTGCGTGGCGATCGCATGGCGGCGCTCGGCTACTGCTTCGGCGGCGGCATCGTCATGAACATGGCGCTGGCCGGGATGCCGATCAAGGCGGCGATCAGCTTCCATGGCAGCCCCGCCCAGGCGGTCAGCAAGCCGCAGCCGTTCGATGGCGTGGTGCAGATCCACAACGGCGCCGAGGACCCGCTGGTCAAGCGCGAGGCGCTGACCGACATGGCGCAGGCGCTGAAGGCCCAGGGGGCCACGGTCAAGGTCATCAACTATCCGCACGCCAGGCACAGCTTCACCAATCCGGACGCCGATGCGGTCGCCGAACGCACCGGCCTGCCGCTCGGCTACGATGCGGCCGCCGACGCGGCGTCCTGGCAGGCGGCGCTGCTGACCCTGGACAAGACCCTCAACGGCAAGTGACGTCGGGCCGGGGGCCGGCGCGGAATCCCGGCGGCTAGAACAGGCCCATCAGCCTCAGCAGCCAGCGCCGATAGGGCGGATGAAGGCGGGTGACGCTGCTGTGCCGGGACTGGCGGAACACGCTGCGCTGATGGCTGAAGGTCAGGAAGCCGTGCTCACCGTGATAGGCACCGTGCCCGCTGGTGCCGATACCGCCGAAGGGCAGGGCGGGCTGGGCGATGTGCCACAGGGTGTCGTTGATCACCAGTCCGCCCGAGTGGGTGCGGGTCAGCAGCAGTCGCCGATGGGCGGGGTTGTCGGTGAAGGCATACAGCGCCAGCGGACGCGGGCGCGCATTGACGAAGTTCACCGCGGCGTCCATGTCCTGGACGCCGACCAGCGGCAGCAGCGGTCCGAAGATCTCCTCGCGCATGACCCGCAGCGACTGCTGGGGGTCGAGAATCAGGGTCGGCGCCAGCTTGCCGCCGGCCGCGAACGTGGCGTCGTCTCCGCCGATCTCGATCACCCGGCAGCCGCGCTGCTCGGCCTCGCGGCGCAGCGCGATCAGCCGCTCGCGCGCGGCGCTGCCGAGCAGCGCGCTGTAGTCGGGATTGCCGGCCGGATCGGGATACAGCTGCCGCACCGCGCGCTCCAGGGCCTCGGCGAAGGCGTTGAGGCGCCGCTGGGGCAGCAGCACGTAGTCCGGGGCGATGCACGTCTGGCCGGCGTTGAACCACTTGCCGAAGGCGATGCGCCGGGCGGCGTCGTCGAGATCGGTGGTCTCGTCGAGGATTGCCGGCGACTTGCCGCCCAGCTCCAGGGTGACCGGGGTCAGGTTGGCGGCCGCCGCCTGCGCGACCTGGCGGCCGGTCTCGGATGAGCCGGTGAACAGCAGGTGATCGAAGGGCAGGGCGGCAAAGGCCCGGCTGGCGTCGGCGTCGCCGGTCACCACGCCCAGCTCGGCCGGGTCGAAATACCGGGCCACCAGCGACTGCAGCAGTTCCGCGGTGGCCGGGGCGTGTTCGCTGGGCTTGATCATGACCCGGTTGCCGGCGGCCAGGGCATCCACCGCCGGCAGCAGCGCCAGGTTCCAGGGGTAGTTCCACGGGGCCATGATGCCCACCACGCCCAGCGGCTGGGAATGGATCTCGGCCCGGGCCGGCCAGAAGCGCCAGCCGACCCGGACGCGGCGCGGGCGCATCCAGCGCCGCAGGTGGCGACGCGCATGGCGGATGGCCTGCTGCAGGGTGGTGAGCTCGGCCAGGCGCGTCTCGACGCGGGAGCGATGGCCAAAGTCACGGGCGATGGCGGCCTCGATCTCGCCGGCATGGCGACGCGTCAGCTGGGCCAGGCGTGCCAGCCGTCCCAGGCGCACGGACAGCGCCGGGTAGGGATGCGCGTCGTAGGCCTGACGCTGGGCGGCGAATAGCGTCTTCAGTGCGTGATCGGCCGAACGCTCCATGCGGTCTCCTCCTGAAAATGGCGGCTGTCGCGGCGACTCAGCCGGCACCAGCCATGATGCCGAAAAACGTGGCCACGAAACCACCGAACAACACGAATCCGGCGGCGGTCAGCCCGATCAGCAGGTAGCCGATGATCAGCGCGGCCAGCGCCCAGCTGTCGCCGCGTTCACCACGCCGGCGAATCTGGTGACGAGCCAGGTGGCCGCAGACCACGCCGGCCAGGGCGGCGGGCATGACGAACACCGCCAGCACGCTCAGGGCGAAGGCGGCGATCGCCATGGCATTGACGGGGCCGTCGTCGGGTGGCGCGGGGTGCGGGGCTGGTGTCATGGTTTCTCTCGAGCAGGGCATGGGGATACCCTAGCATCGCGACGTCGACCGTGGGGACACGATCGGCGTCGCGGCAGTGCCGCCGCTCCCGTCCGCCGTCAAGGAGTTTGCCGAATGCACTTCACGATCGACACCCTGCCGGCCCTCGAGGCCGTGTCCGCGCGGGACTGGGACGCGCTGGTGCCGGCCGATCAGCCCTTCCTGCGCCATGCCTTCCTGCACGCCCTGGAAGCCTCCGGGGCGGTCACGCCGGCTGCCGGCTGGACGCCGGCCCACCTGGTCGTGCGCCGGGAAGGGCGGCTGGTGGCGGCCCTGCCGCATTATCGCAAGCTGCACTCCTTCGGCGAGTACGTCTTCGACTGGGCCTGGGCGGATGCCTGGGAGCGCGCCGGCGGTGACTATTACCCCAAGGGACTGACGGCGATACCCTTTACGCCCGCGCCGGGCGCGCGCCTGCTGATCGCCCCGGGTGTTTCTCGGCGTGAGGTGATCGCCGACCTGGCAGCGGTCTGCTGCGACACGGCGCTTTCCAGCTGGCACCTGCTGTTCGCCGAATCGGAGGAGGTCGACGACTGGCTGGCGGTGCGCCCCGACCTGCTCGAGCGGGCGTCGGTCCAGTTCCAGTGGCGGGATGCCGGTTACGGCGACTTCGCGGGCTTTCTGGAGGCGATGAGTGCCAAGCGCCGCAAGGAGGTTCGGCGTGAACGGCGCCGGGTGGCCGAGCAGGGTATCGAGATGCGCCGCCTCGCGGGCGAGGCGATCGACGACTCGGCGCTCGAACACTTCTACCGCTGCTATCGGATTACCTATCACGAACGGGGCCAGCAGCCCTACCTGTCATTGGACTTCTTCCACCGGCTGCGCGCAACGATGCCCGAAGCGCTGCTGCTGGTGCAGGCCCGGCACGGCGGGCGACCGGTCGCGGCCGCGCTCTGCGTACAGGGCAGCAATACCCTCTACGGTCGTTATTGGGGCAGTGAGGTGGAGGCCGACTGTCTGCACTTCGAGGCCTGCTACTATCAGGGAATCGAGCACTGCCTGGAGACGGGGCTGACGCGCTTCGACCCCGGTACTCAGGGCGAGCACAAGGTTAGCCGCGGGTTCGCGCCGCGCCGGCTGCGTTCGCTGCACTACATCGCCCATCCCGGCTTCCGCGACGCAGTGGCGCGCTTCTGCGCCGAGGAGCGCGAGCACATCGCCGCCTATCAGCATCATGTCGAGGCCCGGCTGCCGTTTCGCCGCGACCGGGACGATGCCGCTGGCTGAGGGTCGGGCGGGGCGCTAGCATGCCCGCAGGCAATGCAAAGGACATCAGGAGCATGGACTTTCTCTTCGAAGCGGCCGTCCTGCTGGGGGCGGCCATCATCGCGGTACCGCTCTTCCAGCGGCTGGGGCTGGGCTCGATCCTCGGCTATCTGGCCGCCGGGCTGGTGCTCGGCCCGTCGGTGAGCGGCTTCATCGCCAGGCCCGAGACGGTGCTGCACTTCGCCGAGTTCGGCGTGGTGATGCTGCTGTTCATCATCGGCCTCGAACTCGAGCCGGCACGCCTGTGGCAACTGCGCCGCCGGCTGTTCGGCCTGGGCAGCCTGCAGCTGATCGGCTGTGCGGCGCTGCTCACCCCGCTGGGACTGGCGCTCGGCCTGGCGCTGGACCGCGCGGTCCTGCTGGGGCTGATCCTGGCCCTGTCGTCGACCGCCTTCGCCCTGCAGGTGCTCAACGAGCGTCATCAGCTGGCCGCGCCGCACGGCCAGACGGCGTTCGCCATCCTGCTCTTCCAGGATCTGGCGGTGATTCCGCTGCTGGCGCTGCTGCCACTGTTCGCCGGCGACATCGGCCTCGCCTCCGGCGATGCCTGGCTGACCGTGCTGCGCGGCGTGGGCATGGTGGTCGCGGCGATCCTGTTCGGGCGGCTGGTGTTCCCCCGGGTGCTGGCCTTCATCGCACGCAGCGGCGTCCATGAGGTCTTCACCGCCGCGGCGCTGTTCATGGTGCTGGGCATGGCACTGGTGATGGACTGGGCGGGGCTGTCGATGGCGCTGGGGGCCTTCCTCGGCGGGGTGATGCTTGCCGACACCGCCTACCGCCACGAGCTCGAGGCCAACATCGAGCCGTTCAAGGGCCTGCTGCTGGGACTGTTCTTCATCGCCGTGGGCATGTCGGTGGATCTGCCGCTGGTCTATCACAACCTGGCGTGGGTGCTGGGCATCGCCGCCGGGCTGGTGATCGGCAAGCTCGCGGTGGTGGCGCTGGTGGGGCTCGTCGCGCGCCTGCCCCGCTCCGAAGTGCCGCGCCTGGCGGCGGTCATCGCCCAGGGCGGGGAGTTCGATTTCGTGCTGCTCACCGCGGCGGTGAGTGCCGGGGTCTTCGAGGCGCGCATCGCCAGCCTGTGCATCGCCGCGGTGACCCTGTCGATGGCGCTGACGCCGTTTCTCTACCGGGCCGGCGAGCGCCTGGGGGCGCGCTTCAGGGACCGGCGCCCCTACGACGGCGACTTCGGCGATCAGTCGCCGCCGGTGCTGATCGCGGGGCTGGGGCGTTTCGGCCAGATGGTCGCGCGGGTGCTCAAGAGTCAGGGCATCCTGTTCACCGCCCTCGACCCCAATATCCGCCAGGTCGAGTTCATTCGTCGCTTCGGCTCGCGGATCTACTATGCCGACGCCTCGCGTCTCGACCTGCTGCGGGCCGCGGGCGCCGAGCGTGCCCAGCTGCTGGTGGTCGCCGTCGACGATGCCGAGACCGCCCTGCGGATCGTGCGCCAGGCGCGGGTGCATTTCCCCGAGCTCAAGATCTGTGCCCGGGCCCGCAACCGCCATCACGCCTGGGAGCTCATGGAGCTGGGCGTCGAGGTGGTGATTCGCGAGACCTTTGCGGCGAGCATGGAGATGAGTTTCGAGGTGCTCAAGGGGCTCGGCTATCCGAGTTCCAACGCCATGGATGCGGTGCGCACCTTCCGCGACTTCGACGTGCGGCTGTTCCAGGATTCCTACAAGGACCGCCACGACGTGGAGACGCTGGTCGCCAACGACCGGGCGGCGATGGCGGAGCTGCGCTCGCTGTTCCAGAAGGAACTGAGCGGACGCACGCCGCGCGACGGCACGCCCGGGGTCGCCCGCAGCGAGCCCGAGGCCAGCTGACACCCACCATTTGACGCAAGGCACCTGACGGGAGGGAGTGGCGCATGGCCCATGGAGACTGGCGCGAGCGCCTCGCGGCGCTGGGCCTGGAGGTCGTCGGCGAACCGCGGGCGCTGGCCGGCGGCGACATCGCCGCGGTGAGCCGCCTCGAGACGCGGCAGGGGGCGGTGGTCGCCAAGCGGGACGCCGCGGCAGCCCGCCCGGCTCGGCGAGGGGCTGCGTCGCCTGCACGGCGTGGCGGGCCCCTATCACGGCTGGCCCCGCGACAATCGCTGCGGCCCCACGCCGCAGCGCAACACGCCGTGTACCGACGGGCGGGTCTTCCAGCGCGAGCATCGCCTGCTGGCGCTGGGCGAGGCCTGCCGGCAGCGCGGACTGCTCGACGCGGCGGCCGGCGAGCGCCTGGCCATGATCGCCGCGCGTCTCGAGGAGTGGCTGCCGGATGCCGAGCCGCAGCTCGTCCACGGTGACCTGTGGTCGGGCAACGTGCTGTATACCCCCGATGGGCCGGCGCTCATCGACCCGGCCGTCTATTACCATTATCCCGAGGTGGACCTGGCCATGCTGACGCTGTTCGGCCGGCCCGGTGAGGCGTTCTTCGAGGCCTACTGGGACGGCGAGCCGCCGGCGGACTGGCCGCGCCGCGAGCGGCTCTTCCAGCTCTACCCGCTGCTCAACCATCTCTATCTGTTCGGTGGCGGCTATCGGGCCGCGGTGACGGCGACCCTCGACGCGCTGGGCGGCTGAGAGACGCGGATCAGCGGGCGAGCAGCCCGAACAGGGTGTCGATCACCGCGCCGCCCTGTTCGTGCAGGGCGTAGTCGTCCGGATTGCGCAGCCAGTCGTGAAACAGCCCTCCCAGACAGGATTGCAGCAACTGCGTGGCCATCTCCGGCGACAGCGCCGGGTTGAGATGGCCGTCGTCCTGCGCCTCCCGGAACTTGTCCAGCAGCGCCGCGAAGCAGTTGCGGCTCAATTGGGTCTGCATCTCCAGGGGGGCGATGTCGCTGAAGAACTCGCAGCGGTGGATGAGGATCGAGTGAATCCGCTGGTACTGCGGACGCTCGAGGCGCATGAAGCTCTCGTGGCAGGCCAGGCGGATGCACTCCAGTGGCGACTCGGGCTCGTGGCGGGCCTCGATATCCTCGGCCAGCTCCTCGAAGGGCATGCGAACCCGGTCGAGCAGGGCGTGGAAGAGGTCGGCCTTGTTGCGAAAGTGCCAGTAGACGGCGCCGCGCGTCATGCCGGCCTGGCGCGCGATCTGTTCCAGCGAGGTGCGGGCCACGCCCTTGTCGAAGAACAGTGTCTCGGCCGCGTCGAGAAGGGCTTCCCGCGTTGCCTCGGCTTCGGCTTTGGTGCGTCTGGCCATGACGAGTGAAGGCTCCGGGAACGAAAGGGGAACACGTCGGGACGGGCATCTTAACGCACCCGCGGCGTGTTTACATTCACTGTTGTATGGGGGTAGGCTTGCCGCCAACCTGACACACATCGAGGAACAGACCATGCCGATCCCGACGAGTCCGCGCCGGCTGCAAGGCGTCCTGTGGGCGTCGGTGGCGCTCGTGCTGGCCCTGGCCGGGTGCAGCGACGAGAAGGCCGCCGGTAACGCCCAGGGGCAGCAGCAGTCACCCCCGCTCAAGGCGCAGGTGATGACGCTGTCACCCCGCGACCTGCCGGTCGACAAGGCCTACTCGGCACTGCTGCGCAGCGACCAGGAAGTGGATGTGGTCGCCCGGGTCACCGGTCAGCTGCAGAAGCGCGAGTTCCAGGAGGGGGCGCATGTCGAGCAGGGGCAGTCGCTGTTCGTCATCGAGCCCGACCGCTACCGGGCGGTGGTCGCCCAGCGCCAGGCGGACCTGGAAAGCGCCAAGGCCGAACAGTATCGCGCCCAGCGCAACTGGGAGCGCTATCAGCGCCTCTACCAGCAGAAGTCGGTGAGCCAGCAGCAGCGCGACGAGGCCCGGGCCGATCTGCTCGCCGCCCAGGCGTCGGTGGCCCAGGCCAGCGCGGCGCTCGAGGATGCGCAGCTGGATCTCAATTACAGCAGCGTCGAGGCGCCGGTGGCCGGCCAGGTCAGCCTGAGCGAGGTCAACGTCGGCAACCTGGTGCAGCCGCAGCAGGTGATGGCCACCATCACCCCGCTCAAGACCCTGCAGGCGCGCTTCTCGCTGACCCCGGACGATGCCATGGCCGTGCGTCTGCAGCGGCGCAACGACGAGACCATCACGCCGGTGGCGACCTCGCGCAACGGCCAGGGCGACAGCGAGCTGCGCGGCGAGCTGACCTTCGTCGGCTCGCGGGTCGACCGCAACACCGGCACCGTGCAGGCGGAGGCCACCTTCGCCAATCCCGATGCGCTGTTTCTGCCCGGTCAATTCGTGCGTCTGACCCTGGACGGGCTGGTACTGCCGAACGTGATCGCGGTGCCCGAGATCGCCGTGGTCGAGGGCCGTGAAGGCCCGCAGGTCTACGTCGTCGGCGACGACGGCAAGGCCAAGCCGGTCACGGTCAACCTCGGCGAGCGCTCCGAGGCCTGGGTCGTCGTCCAGCAGGGGCTCGAGCCCGGCCAGCGGGTGGTGGTGACCCACGTCGCCAGCGTGCGCCCGGGCCAGGCCATCGACGCCCAGCCCTTCGACGGCGAGGCCGGGACGGTCGCCGGCGATGCCACGAAATCCGACGGCAGTGCCGCGAAATCCGCCGGCGCCGATGACAAGGCGGCGAGCCAGGGGGCTCAGGGCTGATGAACTTCTCGAGCTTCTTCATCCGCCGGCCGGTCTTCGCCACCGTACTGTCGATCGTCATCGTGATCGCCGGGGTGATGGCGCTGCGCGTGCTGCCGGTCGAGCAATACCCGAAGCTGGTGCCGCCCGAGGTCCAGGTGCGTGCCACCTATCCCGGTGCCAGCGCCCAGACGCTCTCGGAAACCGTGGCGGCGCCGCTGGAGCAGGCGATCAACGGTGTCGACAACCTGCTCTACATCAACTCGACCAGCGCCGACAGCGGGGTGGTGTCGGTCTCGGTGACCTTCGCCATCGGCACCGATCCCGATCAGGCAACCATCGACGTCAACAACCGGGTTCAGCAGGCCATGGCGCAGCTGCCCAACGTGGTGCAGCAACAGGGTGTGGAGGTCCGCAAGCGGTCGTCGAGCATCCTGCAGGTGATCACGGTGTCGTCGAACAACGGCGAGTACGACCCGGTCTTCATCAGCAACTATGCGTTGACCAACATCATCGATGCGCTCAAGCGCACGCCCGGTGTCGGCAATGCCCAGCTGTTCGGGGCCAAGGACTACTCGATCCGGGTCTGGCTCGACCCGGAGAAGATGGCCGACTACGACATCACCGCCAGCGAGGTGGCCGCCGCGGTTCGCTCGCAGAACACCCAGTTCGCGGCGGGCAAGTTGGGCGCCGAGCCGTTGAAGCACCCGCGTCCCTATACCTTCACCATCACCACCGAGGGACGCTTCTCCAGTGTCGAGCAGTTCGAGAACATCCTGCTGCGCACCGACGACAGCGGCGCCTCGCTCAAGCTGGGTGACATCGCCCGCGTCGAGCTGGGCGCCCAGGACTACTCCTTCGTCGGCCGGCTCAACAACAAGCCGACGGTGCCGATCGGCATCTTCCTGCAGCCGGGGGCCAATGCCCTGGAGACCTCGGTCGCCGTGCAGAAGGCCATGGAGAAGCTGTCCGAGAAGTTCCCGGAAGGCCTGAACTACTCGATTCCCTACGACACCACCAAGTTCGTCAAGCTGTCCATCGAGGAGGTGATCAACACCTTCATCGAGGCGCTGGCGCTGGTGGTGGTCGTGGTGTTCGTCTTCCTGCAGAAGTGGCGGGCGGCGATCGTGCCGATCATCGCCGTGCCGATCTCCATCGTCGGTACCTTCGCCGGCATGTACCTGCTCGGCTACTCGATCAACCTGCTGACGCTGTTCGGCATGATCCTGGCGATCGGCATCGTGGTCGACGACGCCATCATCGTCATCGAGAACGTCGAGCGCATCATGGAGGAGGAGGACGTCTCGCCGAAGCAGGCCGCGCTCAAGGCGATGCGCGAGATCTCCGGGCCGATCGTCGCGGTCACCCTGGTCATGGCCTCGGTGTTCATTCCCGTGGGCTTCCTCGGCGGCATCTCCGGGCAGCTCTACAGCCAGTTCGCGATCACCATCGCCATCTCGGTGTTGATCTCGGCGATCGTCGCGCTGACGCTGTCGCCGGCGATGTGCGCGCTGCTGCTCAAGCCACACGACAAGGAACCGATGGCGCCGTTCCGCTGGTTCAACCGGGGTTTCGACAAGGCCACGCGCGGCTATCTCGCCGGGGTGAGCTTCATGGTCAAGCGGGCGATTCTCGGCGTGATACTGTTCATCGGCTTCTGCGGCATCACCGCCTACCTGTTCACGCGCCTGCCCAGCGGCCTGGTGCCGCCCGAGGATCAGGGCTTCTACCTGACCATCACCCAGCTGCCGCCGGCCTCGTCGCTCGAGCGCACCGACAACTTCAACCAGAAGGTGGTCGACGACATGCTCGACTTCCCGGGTGTGAAGAGCGTGGTGTCGTTCGCCGGCTACGACATCCTGGCCAGCGCCCAGTTGCCCAACGCCGGGGTGGCCTTCGTCACTCTGGACGACTGGTCCAAGCGGCCCGTCACCGCCCAGCAGCTGGTCGGCAAGACCTTCCAGATGGGCGCGCAGCACCTTGACGGTCGGGTGATCGCCTTCAATCCGCCGCCCATTCAGGGCATGTCGACCACCGGCGGGTTCGAGGGCTACCTGCAGTCCACCGAAGGGGCGTCGCCGAAGGAAATCGAGGCCAAGGCCCAGGCGGTGGTCAAGGCCGCCAACCAGCGGCCCGAGCTTTCCCAGGTGCGGACCACCATGAGCACCAGCGTGCCGATCTACAGCGCCACGGTGGATCGCGACAAGGCACGCAGCATGGGCATCGCGCTCGACGATGTCTACTCGACCATGCAGAGCACCTTCGGCACCCTGTACGTCAACGACTTCACCCTGTTCGGACGCAACTTCCAGGTCAATCTGCAGTCCGAGGGCGAGTACCGCGACACTCCCGAGGACCTGGACAACGTCTTCGTGCGTGCCGACAGCGGGCGGATGGTGCCGCTGTCGAGTGTGGTGACGCTGACGCGTAGCCAGGCGCCGAGCATTATCCAGCGCTTCAACCTGTTCCCGGCGGCCAAGATCCAGGGCCAGCCGGCCGAGGGCTACAGTTCCGGACAGGCGCTGGCGGCGATGCAGGACGTGGTAAATCAGACGGTCGGCAAGGACTACCAGATGGGCTGGACCGGCGAGGCCTACCAGCAGCAGAGCTCGTCGGGCAACGCGAACCTGGCGCTGATCTTCGGCGTGGTGATGGTCATCCTGATCCTTGCCGCCCAGTACGAGCGCTGGTCGCTGCCGCTGGTGGTGATCACCGCGGTGCCGTTCGCCATGTTCGGCGCGGCGGTGGCGGTGATCCTGCGCGGCCTGACCAGTGACGTCTACTTCCAGGTCGGCCTGCTGGTGCTGATCGGCCTGGCGGCGAAGAACGCGATCCTGATCGTCGAGTTCGCCGTCGACCAGCGCCAAGCCGGCAAGGGCATTGTCGAGTCGGCGAAGGAGGCGGCACGGCTGCGTTTCCGGCCGATCATCATGACCTCGTTCGCGTTCATCGTCGGGGTGATCCCCCTGGCGACAGCGACCGGGGCCAGCTCGGCCAGCCGTCACTCGATCGGCACCGCCGTGATCGGCGGCATGCTCGGCGCGACGTTGATCGCGATCTTCTTCGTGCCGATGTTCTTTACGCTGGTGACGCGCTTCGAGACCTGGCTCGATCGCAAGCGCGGCAAGACCGGTGAGGGCGAGGTGGCGACCGACAGCGACCACTGATCCCGACCCGCGAACGCCGTACCGCAGAAAGCCAGGGCCCGCGGGCCTTGGCTTTCCTGTTTCGGGGCGTCAGGCTTGGCACAACGTCAATCACGCGAGGAGAAGACATGGCGCTGGCGCGACTGGCAGGCGGGCTGTTCCTGCTGCTGATGGTGGCCCTGCCGGTGCAGGCGCAGGGGTTGCCCGCGAGCCTGGGAAGCGGCGGTGACAAGCCCGCCGCCCAGGCCGATCCGCAGGCGCTGCGCGACTCGCTGGATCAAGTGATCGGCATGCTCGAGGACGATGCCCGGCGCGGCCAGCTCCTCGAGCAGCTCAAGGCCCTGCGCGAGGGCACGGCCGTGGCCGCACCGGGGCAGGACGGCGAGCCGCGTCAGGGTCTGCTGGGCGCGCTGGCGGACTCGCTCACCGACCTCGGCGCGCAGGCCGAGGCCGGGCATTCTCCGCTGGATATCTGGCAGCTTCGCTCCGAGTGGGCGCTGGCCGACCTGCAGCGGTTGATCGATACCATGGGGCGAGAAGAGCTGCTGCGCCAGAGCCTCGAGGCGGCGGTGCTGCTGGCGATCTGGCTCGGCCTGGCACTGCTGCTGGCCGGTGCCGGCCGCTGGATTGTCTCGCGGCGCGACTGGCCGCTGGCCCTGCCACCGGAGCCGCGTCCGGCGCTGCTGGTGGTACATTTCCTGCGCAAGGTGCTGCCCTGGGGGCTGGCCTTCCTGATCATGCTGCTGGGGCTGCGCTGGCTGGTACCGCTGAGTCCGGCCCGGGCTGTGGTGCTGGTCATCGCCTACGTCACGCTCTGCGGCCAGTTGCTCGCCACGGTATTCGATACGGTGATCTCGGTGTTCACCCACGGGCACCGGCGGGTCGCCGTCCAGCTGCTGCGCCGCCAGGCACCGAAGCGCCTGTTCTGGATCGGCGTGCTGGCCGCCTTCGGCGACGCCGCCAACAGCGATCGGCTTACGACTCTGCTGGGCCCCAGCCTGGCCGACTGGCTGTCGGTGATGGGCAACGTGCTGGCCGGGCTCATCAGCGGTGTGCTGGTGATACGCCTGCGGCGCCCGGTCAAGCATCTGATTCTCAATCGTCCCTATTCCCAGCGGCGTGACAGCAGCTCGCTGCGGGATCTGGCCAATGTGCTGGGCCATTTCTGGCATATCCCGGCGCTGCTGCTGATCGTCGCCTCGCTGGTGGCCATCTTCGTCTCGGCCGGCGACGCCGACGGTGCCTTCACCCGGGCGATTCTCTGCGCGGCCCTGCTGGTGCTGACTCTGGTGGTCAGCGGCGGCCTGCGCCGTCACGCCGAGCGCGCCACCCGGCGCAAGCGCAAGTCGCAGTATCGGCGGCGCCTGGAACGCTTCGGCTACACCCTGTCGCAGTTCCTGTGCTGGGCGTTGTTCGCCGAGCTGTCACTGCGCGTCTGGGGGTTTTCTCTGTTCGGCATCGGCGAGGAAGGTGCCGTGAGCGCGCGCATCGGTCAGGCGCTGATGCGTATCGGCCTGACCGTGCTGTTGGCCTGGCTGACCTGGATCTTTGCCGACACCGCCATCCAGCGGGCGCTGCGCGGCAGCGGCCGTTCGCGGGGGCGGCGCGTCAACAGCGCCCGGGCCCAGACCATCACGCCGATGATCCGCAACGTGGTATTCGCCACCATCTTCATCATCGCGGCGATCGTCGGGCTGGCGAACCTGGGCGTCAACGTCACGCCGCTGCTGGCCGGTGCCGGGGTGATCGGCCTGGCGATCGGCTTCGGTGCCCAGACGCTGGTTCAGGACCTGATCACCGGGCTGTTCATCCTCATCGAGGATTCGCTGTCGATCGACGACTTCGTCGATGTTGGCGGCCACATGGGGACCGTCGAGGGGCTGAGCCTGCGCACCGTGCGGCTGCGCGATCTCGACGGCATCGTGCACATCATTCCCTTCAGCCAGATCAAGGGCATCCAGAACTTCGCCCGCGAGTTCGGCATCGCGCTGATGCGCATTCGCGTGCCCCACACCATGCGCATCGATACGGCCATCGAGCTGGTGCGGGAGGTGGCCGACGGGCTTCGCCAGGACCCGATGATGCGCCACCACATCTGGTCGCCGCTGGAACTGCAGGGGATCGAGAGCTTCGATCAGGGCGCGGCGATCCTGCGGGTGCGCATGCGTACCAGTCCGCTGATGCAGTGGGACGTGGCCCGGGCCTTCAACCTGCGTCTCAAGCAGCGGCTCGATGAAAACGGTCAGGACCTGTCGCTGCCGAGGATGAGCGTGGTGCTGGAGAATCCGGCAGCCGCGACCGGGTCAGGCGGCACTCCCGCCGACGTTCAGCGACGCCACGGGATCGCACCGCCCGACGAGGGCGAGGCGCCGGAGCCCCTGTAGCCCGGCTGCCGACGATCACAGCCACAGGCCTGCCAGCAGACCCAGCAGGGCGGTGATGAGAAGGGCGGCGAGCCACCGCCACGGGCGCCGCGATGCGGCGGAAGGGGCGCCGGCGGCGACCAGGGCGTCGAGCTTGTCGGCGAGTTCCTGGTGCCGTGACAGGCTGCGGTCGGAATCCTGTGAAAAGTCGTTGGCTACGTCATCCTGCCAGTGCGGGGCATGGGTCAATCCCAGGCGGGCGCGCAGTCGGCCGAGGTCGCTGAGCGTGGCATGCAGCTGATCGTAGGCGTCGCGCCGTGCGGGAACTCTGAGCACGGCGTCGGCGTCCTGCTTGAGGGCGGTGTGTCGGCAGGCCTCGATGGCGGCGGCGAGCGTGTCGGGCGAGGCGTCGGACGGCACGTCCAGGCGTTTATACAAATCGCGCATCTTGCATCAGGTGCTCGTAGGCTTTCTGGATTCGCTGAAACTGGCGGGAGGCCAGTGCCATGCGGCTCTCGCCTTGGGCGCAGAAGCGGTCGGGGTGATGCAGTTGCGCCAGGCGGCGGTAGGCGCGCTTGATATCGCGCCGCGAGGCGTGGTGGTCGAGGCCCAGCACACGCAGGGCGTGGACGGTATCGAAGCTCGGCGGTGGCGGAGTCCCGGTGCGCTGTCGTTCGCGCTCCTGCTGCCGGCGGTGGCGTTGTTCGGCTTCCTCCTCGCGGCGACGCTGCTGCGCGCGTTCGCGTTGCTCCCGCGCCCTTTCGGCCCGCTCGCGCTCACGGCGTTGCCGTGCCTGCTCGTCGCGTCGGCGGGCCGCTTCCTGCGCGGCCCGGCGGCGGGCTTCCTCCTCGGCGCGTCGCCGGGCTGCGGCGTCTTCCTCGCGGCGTCGGGCTTGGGCCTCACGGCGCCGTCGCGCCGCCGTCTCGGCCTCGGCCGTGTCGTCGGCGTGAGTCTGCTGCTGATGGCGGTGTTCGCGCTCGGCCCAGTAGGCGGCACGGCTGGGGTCGTCCGGATGCTGGAGAGGCTGGCCGGTGACGCTCTTGTACAGGGCCGACAGAGGCTCCGGGGCGACGCTCAACAGGTCGGCGAGAAAGCGCAGTACATGGTGGTTGCGGTGCGAGGGCGGTCCGCCGCTGGTGGCCAGGGCGATGGCCTGGCGCAGGAAGGGGTGCGCCGATTCGCCCTGCCAGTCCTTCTGTAGCACCTCGGCGGCCAGCTGAATGGCCGCCATGTCCTGGGCGTGGGCCGTCTCGACCAGCGGCGCCAGGGCGTGCCCGTGGCGGAAGTCGTCGGCCAGCGTGTCGAGATAGCCACGGTCCTCCGGCAGGGCACGCGCCTTGTTGGCCAGGATCCAGGCCAGCATCAGCAGGGCGGCGGTGTCCGTCTGGTTGCGGCTTTTCAGCAGCAGCAGCTCGAACGGCGTGAAGGACGATGGCGGCATCGACGACTCCCGTCGGCGGGCGATGAGCGGCAAGGTGTCGGGAGGCCGAGTATAACGAACCCCTCGGCCGGTGACAGGCGTGAGGGCTGCATCCTTGGTCTCATGCGGCGCGGGCTGCGATTGCCCGCGCCGCCGGGGCCGGGCGGTTCAGCCGGCGGCCGCCAGGCTGATGAAGAAGCCGGCGAGGACCGCGGACATCAGGTTCGACAGGGTGCCGGCGAGCACCGCCTTGAGACCGAGGTCGGCGATCTCGTGACGCCGGCCGGGGGCCATGCTGCCCAGGCCGCCGAGCAGGATGGCGATCGACGACAGGTTGGCGAAGCCGCACAGCGCGAACGACAGCACCGCCCTGGTGTGGGCGCTCATCGCCTCGCCGGTGGCGGCCACCACCTGATCGCCGCTGATGTAGGGCGCGAGATTGACGTAGGCGACGAACTCGTTGACCACCAGTTTCTGGCCGATGAAGGAGCCGGCCACCGTGGCCTCGTCCCAGGGGATACCGAGCAGGAAGGCCAGCGGCGAGAACAGCCAGCCGAGAATCATCTCCAGACTCAGGCCGTCCACGCCGAACCAGCCGCCGATGCCACCGAGAATGCCGTTGATCAGCGCGATCAGGGCGATGAAGGCGAGCAGCATGGCGCCCACGTTGGCGGCCAGTCGAAGCCCCGAGGATGCCCCCTCGGCGGCGGCGTCGAGCACGTTGGAGGGTTTTGCCTCGGCCTCGATCTGCTCAACGTGACGGGTGTCGTCGTCCGGGGTGTCGGTTTCGGGCATCAGCAGCTTGGCGAACAGCAGTCCGCCGGGCGCCGCCATGAAGGAGGCGGCGACCAGGTAGTCCATGGGGATGCCCAGTGCGGCATAGCCGCCCAGCACCGAGCCGGCCACCGAGGCCAGGCCGCCGCACATCACCGCAAACAGTTCCGAGCGGGTCATGCCGGCGATGAACGGGCGTACCACCAGTGGCGCCTCGGTCTGGCCGACGAAGATGTTGGCGGTGGCCGACATCGATTCGGTGCGCGAGGTGCCCAGCACCTTCTGTAACAGTCCGCCGAGCAGCCGGATCACCCGCTGCATGATGCCCAGGTAGTAGAGTACGGCGATCAGCGAGGAGAAGAAGATGATCACCGGCAGAACCTTGATGGCGAAGATAAAGCCCACGCCGCTGCCGGGATCGGCGAGGCTGCCGAAGAGGAAATTGATGCCGTCGTCGGCGTAGGCGACCACCTGGCTGACCGCATCGGAGACGGTCTTGAGAACGCTCTGGCCGAAGGGCACATAAAGCACGAAGGCGCCGATGCCGGCCTGGATGGCGAAGGCACCGCCCACGGTGCGCAGGCGGATGGCGCGGCGGTTGGAGGAGAACAGCACCGCGATCAGGATCAGGGTGGCCATCCCGACCAGGCTCATTATGCTTGTCATGGCAGGGGACTCCGGTACAGGATCAGGGAGAGTGCCACGAGAGGGAACCCGAAAGGCGAGGGCATGTCAAAGGCGTGTCGCGCGGCTCGCCGATTGCCGCCTCGCTATGTCACGCCGCGGTGCGCGTCAAGGTGCGACACCCTGCGGCAAATCGTCTCTTCTCATTCATCCGCCATTCATCGACAATGCGCGCGTTCTGCGGCAAGGGCAGATCAGCCTATCGACGCTCGCTGGCACCTGCCCAGCACGCCATCTCTGAATAGCGACTGCCGGACAGTGTGCACGTGCCCTGTCGACTTGCCGGACAGGCGTCGTGGCAAACGTCGCCTGCGCCAGGTTTCTCCACGAGGCCTGGCGCAGCGGTATTTGTCGGTGATCGTCTTCATGCTCTGACGAGGTCGCGAGATGAGGAAAAAGAAATACCCACGTATTTTCAACATCTTGCCGCTTCTGTTGCCATTGCTGCTGAGTGGCTGCGGATCGGCATTGATGGCCCCCAAGGGGGAAATCGGCAGTGAGCTCAAGTCGCTGATCCTGACGGCGTTCGGACTCATGCTGATCGTCGTGATTCCGGTCATCGTCATGACGTTGCTGTTCGCCTGGCGGTATCGCCACAGCAACCTGATGGCCAAGTACGCACCGGACTGGTCGCACTCCAACAAGATCGAAGTGGTGGTGTGGCTCGTACCCTGCGTCATCATCTTCTTCCTGGCGATCCTCACCTGGAAGACATCCCACTCGCTCGACCCGCACAAGCCGCTGGCCGACAAGGAAGACACGCTGGAGATCCAGGCTGTCTCGCTTGACTGGAAGTGGCTGTTCATCTATCCGGAGCAGGGCATCGCCACCGTCAACGAAGTGGCCTTCCCGGTGGATACGCCGGTGCACTTTCGCGTGACCTCCGGCTCGGTGATGAACTCGTTCATGATTCCCACACTGGGCAGTCAGATCTATGCCATGGCCGGCATGGACAACGATGTGCACCTGAGCGCCAACGAGAAGGGCATCTATCCGGGTCGTTCCACCAACTTCAGTGGTGCCGGCTTCGCGGGAATGACCTTCGACGCGCACGTCACGTCCGAGCAGGACTTCCAGGCCTGGGTCGACAAGGTTCGAAACGCCAACGACGACACCCTGTCATTCCCCGACAGCTATCGTCAGCTGGCCGAGCCGAGCGAAGACGTGCCGGTTCAGTACTACTCGAACGTCTCGCCGAGTCTGTACAAAGACATCATCGACAGCTTCCGTTATGGAGATGGCGGTCAAGGCGCGCATGCAGGAGAGCATGACGAAGTGGCCATGAGCGCGGAGGCAGCGGAGTAACGTTATGTTCGGAAAACTCAGCTTAGAAGCGATACCCTATCACGAGCCGATCATCATGGTGACGGCGGCGGTCATCGGGATCGTCGGCGCCGCTGTGGTCGGCCTGATTACCTATTATCGCAAGTGGGGCTATCTGTGGTCGGAGTGGATCACCTCCATCGACCACAAGAAGCTCGGCATCATGTATTTCCTGGTGGCTCTGGTCATGCTGATCCGCGGCTTTGCCGATGCGATCATGATGCGCAGCCAGCAGGCCATCGCCGCGGGCGGCGCCGAAGGCTATCTGCCGCCCGAGCACTATGACCAGATCTTTTCCGCCCACGGCGTGATCATGATCTTCTTCGTTGCCATGCCCATGGTCATCGGTCTGATGAACCTGGTGGTGCCGCTGCAGATCGGCGCACGCGACGTGGCCTTCCCGTTCATGAACAACCTGAGCTTCTGGCTGTTCGCGGCGGGCGTCATCCTGGTCAACGTCTCCCTGGTGGTCGGCGAGTTCGCCAAGACCGGCTGGCTGGCCTATGCGCCGTTGTCGGAGACGGCCTATAGTCCCGGTGTCGGGGTCGACTACTGGATATGGGCGTTGCAGATATCGGGGATCGGCACGACGCTGACCGGTATCAACTTCTTCGTCACCATCCTGAAGATGCGCACCAAGGGCATGAAGCTGTTCCGCATGCCGATCTTCACCTGGACGGCGCTGTGCACCAACGTCCTGATCATTGCTTCCTTCCCGATCCTGACCGCGACCATCGCGCTGCTGACGCTGGATCGCTACCTGGGCATGCATTTCTTCACGAATGACCTGGGCGGCAACCAGATGATGTACGTCAACATGATCTGGGCCTGGGGTCACCCCGAGGTGTACATCCTGATCCTGCCGGCCTTCGGCGTCTTCTCCGAGGTCATCGCGACCTTCTCCAAGAAGCGTCTGTTCGGCTACAACACCATGGTCTGGGCGACGGTGGCGATCACCATCCTGTCGTTCATGGTCTGGCTGCACCACTTCTTCACCATGGGCGCCGGCGCCAACGTCAACGCCTTCTTCGGCATCGCCACGATGATCATCGCGATACCCACGGGCGTGAAGATCTTCAACTGGCTGTTCACCATGTACCGCGGCCGGGTGCAGTTCACCTCGCCGGTACTCTGGACCCTGGGCTTCATCATCACCTTTACCCTGGGTGGCATGACCGGCGTGATGCTGGCCGTCCCGGGCGCCAACTTCGTGCTGCACAACAGCCTGTTCGTGATCGCGCACTTCCACAACGTGATCATCGGCGGCGTGGTGTTCGGCATGATGGCGGGCTATGCCTACTGGTTCCCCAAGGCGTTCGGCTTCAAGCTGGACGAGAAGTGGGGCAAGCGCAGCTTCTGGTGCTGGCTGATCGGCTTCTACATGGCCTTCATGCCGCTGTACGTGCTGAGCTTCTACGGGGCCATGCGTCGCATGCAGTCCTACGAGAACACCAGCTGGCAGCCGCTGATGATCGTCGCCTGGGTGGGTGCCGTGATCATCCTGCTGGGCATCCTCTGCACCGTGATCCAGCTGATCGTCAGTATCCGTGATCGCGAGAAGAACGCCGACGTCACCGGCGACCCGTGGGACGCTCGTACCCTGGAGTGGGCCGTGTCCTCGCCGCCCCCGTACTACAACTTCGCGCATCTGCCGGAAGTCAACTCCATCGACCATTTCTGGGAGATGAAGAAGCAGGAAGGCTTCGCCGCGCAGGCACCGACCCAGTATCACGACGTGCACATGCCGAAGAATACCGCCGCGGGTCCGATCATGGGCATCATCAGCATCGTCTTTGGCTTCGCCCTGATCTGGCATATCTGGTGGCTGGCCGCATTGAGTGCCGCAGGAATGTTCGTGACCTTCCTGATGCGCATCTTCAATGACGATATCGACTATCACGTCCCCGCGGCGGAGGTCGAGCGCATCGAACGCGAGCACCACAAACGGCTGGAGATGCAGGCGTAATATGGCTACCGATACTCTCACCAACCACAGCGCTCATGCGCCCGAGCATGAGCACCACGATACCGGCGCCATCAAGGTCTTCGGTTTCTGGGTCTACCTGATGAGCGACCTGATCATCTTCGGGTCACTCTTCGCCGCCTACGCCGTGCTCTCGCCGAACACGGCGGGCGGTCCGACGCCGGAGGAGATCTTCGAACTGCCGTTCGTGCTGGTCGAGACCTTCCTGCTGCTGTTCAGTAGTTTTACCTACGGCATGGCCGTGCTGGCCATGAACGACGACCGCGCCGAGCAGGTGCGCAACTGGCTGGTGATCACCTTCCTGCTGGGTGCCGGCTTCGTGGGGATGGAGATCTACGAGTTCCATAACCTGGTCGTGGAAGGCTTCGGCCCGGATCGCAGCGCCTTCCTGTCGTCGTTCTTCACCCTGGTCGGGACCCACGGTACCCACGTGACCTTCGGCCTGATCTGGATCCTGGTGATGATCTTCCAGGTGTCCACCAAAGGGCTGACCGACGTGACTCGCCCGCGGATCATGTGCCTGAGTCTGTTCTGGCACTTCCTGGATATCGTCTGGATCTGCGTGTTCACCATCGTCTATCTGATGGGGGTTCTGTGATATGAGTGGTTCTCACAACGCACCCGGTGGTGCCAGCCACGGCAGCGTCAAGTCCTATGTGGCCGGTCTGATCCTGTCGATCGTGCTGACGGTGATCCCGTTCGGCGTGGTGATGAGCGGCGGGTTCAGCACCTCAACCACGGTCGTGACAATCGTGATCATGGCGGTACTGCAGGTACTCGTTCAGCTGGTCATGTTCATGCACCTGGATGCCAAGTCCGAGGGTGGCTGGAACCTGAACGCCATCATCTTCGCCGGGATCATTCTGGTGCTGATCATTGGTGGCTCGATCTGGATCATGCAAAACCTCATGATCAACATGATGTGAGCGGCTGATCGTGATGATCAAACGCTATCTGTCCCTGACCAAGCCGGGGATCATCTTCGGCAACCTGATCTCTGTGGCCGGCGGGTTCTTCCTCGCCGCCCGCGGGGAGGTGGACCCGCTCCTCCTTCTCGCCACGGTGGTCGGGCTGGCACTGGTCATCGCCTCGGGATGCGCGTTCAACAACTACATTGATCGCGACATCGACCGCCTGATGGAGAGGACCCGGGATCGGGTCCTCGTCCAGGGGCTGGTCTCACCGCGGGCGACACTGGTGTTCGCGACCCTGCTGGGGATCGCCGGCTTCTCGGTCCTGTATTGGGGAACCAACCCGCTGGCCGTGCTGTTCGCGGCCATCGGGTTCGGCGTCTACGTCGGGCTTTACAGCCTCTATCTCAAGCGTCACTCGGTCTACGGCACTCTGGTGGGCAGCCTGTCCGGTGCGGCACCGCCCGTGGTCGGCTATGTGGCCGTGAGCAACCAGTTCGACCTCGGTGCGCTGACCCTGCTGCTGATCTTCTGCCTGTGGCAGATGCCGCACTCCTATGCCATCGCCATCTTCCGCTTCAAGGACTACCGGGCGGCCTCGATTCCGGTGCTGCCGGTGCTCAAGGGGGTGAAGACCGCCAAGCATCACATCATCGGCTACATCCTGGCCTTCCTCGGGGCGACCCTGATGCTGAGCCTGGCCGGTTATGCCGGGTACGGCTACTTCATCATCGCCGCGGCGATGGGCGGCTACTGGCTGTACATGGCACTGGCCGGCTACCGTGCCGGCAATGACGAGGCCTGGGCGAAGAAGGTCTTCGTCTTCTCGATCTTCACCATCACCGCCCTGAGCGTGATGATGTCGATCGATTTCCAGCTGCCCGACTCACCGGTGCTCTGGACCTCGCTGCGCTGATTCGAGCCGCGTGACCCGTCGTCTCGCAAGGCCACACCCCCGGGTGTGGCCTTTTTCGTGAGCGCGACCGGCTAGCGCGGCCAGTGCGGGTGGTGGCGGTCGATGACGAAGACGTGCCGGTGGCGGCCCGCGGCGTGATGGTGGGAATGAGCATGCGGAGCCTGCCCCTCGCCGCCATCGTGTCCGTGGCGGTGGTGATCGTCATGCTCGTGTCGGTGCGCATGGGTAATCGCTGGGTGCCAGTGCTCGAGCTCCGTCGGATCGGCGGATGGCCACAGGCGCACGGCCGCCAGTGTCGCGAACAGGGCCATCGCCCCCAGGATGCCGAAGGCCGCGTCCATCCCGGCCTGGGCACCGACCCAGCCGGCCAGCGGGTAGGCGATGAGCCAGCCGGCGTGCGACAGCGAGAACTGGGCGGCGAACAAGGCCGGGCGGTCCTCGGCGTGGCAGGACTGCTTGAGCAGTCGCCCGGTAGGGGTCATGACCAGCGAGGCCCCGGCGCCGAGGAGGAACCACAGCGGCAGCAGGGCGGCGAAGGAGGGCGATAGCCAGCCCGCGAACAGGCCGATGCTCATCAGCCAGCCGCCTGTCAGCATTATCGTACGCTGGGCCAGGCGGTCGAGCAGCGCGGGGAGCGCGAGGGCCACGACCATCGACCCGCCACCGGCCGCGGCGAAGGCGATGGCCACCTGGGTGTCACCCAGCCCCAGCTGGCTGCGCACGTAGACCACGGTATTGACGATCTGCATGGCGCCGGCCGCGGCCACGGCGAGGTTCAGGGCCAGCAGCCCGCGTAGGCGCGGGGTGCGCAGGTAGATCCGGCTGCCCAGCGTCAGCCGCTCGCGAAAGCCGGCGTCATGTTCCGCCGCACGAGGCGACGGCAGACGAATGCTGGCCACCAGCAGCGCCGAGCCGAGAAACGCCAGGGCGTTGAGCACGAACAGCACGTCGAAGTTCATGACCGTCAGCAGCAGGGCGGCGGCGACCGGGCTGAGCAGGTTTTCCAGGTCGTAGGCCAGACGCGACAGCGACAGGGCCCGCGTGTAGCGGCGCTCGTCCTCGAGGATGTCGGGAAGCGTCGCCTGGAAGGTCGGCGTGAAGCAGGCCGAGCAGGCGTTGAGCAGGAAGATCAGCAGGTAGATCTGCCAGATGGCCGTGACGAACGGCAGGGAGACGACCGAGGCGGCGCGCAGCAGGTCGAGGCCGACGAGCAGGGCGCGCCGCGGCAGGCGTGCGGCATGGGCGCCGATGACGGGGGCGATGCCCACGTAGGCGATCATCTTGATGGCCAGCGCCGTGCCCAGTACCTCGCCGGCCCGCTCTCCGGCAAGATCGGCGGCCAGCAGCGCCAGGCCCACCGTGGTCAGGCCGGTGCCCACCAGCGCGATGACCTGGGCGGAGAACAGATGCCGGTAGCGACGATCACGCAGCAGTTCCACGACGGACATGAGGCACACTCCCTGAAACGTGAAGAGCCGCCGCCCGTTGCCGGGCGGCGGCTCTCGATCGTCACTCATGGCGCATCAGGTGTCCACCGACGCCGTGGTGTCAGGCCAGGCTGTCCATGGCCTGTTCCAGCGTGGCCACGCTGCGCTCGACGTCATAGAGCTTGTCGAGACCGAACAGGCCGATGCGGAAGGTCCGGAAGTCCTCCCCCTCGTCGCACATCAGCGGCACTCCGGCGGCGACCTGCAGGCCGGCGGCCATGAAGCGCCCGGCGAGGCCGGCGTCGTCGGTGTAGCTGACCACCACGCCGGGCGCCTGGAAGCCCTCGGCCGCCACGCTGGGGAACCCGCGCTCGACCAGCAGCGCCCGCACGCGCTCGCCGAGCGTCCACTGGGCGTCGCGCAGCCGCTCGAGCCCGTAGGCCTCGGCCTCGGCCATCACGTCGCGCAGGCGGGTCAGGCCGTCGGTGGGCATGGTCGCATGGTAGGCGTGGCCGCCGTTCTCGTAGGCCTCCATGATCGACAGCCACTTGCGCAGGTCGGCGGCGAAGCTGGTGCTGGTGGTGGAGTCGATGCGCCGGCGGGCCTCGGCGCCGAGCATCACCAGCCCGCAGCAGGGCGAGGCGCTCCAGCCCTTCTGCGGGGCGCTGATCAGGATGTCCACGCCGGTGGCCTGCATGTCCACCCACAGCGTGCCGGAGGCGATGCAGTCGAGCACCAGCAGGCCGCCGACCGCGTGGACGGCCTCGGCGACCCGGCGAAGGTAGTCGTCGGGCAGCAGCATGCCGCTGGCGGTCTCGACATGCGGGGCGAACACCAGATCGGGCCGGTCGGCGTGGATTTGCGCCACCACCTCATCGATCGGTGCCGGGGCGAAGGGCGCACGGGCCCCGTCGCCCTGGCGCCGGGCCTTGAGCACCTGGCTGTCGGCGGGGATGTCGCCCATCTCGAAGATCTGGGTCCAGCGGTAGCTGAACCAGCCGTTGCGGATCACCAGGCAGCGCTTGCCGGTGGCGAACTGGCGGGCCACGGCTTCCATGCCGAAGGTGCCGCTGCCGGGCACGATGGCCACCGCCTCGGCCCGGTAGACGGCCTTCAGGGAGCGCGACAGGTCGCGCATCACCTCCTGGAAGGCCCGCGACATGTGGTTCAGGGCACGGTCCGTGTAGACCACCGAGTATTCGAGCAGGCCATCGGGATCGACATCGGGAAGCAGGCCAGGCATCTTTCGTCTCCTAAAATAGAGTCCACAATCGACACAAACGCGGGAAGGCATTCAGGGTATTCGGTGACAGGGGTTTCGACCAGAGCGGCACGGGAGTTTTTGCCGTTGCCGGGGCGATTCCTTCCCGGTGTGCGCCGCGTTACCGTGAGCGCTCGACGATGACTGCCCGGAGGGCTGAGTGACGGCGCTGCGACCCTATCTGTTCCTGCTGCTGACCGTGGTGATCTTTGCCGGCAATATCCTGGTGGGCAAGGCGCTCAGCGATCTGCCGCCCTTTACCCTGTCCTTCGGCCGGGTGTCGATCGCCCTGTGCCTCATGCTGCCCATCGGCGCCCGTCAGGCTAGGCGCGACGGGCCGCTGTTCCGTCGCCACTGGAAGCCGCTGGTGGGCCTGTCGCTGACCGGGGTGGCCTTCTTCAATGCCCTGATCTACCTGGCCCTGGGCCACACCTCGCCGACCAACGTGGCGATCCTCGAGAGCCTGATTCCGGTGGTGACGCTGCTGTTCGTCGTGCTGCTGATGGGCGAGCGCCCGCGAACGGCGCAATGGCTGGGGGTGGGGCTGTCGCTGGCCGGCGCGGTGGCGGTGATCACCCTGGGCAATGCGGCCGGTCCGGGCCTGGCCGGCGTCAACGCCGGCGATGCCGTGATGCTGCTGGCGGTGCTGGTGTGGGTCGGCTACTCGCTGCTGGTCAAGTCGCACATGGCCAAGTTTCCCCGCTATGGCGGGTTGCTGGTGATGCTGGTCATCGCCACGGCGGTGATGGGGCCGATCGCCTGGGTCGAGAACCTGCTGCGCCCGGAGCCGCTGTCACTGTCCGGCGAGCAGTGGCTGGGGCTGGCCTATCTCGGCGTCTTCCCGTCGGTGGTGGCGCTGCTGCTCTACAACAGCGCCATCGCCGATGTCGGGCCCTCGCAGGCGGCGGTCTTTCTCAACCTGCTGCCGGTGTTCACCATGCTGGGCGCCTGGTGGCTGCTGGGCGAGACGATCGTGCCTGCCCAGGTTCTCGGCAGCCTGGTGGTGATCGCCGGGGTGCTGTTGACCACGCGCGCCCGGCGATCGAGCTCTCAGCCGGCGAGGGCACCGGGCAGGCGATCGTAGAGGCCGCGCACGGCGTCGACCCGGTCGAGGAAGGTGGGGACCGGTTCGGGCAGCGGGAAGGGCCGGCCCTCGAGCAGCAGCGGCGTGACCCGGCCGCTGGGCGACTTCAACTCCGCCATCAGGCGCGCGTAGTCGACCAGAAAATCCTTGCCCTTGACGGCCTTGTGCACCGCCGCCAGCGCATCGCTGACCGCCTCCGCCTGACTTTCGCCCTCGGCGGGCGGGTAGACCTGGGCGTACAGCAGGCCGTTCTCCCAGCCAATCTTGACCGGCTCGTTGATGATGCGGACCTGGGTGCCGTTGGGGATACGGTGCACCAGGTTGTCGATGTCCCGGGGCAGCATGCGGATACAGCCGTGGGAGACCTGCATGCCCACGCCGCGCGGCCGGTTGGTGCCGTGGATCATGTAGCCGGGGATGTCGAGCAGCATGGCGTAGTCGCCGAGCGGGTTGTCCGGGCCGGCCGGCACCACCCGTGGCAGCGGCGGCTTGCCGGTCCTGGCGCGCTCCTCGCGGATGCTCTGCGGCGGGTACCAGGCCGGGTTCTCGACCTTGGTGGTGATGGTGGTGGTGCCCAGCGGCGTCTGCCAGTCCATGCGCCCCACGCCGACGGGGTAGGTCTCCACGCGGGCGGGCGCGTCCTGGCCGGCCGGCGGATAGTAGTAGAGCCGCTTCTCGGCAAGATTGATCACCACGCCCTGGCGGGGGCCGGGCGGCAGGACGAAACGGGTCGGTATCACCACGTCGGTACCCTCGCCGGGCAACCACATGTTGAGCGTCGGGTTGGCCAGGCGCATGGCATCGAAGCCGACGCCGTGGTTCAGGCCGATATCCACCACGGTATCCTCGTGGCTGGCCGTGACGATCTGGGTGTGTCCGACGATGTCGCCCGATTCGGGCAGCGGGTAGTGGCCGACGGGGGGCGCATCCTCGGCCGCCCGCGCCGTCGCGGCGCCGCACAGGAGCAGGGCGCTCCCCATCAGGGCCGCGGCGATCCGCCGAAATCGCTGGGATTGCATCGACTGTCTCTTCCTTGGATCCGTGGAATCACGAGCCGCCTAAGCTACCGCAAGGCGGGGTCGGGGTCCATGACGATGCGGGGGTTGAGTCTGTAGCAGCTACAGACAATAGCCTTTGCGTCAGCGATAGGCATGGCGACACGAGGGGATTTCCAATGGCGGTAACCGAGCAGACCATGGCAGGGCATCACGAATGGCGTGTCGAGGGCATGGATTGTCCGAGCTGTGCCGGCAAGATCCGCGGTGCGCTGGAGCGCCTGAAAGGCGTCAGCGATGTTCAGGTTTCGGTCATCAAGGAACGCCTGTCCCTCGAACTGGAGGGCGAGCAGACGAGTCCGGAAATGGTCGAGACGACCGTCGAGCGTCTGGGCTATGGCGTTCATCGTACTGCGCCCCGGACGGCGCCCCGGGGTGCCGAACACGGCGCCGGCTGCTGTTCGGGACACGAGCACACCCACGACCATGGCCATGATGATCAGCTTGGCCACGATGCCGACGACTGTTGTTCGGGGCACGAGCATGCCGACGGCCACGGCCACGGCCACGGTCACGATCACGCCGCCGGCGACTGCTGTGGCGGTCATGAACCTGGCGCGGACGAGGCGCCGGCGTCACCCGCTGAGGACCAGCGGGTCTGGTCGGTGGGCGGCATGGACTGCCCGAGCTGCGCGGCAACGATTCGCGGCGCGCTGGAAAAGCTGCCCGGCGTCGCCGACATTCGCGTTTCGGTGATGAACGAGACCCTCTCGCTGTCACTGGACGAGGCGCGGACCTCGGCCGAGACGGTCACGACCACGGTGAGCCAGCTGGGTTACGAGGTGGCGCTGCGCAGCGAGACCTCGGCCACCGAGGCAGGCTCGGGCGAAGCGTCGCGCCCGCGCTGGTACGCCACCGGTAAGGGGCGGCTGGTACTGGCCAGTGGCGGGGCACTGGCCGCCGCGACGCTGCTGCGGCTGTTCAGCGGCGAGACAGTGGCCTACTGGGGCTTCTTCGCCGCCTGTCTGGTGGGACTGGTGCCGATCGCCCGGCGCGCGCTGACCGCCGCCCGGGTCGGCATGCCGTTCACCATCGAGATGCTGATGACCATCGCCGCGGGCGGCGCCCTGGTCATCGGTGCCGCCGGGGAGGCGGCGCTGGTGATCTTCCTGTTCTCGATCGGTGAAATCCTCGAAGGCGTGGCCGCCGACCGGGCCCGGGCGGGCATCCGTTCGCTGGCCGATCTGGTACCCCGCAGCGCCCGGCTCGAGACCGAGACCGGCGAGACCCGCACGGTCGATGCGGCGCAGCTCAAGGTTGGCCAGGTGGTGGTGGTGCGTCCCGGCGATCGGATTCCCGCGGACGGTGAGATCCTCGAGGGTGACTCGGCGATCGACGAGTCGCCGGTAACCGGCGAATCGGTGCCGGTGGCCAAGGGCGTCGAGGCTGCCGTCTACGCCGGGTCGATCAACCGCGACGCCGTGCTGCGCGTCCGTGTGACCCGCCCGCCCGAGGACAACACTATTGCGCGGATCATCCGCCTGGTGGAAGAGGCCCAGGAGGCCCGCGCGCCTACCGAGCGTTTCATCGATCGCTTCAGCCGCATCTACATGCCGGTAGTGGTGGGGATCGCGGTGCTGGTCGCCGTGGTTCCGCCGCTGGCCTTCGGCGGTGCCTGGGGCGAGTGGACCTATCGCGCCCTGGCGCTGCTGCTGATCGGCTGCCCCTGCGCGCTGGTGATCTCGGTGCCGGCATCGATCGCCTCGGCGCTGTCGGTGGGCACGCGCCACGGTCTGCTGCTCAAGGGCGGCGCGGTGATCGAGGCGACCGCCCGGGCCAGTATGGTGGCCTTCGACAAGACCGGGACCCTGACCGCCGGGCGGCCGGTGGTCACCGACATCGTGGCCGCCGACGAGCGGAGTGGGAGCGACGGCGTCGCCGCGCTGGCGGCGAGTGTCGAGCAGGATTCCAGTCACCCGCTGGCCGAGGCGATCGTCCGTCACGCCCAGGAGCGCGAGCTGGCCCTGACCCGGGTGAGCGAGGCGACGGCCATTGCCGGTCAGGGCATGGCGGCGCGCCTGGCAGGACGGCGTGTGCAGGTCGTCTCGCCGCGTCATGCCGCCGAGCAGGTTGCGCTGCCGGAGGCGTTGAGCGCGCGCATCGCCGAGTGCGAGCAGGCCGGCAAGACCGCCGTGGTGGTGATCGACGACGCCGTGGCGGTCGGCCTGATCGCGCTGCGCGACGAGCCGCGGCCGGATGCCGTCGAGGCGGTGCGCGCGCTGGACGCCATGGGCGTGCGCTCGCTGATGCTCACCGGCGACAACCCGCGTACGGCAGCGGCAATCGCCGGTGACATGGGGCTCGAACACCGCGCCGGGCTGCTGCCCGACGACAAGGTGACAATGATCCGCGAGCTGGCCGCGCGGGAGCGGGTGATGATGGTCGGCGACGGCATCAACGACGCCCCGGCGCTGGCCGCCTCGCATGTCGGCGTGGCGATGGGCTCGGGCACCGACGTGGCCCTGGAGACCGCCGACGGCGCGCTGCTGCGCAACCGGGTGGGCGATGTCGCGGCGATGATCGGCCTGGCCCGCGAGACCATGGCCAACATCCGCCAGAATATCGCCATCGCGCTGGGTCTGAAGGGGATCTTCCTGGTCACCACCGTGCTGGGCATCACCGGGCTGTGGCTGGCGATCCTCGCCGACACCGGGGCGACCGTGCTGGTCACGCTCAATGCGTTGCGCCTGCTGCGGGCCCGGCCCGGCGGCAGGGCGGAGCCGTCACCGACATCGAGGGAAGCACCGGCGAGTGGATCGCCGTTGGGAGCGTGAAGAGCCCTGCCGGGGATATGGACGTTTGCGCCAATGGCTCGGCCCGCGGAGCGAATCGTCGACAGGCCTGCGAGCGGGGCCGGCCCTCCGGGGCGCCATGAATCCTTCCCTGGAGGCTACCGACGCTATCTGACCGCCATGGATGGCGGGAATGCCGAAATGGGAGGGATCTCTTTTCGGCCTGGCGTCGGACCCCTCTTCGGACCTGTTCCCGATTCCCTTTAGCGTCGGGCCTAGGTGTCGTCATGAGATAGCCACGTCACAAGCCTTCTTACACCTCCTTGTACAGCTCGGCGCCCTGCTCGCGGAACTTCTCGGCCTGTTCCGCCATGCCGCGCTCGACCGCCTCGCGGTCACCCTCGAGCCCCTTGTCCTTGGCGTAGTCGCGCACTTCCTGGCTGATCTTCATCGAGCAGAACTTGGGGCCGCACATGGAGCAGAAGTGGGCCACCTTGGCCGAGTCCTTGGGCAGGGTCTCGTCGTGGTACTCGCGGGCGGTGTCGGGGTCGAGGCCGAGGTTGAACTGATCCTCCCAGCGGAACTCGAAGCGCGCCTTGGACAGGGCGTTGTCACGACGCTGGGCGGCTGGGTGGCCCTTGGCGAGGTCGGCGGCGTGGGCGGCGATCTTGTAGGTGATGATGCCGGTCTTGACGTCGTCCTTGTTGGGCAGCCCCAGGTGCTCCTTGGGCGTGACGTAGCAGAGCATGGCGCAGCCGTACCAGCCGATCATCGCCGCGCCGATGCCGGAGGTGATGTGGTCGTAGCCCGGTGCGATGTCGGTGGTCAGCGGCCCGAGGGTGTAGAAGGGCGCCTCGTCGCACTCGGCAAGCTGCTTGTCCATGTTCTCCTTGATCAGGTGCATCGGCACGTGGCCGGGGCCCTCGATCATCACCTGGACGTCGTGCCGCCAGGCGATGCGGGTCAACTCGCCCAGGGTCTCGAGCTCGGCGAACTGGGCCGCGTCGTTGGCGTCCGCCACCGAGCCGGGGCGCAGGCCGTCGCCCAGCGAGAAGGCGACGTCATAGCGCTTGCAGATCTCGCAGATCTCCTCGAAGTGCTCGTAGAGGAAGCTCTCGCGGTGATGATAGAGGCACCACTTGGCCATGATCGAGCCGCCGCGGGAGACGATGCCGGTGGTGCGCTTCGCGGTCAGCGGCACGTAGCGCAGCAGTACGCCGGCGTGGATGGTGAAGTAGTCCACCCCCTGCTCGGCCTGCTCGATCAGGGTGTCGCGGAAGATCTCCCAGGTGAGATTCTCGGCGACGCCGCCCACCTTCTCCAGCGCCTGGTAGATCGGCACGGTGCCGATGGGCACCGGGGCGTTGCGGATGATCCACTCGCGGGTCTCGTGGATGTTCTGTCCGGTGGAGAGATCCATGATGGTGTCCGCGCCCCAGCGGATACCCCAGGTCATCTTGTCGACCTCGTCCTCGATGGAGGAGGTCACCGCCGAGTTGCCCAGGTTGCCGTTGATCTTCACCAGGAAGTTGCGGCCGATGATCATCGGCTCGGATTCCGGGTGGTTGATGTTGGCCGGGATGATGGCGCGGCCCGCGGCCACCTCGTCGCGCACGAATTCCGGGGTGATCTCCTCGGGCAGGCGGGCGCCGAAGTTCTCGCCCGGGTGCTGGTGGCCGAGGATGCGCTCGACCTCGTCGGTCCCCAGCGCCTGGCGGCGCTGATTCTCGCGGATGGCGATGAATTCCATCTCGGGGGTGACGATGCCCTGGCGGGCATAGTGCAGCTGGGTGACGTTACGGCCTTCCTTCGCGCGGCGCGGGGTGCGCTGGAGGTCGAAGCGCAGGTTGGCCAGGCGCGGGTCGTTGGCGCGCCGGCGGCCATACTCCGAGGTCGGGCCGTCGAGGTAGTCGGTGTCGCCGCGGGCCTCGATCCAGGCGCGACGCAGCTCGGGGAGCCCCTTGCGCAGGTCGATGGCGGCCTCCGGGTCGGTGTAGGGGCCGGAGGTGTCGTAGACCAGCAGCGGCGGGTTTTCCTCGTCGGCACCTGAGGTGCGGGTCGGCGACAGGTGGATCTCGCGGAAGGGCACTCGGATATCGGGCCGTGAGCCTTCGACGTACACCTTGCGCGAGCCGGGCAGAGGAGCTACGGCGGCGTCGTCGACGCGCGCGGTCTCGGCCAGGGCGTGGCGGGTCAGGGAGGTATCGTTGGACATGCTTTGTGCTCCACACGGTCTGGGCGGCGCACAGCGTAGGCGGGAAGGAACCGGATGGCGGACAGCACGGGCGGATCCTTCGCTTGATCCCTACGCCGGTACTAGCCGGATCAGGTTCATCGGGATCCACCGTGATGCCCGTGGGCATAGGGTGATCTCAGCCGGTTCCACCGGCACCCCGTCAAGCGTTGCGCGTGATTCGCGCGCCGGAGCAGTCTGGGCCAGGCGCGGCAAGGGGTCAAGCGGCGGGTGCCCGGCGTCGCTGGCCGAAAATGGCCGGTCGTGCGACGGCATTGCAGATAAGATGAGCGTCGATTCAATCCGTACGCTAGGAGTACCCATGCCGCTGGATGCCTCGCTTCGCCTGTTGCTGCTCTCCGCCCTGTGGGGGGCGAGCTTTCTGTTCATGCGCATCGCCGCCCCGGCGCTGGGCGCCTTCTCCACCGCCTTCTTCCGTGTGCTGCTGGGGGCACTGGGGCTGATGGCGATCCTCGCCCTGTGGCGCGTGCCGTGGCGCTTTCAGGGCAAGGCGCGGGCCACGTTGCTGATCGGTGTGGTCAACTCCGGCCTGCCCTTCGCGATGTTCGGTCTCGCCGCCCAGGTGCTGCCGGCCGGCTATTCGGCGATGTTCAACGCCACCACGCCGCTGATGGGGGTGATGATCGGCGCGGCCTTCTTCGCCGAGGCGATGACCCGCGAGCGGCTGATCGGCGTGACGCTGGGCGTGGCGGGGGTCGCCGTACTGGTCCAGACCGGGCCGGTACCGCTGACCTGGCAGCTCGCGGGCGGCGCGCTGGCCTGCCTGGTGGCGGCAAGTTGCTACGGGCTGTCGGGCTTTCTGGTCAAGCGCTTCATCGCCGAGCGTGGCGGGCTGGATTCGCGGCTGCTGGCGCTGGGCACCCAGCTCGGCGCCAGCTTGGCGCTGGCACCGTTGATGCTGGTCGAGGCCGTGTCCCGACCCTCGTTGGCGGCCTGGGCCCAACCCGATATCTGGGCGGCGATGCTGGCGCTGGGGCTGGCCTGCACGGCGCTGGCCTATCTGCTCTACTTCCGCCTGCTGCAGGATCTGGGACCGGTCAAGCCGCTGACGGTGACCATGCTGGTACCGGCGTTCGGCGTGCTGTGGGGCGCGCTGTTCCTCGACGAGCGGGTGACGCTGGCCCACGGCTTCGGCGGCGCACTGATCGCTGCTGCGCTATGGCTGATCCTTTTCAAGCCGGTACCGCAGCGGGTGGACATAGTGCCGGACGTCGATGATCAGGCCTGAACAACAGAGCCTTGGACACGCTGCTCGGCCTCGAGGTCGAGCAGGATGCGCTTGCGCTCCAGCCCCCCGGCATAGCCGGTCAGGGCGCCCTTGCTGCCCACCACCCGGTGGCAGGGCACCACGATGGTCAGCGGATTGCGTCCGACGGCGGTGCCCACCGCGCGGGCCGCGCCGGGCGCCAGGCCCAGCCGGTCGGCGAGCTCACCGTAGGTGACGCGTTCGCCGTAGGGGATGGCGGCGAGAGCCTGCCAGACGCGCTGCTGAAAGTCGCTGCCCGAGGGGGCGAGCGGCAACGAGAAGCGTTCGAGCCGCCCGGCGAAATAGGCGTCGAGCTGGGCCCTGGCCTCGTTCAGCAAGGTGTCGTCGGTGACGGCGTTGTCGATGTCGCCGGGGATGTCGTCGGGATAGTGGCGCTGGCCGACGAAATAGGCCCCGGTGAGGGCGTCGTTCTCGGCACGCAGCAGCATCTCGCCCAGCGGTGACGGCATTCGGGATTGCCTGAGCATGGTCACTTCTCCTCTGAGGTGTCGACGGTCAACCGGTAGAGCCCGGTTTCGCCGGTATCGCTGGTGAAGTAGATGGTGCCGTCGGGGCCCACTGCCACGCCCACCGGCCGGGCCCAGCGGCGCCCCTCGGCGTCCTGGAAGCCGGTGATCAGTGGCACCACCTCGCCGTGGCGACCGGCCTCATCCAGACGCACGCCCATCAGCGCCGGTTCGCGGCGTGTCGCCGGGTCACCGCCTGCGCCGCCGGTGGGCGCGGTGGCCCAGCTGCCGTGGAGCGCGGCCACCAGATCGACGCCGAGCGGATGGTCGTCGGGCAGGAAGACCAGTCCCATCGGCGCGCTGCGCGCCGGGAAGGTGGCGACCGGTGGGGTCACCTCGCTCGGCGGCCGGGGCGGCGGGGCGTCGATGCAGTCGTCGCGCGTGACTTCGCCGTCGATCCACTGGAACCAGGGCATGCCGAAGAAACGGCCCGGCTCGGCGCGTACCAGCACCTCGCGGGGGCGCTCGAAGCCCCAGTGGTCAGGTCCGTTGTTGCTGGCGTAGAGGGCGTCGTCGCGCCAGGCCAGGCCGACGGGGTTGCGCAGGCCGCTGACGTAGGGCCGCCAGGCGGGCTCGGTGCCGCCTTCGTCGAGCACCATTACGCCGCCGCGCCGTCGGTCGGGTCCGTAGCCGCTGCCCAGATACTGATTCGAACAGTTGCCCTGAATGCCCAGCGAGACGTAGAGCCGGTCGTCGGGGCCGAGGCTCAGCGAGCGCGAGTTGTGGCCGCCGCCACCGGGGATCGCCGCGACCACGCGGAAATCGTCGGCGGTGAGCGTCGCCCCCGTGCGATAGTTGGCGCGCAGCAGGGCGTCGGTGGTGGCCACATAGAGGGCGTCGCCGCGGCGCACGGCGCTGTGCGGATAGTCATCGAGCCTGACCAGCACCTCGGCGGCCGTGTAGGGCGGCGTCAATCGATAGACGATGCCGGCCTTGCTGCCGATGAACATCTCGCCGTCGCGCCCCAGGCTGATCAGCCGGGGGTAGTCGAGCGCAACCCGCTTGTCGATGTGCACGCCGGCCGGTGCCTCGAGATGCCGGGCGGTACCGGGCACCGCGATCTCGGTACGGGCAGGCGTCTGCGCCCGGGCGGGAGTGGCCACCAGTGGGGCCGCCACCAGGGCGGCGAGCAGCGAGACGCGCCAGAAGCAGGCAGGGGAGCGGTCCGACATGAACAGCCTCCGGGAAGCGTGGGTGCGTCTCGCCAGTGTAGCCGCTGCCCGGCACCGTGTGTGGCGGTTCAGCGATAGAGCCGATGGCGGCGGTGGTCGGGGTCGCCCTGCTGTTCCTGGAGCGTCTTGCGGTAGCGCTTGTACTCCCACTGGTACTGGGCCGGGTCGAGCGCGATGACCGCCTCGACGCTGGCGTTGACGCCGCGGGCGGCGATCGTCTCGTCGGCGTCGTAGACGCGGGCGTCGGCGGCCAGGAAGTGGATCTCGAAGCCCTCACCGGCGGTGCGGCGCCGGGCCACGCCGGTGACCACCCGGGCCTGAGTGCGTGCCACCAGCTTGGGCAGCAGGGTGGCGGTGTAGGCGGGGCGGCCGTAGAAGTCGGCGAACACGCCGCCGCGCCAGTCGGGCTCCTGGTCGGGCAGGATGCCCACCGCCTCGCAGCGCTTGAGCGCCTTGAGCAGGGCGGCCACGCCACGCGGATTGGTCGGCACCAGCGAGGCCCCCATGCGCTCGCGGCCGGCGCGGATGACCGGGTCGAGGGCACCGATCTTGGGAGGCTCGTACATGGCGGTGAAAGGGAAGTGGCTGGACAGCCAGAAGTTGAGGACTTCCCAGTTGCCGAAATGCGGCGCCAGCACGATCACCCCGCGGCCCGCCGCACGTGCGTCGTCCAGCAGCTCGCGGCCGTGGACGGCGTGGATCGACGATTCAACCCGCTGCGGCGCACCCATCCAGGCGAAACCCAGCTCGAGCATCGTCGCCGTGGAGTGGCGCAGGCTCTCGCGGGCCAGGCGGTGGCGCGTCGATGCGTTCTGTTCGGGGAACACGACCTGCAGGTTGGCGTCGGTGACCTGGCGCTCGCGGGCGCTGAAACGGTGTACCAGCGGCCCCAGGCGGCGCGCCAGACGCCACAGGGCGGCCGGCGACCAGCGCGACAGCAGGCGCCACAGCGCCTGGATGGCGCGGGTCTGAAAGCGTCTCGAAAGAGGTGTCTCGCTCATGGAACGGCTATCACGGCTCATGAAGCCGGGCAGTATAGCGCGGATTCCGGGCCGGCATCAGCCGCCCCGGCGGCCTACCATAACCAGCTGGCGACCCTGTCCGGCGCGCGGCGCTCCTGCAGGGCCATCATGCCTTTCACGCAGCGCACGATCAGCCAGGCGGCCAGCGCAATCATCGCCAGCAGGCCGATGCCGATCAGCGACAGCGCGACGGCGCCGAGGCTGTAGAGCAGGCCGACCCAGAAGGTGCGGATCTGGTAGCGGTAGTGGGCGTCCTTCCACTCCGGCCCCTTGCCGCGGTAGATGTAGGCGATCACCACGCCGATCAGCGGCGTGATGCCCACGACGAAGCCGGCCAGCAGCAGGATGTAGACCACCAGCGGCATGGTGGTGTCAGGCGTTTGCGGGGTGTCGGCGACGGGGTCCCGGGCCATGGTCGATTCCTTCCGGCAGGGTCAGCGTTCGGGGCGGCAGAGTTCGATCAGGTTGTTGTCCGGATCGCGGAGGTACAGTGACACGATCGGCCCGGATGCGCCCTGGCGCGCCACGGGGCCGGCCTCGAGCTCGATGTCGAGCGCCTCGAGATGGGCCTGCACCGACTCCAGTGGCAGCAGGCTGCGAAAGCAGATATCCAGGCTGCCGGGCGTGGGGCAACCGGCGCGCGGCGTGATGGTGGTGTCGACCTGATGCAGACGCAGGGCGAGATCCCCCAGCATCAGATCGACCCGCTCGATATCGCGGTAGCGCACCTCCAGGCCCAGCACGCGGGTGTAGAAGTCCACGGCTCGGGATATGTCGGTGACCACGACGACCAGATGATCCAGGCCCGCTAGCATGATGTCTTCCCCCGTGGCGGTGCGCCGGTGTCGGCATGACGGCCGACACGGCGCACGGTCGATGATGAGTCGGCGCTTGGCGCCTGCCGTTATCCTGTCCCGTTCGGCATCATCGGCGCAAGCGGAACCGTCGCGACGTGGCTGGAAAACCCTTTGCGCTCGGTCCATACCGACGTATAGTCGCGCGCGGCGCTCGGCCGGCTTCCTTTCTCGTCGGCGTTGTGCGGGCGTCCATTCCCGACCTCTTCCCATTTTCGCGCTCGAGGCATCGCGCATGTCACGACAGTTGCTGGCCATGGCCCTGGCGCCCCTGCTGGGGCTATTCATCCTGGGCATCGGCAATGGTTTCCTGGCCACCCTGATCACCCTGCGTCTGGACGCCGCCGGCGCCTCGGCGCCGACCATCGGCTGGGTCTCGTCGGCCTACTTCATCGGCCTGGCGATCGGTGCCGTGCTCAACGACCGGCTGCTGCTGCGCATCGGCCACATCCGCGCCTATGCCGGCTTTGCCTCGCTGGTGGCGGTCACGGTGCTGCTCGCCGGATTGTGGCTGGATCCGTACTGGTGGTTCGTGCTGCGCCTGATCGGCGGCTGGGCGACGGTAGGGGTCTATCTGGTCATCGAGAGCTGGCTGCTGACCGCCGCCGATCCCGGGGTGCGCGGCCGGTTGCTGGCAATGTACATGATCGCGCTGTACGGCGCCGGTGTGCTCGGCCAGCTGCTGCTGGGGGTGGCCGAGGGCTCGGGGGTGCAGGCGCCCTTCATGATCGTCGGCCTGCTGGCCTCGCTGTCGGTGCTGCCCATGGCGGTGATTCCGCGTGTCTCGCCGCTGATCGAGCATGCCGAGCCGCTGCCGCCGCTGCGCCTGATCCGGATGACACCGACCGGCGTGATGGGCTGCTTTGGCTCGGGCATTGCGGTGGCGGCCATCTATGCCCTGTTGCCGCTGTATCTGCAGCGCAGTGGCCTGTCGGTGGAACGGATCGGCGCCATGATGGCGGTGGTGGTGCTCGGCGGCATGCTGCTGCAGTACCCGATCGGCCGCTGGTCGGATCGTCACGATCGCCAGCTGGTGCTGATCCTGATCGGCGTGGCCTGCCTGGCGCTGTCTCTCGGCGCCGTGTCGCTGGCGGAACAGCCCCTGTGGCTGGCGGCGCTGCTGTTCCTGCTGGGGGGCGGTGTCTTCGCCCTGTACCCGGTGGCCGTCAGTCACGCCGCGGATCGGGCCCCGGCCGGAGCGCTGGTGCGCATGAGTCAGGGCCTGCTGCTGATCAACGCCCTGGGCTCGGTGGTCAGCCCGCCGCTGATCACGTCGGTGATCGCCGGCACGGGTGACGCCGGTCTGTTCGGGTCGCTGGCCGGGGTGGGCGCCTTCCTGGCGCTGTTCTTCAGCTGGCGGCGCAGCCGGCGGCCCGCTCCGACACCGATGGCGCCGTTCACGCCCAACCCGCCGCAGACCGTGGTGGGTGCCGAGCTCAACGTGACCGAGGCGCTGGTGCAGGGGGCGATCGAACACGAGCACATCGAGGATCTCTCCGGGGTGGTGCCCGATGTGCCGGTCGCCGAGCCGGACTCTGACGCCGTGGCCGACCTGGAGGCGGAAGCCGCCGGCAAGGTGTCGCGGGTCAGCCATGCGGACAGCGAGTAAGGGATGCGTGCGGCTTTTCGGTAATGGCGGGGTAGAAAGCCGGACGCCTATCCTCGGAGGATCATGCGCTTGCGAGGAGATTGTGATGCACGAGGCACTGGTTCTGCAGGAGGAGACGGACGGCGTGGTCCGGCTGACCCTGAATCGCCCCCGGGCGCTCAACGCGCTGAACAGTGAGCTGCTCGGCGAGCTGGAGACGGCCCTGGTCGCCCTGGAAGCGCGCGGGGACCTGCGTGCGGTGCTGATCACCGGGGCCGGCGACAAGGCCTTCGTGGCCGGTGCCGACATCACCGAGATGCGCGACAAGAGCCCCGAACAGGCGCGGCGCTTCGCCACCCGGGCCCTCGCCACCCTGAAGCGCCTGGAGCGCCTGCCGGTGCCGGTGGTGGCGCTGGTCAACGGCTACTGCCTGGGCGGGGGCTGCGAGCTGGCGCTGGCCTGCGACTGGGCGGTGGCGAGTGACAACGCCGTCTTTGGCCAGCCCGAGGTGGGGCTCGGCGTGATCCCGGGGTTCGGCGGTACCCAGCGTCTGCCGCGGCGCGTCGGCCCGGCCATGGCGCTGGACCTGATCACCACCGGGCGGCAGATCGACGCCGCCGAGGCGTTGCGCATCGGGCTGGTCAACCGGGTGGTGCCCCGCGGGGAGCTGGAAACGCTGGTCGAGGAGCTCACCGAGCGGCTCGGCGCCAACGGCCCGCAGGCGGTGCGCGCCGCCAAGCAGGCGGTGCATGAGGGCATGAACCAGCCGCTGGACAGTGCCCTGGCGCTGGAAACCAGCCTGTTCGCGCTGGGCTTCGCCGGCGCCGAGCAGCACGAGGGCATGAGCGCCTTCGTCGAGAAGCGGCCGGCGCGCTTCGGTGAGTCGTCCTAGCCGGTCGTCTCGGTATCCCAGCATACCCGGTTGCGACCGCGGGCCTTGGCCAGATAGAGCGCCCGGTCGGCGCGGTTGAGCACGGCCTCGTGGGTCGGTTCGTCGTCACGCAGACCGGCGAGGCCGATGCTGATCGTCAGCGTGATGGTGTCGGTATCGATGGCCAGTGGCGTGTCGGCGATGCGTCGCCCCAGCCGTTCGGCGACCTGTGAGGCCTGCGCCGCGGTGACGCCGTGCAGCAGGATGCCGAACTCCTCGCCGCCCAGCCGCGCCGCCAGGTCGTCGGGACGCAGGGTGTCGCGGAACTGCTCGGCCAGGTGGCAGAGTACCCGGTCGCCCGCCGAGTGGCCGAAGCGGTCGTTGACCGACTTGAAGTGGTCGATGTCGATCATCAACATCACGCTCTCGCCCGCCGTCTCGCCGGCGCGGGCATGTGCCCGGCTCAGGCGCTTCACGAACAGTCGCCGGTTGGCCAGCCCGGTGAGCGCGTCGGTGTTGGCCTGCTTTTGCAATTCCTGTTCCATCTCGCGGCGCAGGGCCAGCTCGCGGTCGGCGAGTTCGATGCGCAGTTCCGCCTCGCGGCGTGCTCGGGCCTCGCCGGCGAGCTGGTCGATCAGGTCGATGTTGCGGATCGCGATGGCGGCCTGGGCGGCGAGGAACGTCAGCAGCGGTGACAGCGCCTCGGCCTCCTCGTCGCCGAGCCGACGCGGCTGTTCCAGGTACAGTACCCCCAGGGTTTCCCCCAGATAGCTCAGTGGCACGCACCAGTGCGTGCCGGTGCCCTCCGTCGCGTCCCGGGCGAGCGACTGCAGGTAAGTATCGTCGCCGAGCAGCAGGGACTGCCCGATCTCGTCGCGCGAGAAGCGCAGCAGTCGCTCGGTTCGGCCCACGTAGCGCAGGATGGCGCGGGGCAGCCCGGGGTGTTCGTCCAGGGGGATCGGCGGGTCGGGCCGTTCGTGCCCGTCGGGGCGCCGGTCCGCCACCAGCACGAGCGGCCCTTGGCGGATCAGCAGCAGGGCGACACGCCCGGCTCCCGCCTGGTGGGCGACATGCGCGGTGATCTGTTCCGCCAGGGTGTCGAGCGTGGTCGGCTGCGCCAGGCTCTGGGCGATCTGCATCAGGGGGTCCATGCTCGTCGTGGCGGCCATGGGGCCGGGCGTACCAGCGCGGCAGGGGGCGAGTACGGCGTGGGCGTTGCCGCGGCGCAGCGCCTGGCAACGCTGTTGATGGTAGACCTCGGCGAAGCCCGCCGGCCCGCGGCGGCGCCAGAAGGTTTCGGCACGGGCGGCGAGCAGGGCGTGCGCCGGCCAGTGGCCCTGCTTGGCGGCGGCTTCCACGGCGGCATCGTAGGCGTCGATAACGGCAGTGGGTTCGGCACCGCGCCGCCGTTCGCGCTCGGCGAGGAGCAGCTGGCGCCAGTGCTCGAAATTGTCGGGGGCGTGGCGGCACCAGCGGGTATAGCGGGCCGTGGCCTCCGTCAGGCAGGCGTCGGCCGCTGTCGGCGACAGCCCCAGCCGCTCGGGGGACTCGGCCGCCACCAGGGCCTTGAGGGCATGGAACTGGGTGACCGGCAAAAGCCCCTGGACGGACACGCTCGCCAGGCGCTGCTCGGCTTCCCGCAGGTGGCGGGCGGCCGCCTCGAGATCCTCCTGCAGCAGCCGGGCCTGGGCCTGCATGATGTGGTAGATGCACAGCACCTGGAGATTGCCGTGGGCCTCGCAGCGGGCCAGGTAATCGGCTTCGCTGTCGTGCTTGTGGGGCCAGTCGTCGTGAGGCCAGTCGCCGTGGAGTCCGGTAAAGACGCGCAGCGCGCCGGTGATCAGGTCGTTGCCCCAGCGGTTGCGTCGGTCACGGCTGTATTCCAGGTATTCCAGCGTTTCGGGAATCAAGGTCTCCAGCGGCACGCCCTGGAAGAACCGGCAGTAGACATTGTGGCCGAAGCCGTAGACGGCGTACTGCAGATTGCCGGAGGCCTGTCCGCTGCGATAGGCGGCCAGATAGTCCTCGCTGGCCAGGGCCAGGGGCGAGAACCAGTGACGCAGCGAGCTACCCATCATCAGGTGGCCGACACTGGCATCGGCGCCGTGCAGGTCGCGCAGCAGCAGGTGGGTGGCGCGGTAGAGCGCGGCGCAGTCCTCGCCGTCGCCGCGCCCCAGGTGCATCAGCAGGCCGCCGAAGGCCGGATAACTGTAGGCGGCGGCCGCGACGCTACCGTGTTCCAGGCACAACCGCACCTCGCGGGCGACGATCACCGACCACAGGTCGGGGTGGGAGCGATAGCAGGGCGGTCCCAGGCTGGCCAGCAGCTGCATGATCGCCCGCTGGCGTGGGTCGGTCATCGGTGGCAGCTGTGCGAGGGTGTCCAGCGAGCGACCCGCCAGGAGGCGGCGGATGGCGGCGAGCTCGGTATCGCGGGCTTCGGCGTAGGCCCGCTCGGGCAGGGCCGCGCCGAGCAGCGCCAGCCCCTGGCGCGCGGCGGCGATGGCCCGTGGATAGTCGGCACGCAGTGTGGACTGCTCGACCCGCATGCGCAGCAGGGCCGCGCGGCGAAACGCCTCGGGCTCGTGCGCGATGGCCTCGCCGATGAAGAGCTCGGCGGTCTCGAAGTGGCTGTTGAGGGCCTCGAGCTCGCCACGCTCCCTGTACATCCGGTAGGCCAGGTCGGGCACGTCGCGCCAGGGGGCATCGGGCAGCAGGGCCATGGCGTCGCGCAGATAGGCGAGCGCATCGGCGAAGGCGGCGGCGCGCCTGGCCTGTTCGGCGGCTGTCAGGCCGCCCCGGGCTGCCCACAGGCGTTCGGCCGACTGCTTCAGGTGGGGAGCGGCCAGGCGCAGGTGTCCGGCCAGCATCATGGCCTGCTTTTTGCTTGCGTCCTCATCGAGGTGGCGGCGCAGCAGGTGGGCGATGCGGTAGTGCAGGGCGGTGATCGTCGCATTGGCCAGCAGACGCTGGGCGGCTTCCTGCATGCGATCGTGGAAGAAGCGCAGCCGGCCTGCGACCACTCGGCCCTCATGCAGTACCGGCTCGCCTGCCGGCAGCAGGAACCCCTCGTCAAGCGCCGGCTGCAGGCGCTCGTGAATGCAGGGCAGAGGGGCGTCGGCGAGCCAGCCGAGCATCTCGAGCTCGAATTCGCCACCCAGGCACGCTGCCCAGGCCAGCAACTCGCGGCAGGCGTCGGGGAGCTGGGTGAAGCGCTGCAGCATCAGGCCGACGACATGCTCGGCGTAGGGGGCCTCGCGCAGGGTCGCCATGTTCCACTGCCACCCCTGCTGCACGTCGCGGGTCAGCCAGTCGTTGTCGAGCAGGGTACGCAGCAGCTGTTCGATGAACAGCGGGTTGCCGCCGGTACGCTCGTGGACTTCCTCGGCCAGCGTGGCGATCGGCTCGGGCGGGGTGGCCAGGGTCTCGGCGAGCAGGGCGGTGACCTGTTCGGGGCCGAGGGGCGACAGCGCGATGGTATCCACCGCCCGGCCGAGATGGCGTTCGATTGCCTGTTGGGTCAGGACCAGCGGGTGGGTGGCGTCGACCTCGTTGTCGCGATAGGCGCCGATCAGCAGCAGGGGCGTTCCGTCCAGGCGCCGGGCCAGGGTTTCCAGCAGCGCCAGCGAGGCTGCATCACTCCACTGCAGGTCATCGAGAAACAGCACCAGGGTGCGCTCCGCCCGGCCGATGGCCTGGAGAAAGCGCAGCAGCAGGCCGTGCAGGCGCTCGCGCGCTTCGCCGGCCGGCAGTTCGGCCGGTTCGGGCAGCTCGCCGAGCAGGCGCTCCAGGGAGGGAATCAGGTCGCTCAGGGCACGGGCCTGGGAACCGAGCGCCTCGTGAAGCCGGGCCTGCCAGGCCTGAAGGGCGTCGCCCGGTTCGGCGAGCAGAAAGGTCACCAGCTTTTCCAGCATTTCCGTCCAGGCGCTGTAGGGCCGGCCGCGACGCAGCTGGTCGAACTTGCCGGACAGGAAGAAGGCGTTGCGCCGTGTCACCGGCGGGTAGGTCTCGCGGATCAGCGCCGTCTTGCCGAGTCCCGAGGCGCCGGTGACCCACAGCCACTGGGGCCGGCCGCCGTCGACGCGTGCCAGCGCATCGAGCAGCCGGCGACGCTCGACCTCGCGGCCGTGTACCCGGCCGTGGGTCGTCTGCCGGGCCGTATCGTGCGGGTCGACGAGGTGAGCGGGGTCGTCGTCCAGTTCGCCGCGCAGGACCGCGCCGATCCGTTGCAGATGGTGGCTCAGGGTGTCGGCGTCCTGATAGCGCCGGCCGGGGTCCTTGGCCAGCAGCCGCTGGAGCAGGGTCGTCAGCAGCTCGGGCAGTGGCCGGTCGTGGCGCTGTGGCGCGGGGGGCGGTTCGGCAAGATGCTGATAGACCAGGGCGTGGGGGGTATCGGCGCGGAAGGGGCAGCTACCGGTCAGTAGCTGGTAGAGCGCCACGCCCAGGCTGTAGTAGTCGGACCGGTAATCCGCCGGGTAGCGATGACGCCCGGAGAGTTCGGGCGCCATGTAGCGCAGCCGTGCCAGGTCGTCGTCCAGGGCCTGCAGTTCGTGATATTCCTGCTTGAGCCGTACCGCCTGCGAGAAGTCGATCAGATACAGGCGCGAGCCGGACAGCAGGAAGCTGTCGAGACGCAGGTCGCGGTGAAGCAGGCCGGCCCGGTGCACCTCATCGAGGGCATCGACCATCTCCAGGGCGAGTTCCACCCAACGTTCCGGTGTCGGCACGGGAAGCCGGTCGAGAGTCGTGCCGCCGGGGTCGTTGAACAGCAGCATGGCGTTGGCGCCCTGGCCTTCGAAGCGCTGCAGGGACAGGGCGCACTCCAGGGGGTGAGCCTGCAGGGTCTGGTGATCGTTGTAGAGGCAGACCGTCTTGCGCGGGGAAGGCTCGCCGGAACGCAGCTTGACCAGCCGCGGGGCGGTGCCGTCGCTTTCCAGGCGCAACAGGCGCGTCAGGCCGTCGTCGCGAAGCATCCGGGCAGATGCCTGGCCCAGCCCGGCCTCGGGAAACGTGATGGACTCGCCCAACAATCCCCCCTTGGTGCCGCTGCCCGGCGGCCCCCTGCGTGGATGGCGAAGTTCGGCCGGTTGGCAATGGCCCGGCTCTGGTTGTGGGCGCCGTGAGGAGGTGTGTCACTCTCTCAGTTGGCTTGGGTTCAGCATAATCGATCAGCCGGCTTTCGTCCGTTGAGATGAAGCCGCTTCATTACACCGTCGATACGGGCTCAGCGGGCGGGGTCGACATGGCCGCCCAGCGAGGCGTTGCGGCGGAACCAGCCAGCGATGCTGGCGCGGGGCCGGTGTGTCGGCAGCACCGCATGGGGCACCCGGTCGGAAAGAAAGCAGACGAAGGTTCCGGACTCGGGCGGCACGCGGGCCAGTTCGCGGGTGGCGTCGTCGGCGTAGATGACCATCTCGCCGCCGCCGTCGTGCGGCCAGCCGGGGTTGAGGTAGAGCACCGTCGAGATCACCCGGTTGGCACGTCCCTGGAAGCTGTCGACGTGAGTGCGGTAGAAGGTCCCGGCCGGGTAGCGGGCGAAGTGCGCCTCGAACTCGAACAGGCCCAGGTAAAGGGTACGGTTGATCTGGCGCTGCAGGTCGCCCATCAGCGCCAGATAATCACGCTGGGGCTGGGTGTCGCGAGTCAGCCAGCGGATCGCGTCACCACGGATGTCGCGTCGCAGCTGGTGCTGTTCGCCGCGGCCGATGCCGGCCGCCTTCAGGCCGTCATGGGCGGCGAGATGCCCCAGCTCGTCGTGCAGGGCGCGGCACAGCCCGGCGTCGATCACATCGGGGCCGACGAAATAGCCGTGGTCGACCAGACCGTCGATCAGGCGGTTGAGGGTGGCGGCATCCAGGGGCATCGACAAGGCATCCGTGACGAGAGGCGGGATTTCCGGCGGTGTGGTGCCGGGGCGAAGCAAAAACGCGGTTCAGTCGTCGAGATCGGGAATCGACCGGCGGCGTTCCGGGTGATGGTGCAGGTGGCTGCCGGCGGGGGGCGCGTCGAGGCTGACCGGGCAGCCGAAGCCCTCGGCGAGCAACTCCACCAGCATCATCGCCGACAGCCCCCAGATGACGTGCCCCTCGGCGGCGTAACTGGGCACATAGCACGACCGGCCGTTGACGGTGATGACGTCGGTGTGACTGCGCCGGTCCTCGAGAAACAGCGTCAGGGGTACCTCGAAGATGGTGTCGAGTTCGTCGGGCTGCGGGCGCAGCGGCAGGTCCGGGGGAATGACGCCGACGAAGGGCGTGACGCTCAGGCCGTGCAACGACAGCACGTCGCTCAGTCGGCCGAGCAGGCGAACCCGCGCGGGCGGCAGGGCGACTTCTTCCTCGGCCTCGCGCAGTGCCGTGGTCAGCAGGTCGGGGTCGCCGGGCTCGCGCTTGCCGCCGGGGAAGGCGACCTGGCCGGCGTGCTGGTTCAGGTGGCCGGCACGCCGCGTGAACAGCAGGGTCGGCACCGGTCGCGCGACCAGCGGGATCAGCACCGCCGCCTGGGGCAGGGCCGGGCTGAGTCGGCGTGGCGTGTGCGCTTGCAGGCGCTCGTGGAGTTTCTCTAACATGGGCGTTCCGCGGATTTTGTTCCTTGTACCCAGCTACCTCCGGGCCGTCAATGCTCGCCTGCCGCAAGAGGACCTCATGAACTTCTGCAGCCACTGCGGTGAACCCGTGCGCTTCGCCATCCCCGAGGGCGATGATCGGCCCCGTTATCTCTGTGATGCCTGCGGCAGCATCCACTACCAGAACCCGCGCATCGTCGCCGGGACGCTGCCGGTTCACGATGGCCGCATTCTGCTGTGCCGGCGTGCCATCGCCCCGCGACGCGGCTACTGGACCCTGCCCGCCGGTTTCATGGAGAACGCCGAGACCACGCTCGAGGCCGCCGCCCGCGAAACCCGCGAGGAAGCCTGTGCCGAGGTGGCGATCCACGGCCTCTATACCCTGATCAACCTGCCGCACATCAATCAGGTCTTCATGATCTTCCTCGCCGACCTGGAAGGCGGCTTCGACGCCGGGCCGGAAAGCCTCGAGGTGGCGCTGTTCGGCGAGGACGAGATCCCCTGGGACGAGCTGGCCTTCCCGACCATCGAACGCACCCTGCACCACTATTTCAGCGACCGCCGGCACGGTGCGTATCCATTGCACATGAGCGATATCAGTCCGGAGGATAGAGAGCGTTACTTCGGCAGTGCCTGATAGGGAGTCTACAAAACGTCTGCACTCGGCAATACTGCGTTGAAATTGACCTCGAAATGCTCATTTACTGTTCGTAAACTCCGCTTTCTCGGACAATTTCGCCTTGTCTTGCCGTCGTTCGACTGTTTTGTAAACACCCTCTAAATAGCATGATCAGCGTTAATGCTTACTTCCGACTATAGATCTTCCAGCCGCCACACCTCGCAGGCCGGTTCCTCGTAGGGATGGGCCGTCCTGAGGGCGGCCACGGCGTCGCGGATACGGCTGTCCTCGCACACCAGTTCCACCTTCAGCTCCTCGACGTGCTCGAGATCGCCGACCCGGCCGATGTGCGGGTCGGCGCCGGCGAGCGGGCGGAACTGTCCGGTGCCGCGGGTCTGGAAGCAGCACGCCTCGTAGTCGCCGATGCGGCCCGCGCCGGCGGCGAACACCGCTTCCTTGACCGTCTCGGCATCCTCGACGGGGACGAAGAAGGCAAGCTTGTACATGCAGGGCTCCTGACTGTCGGGTGACATCGTGACCGCCGGTCGTCGGCAAGTCATCGGTCATGATGGCATAATGCGCCGGATTGCCTCGACTGGAAGGGATGGCCTCGATGCTCAAGTGGCTCGCCGTGGTGCTGCTCGCGCTGCTCGGCCTGTTGCAGTACCGCCTGTGGCTGGGGGAGGGGGGCGTGCGCGAACTCACCCACATCCGCGCGCGTGCCGATACCCTGGACGACGAAAACGCGACCCTGCGCGAGCGCAACCAGCGTCTGGCGGCCGAGGTGATCGACCTCAAGAACGGCCTGGACGCCATCGAGGAGCGGGCGCGCAGCGATATCGGCATGATCCGCAAGGATGAACAGTTCTTCTGGGTACCCGAGGTGTCGGTGCCCGACGGCGAGCCGGCACCGAGCCGGCCCGGGACGGACACGGAGGCGGGACCATGAGCGAGCGGGTATGGCTGATCGTGCCGGCGGCCGGGCGCGGTCGCCGCATGGGGGCCGCCCGGCCCAAGCAGTACCTGACGCTGGCCGGCGCCAGCGTCATGGCGCGGACCCTGGAGCGCCTGCATCGTGCCTTCCCCGAGGCGCGGCTGTGCCTGTGCCTGGATGCCGAGGACGCCTGGTTCTCGCCGACGATGGTGCCCTTCGCCGACTGGCGGCGGGTCGAGGGCGGCGCCGAGCGCGCCGACAGCGTGGTCAATGCGCTGGACGCGCTGGCCGAGGAGGCCGCGAACGACGATCTGGTGCTGGTGCACGATGTGGCACGGCCCTGCGTGCATCCGGCGGATCTGGCGGGCCTGCGCGAGGCGCTGGCCGACGAGCCGGTCGGCGCGCTGCTGGCCGCACCGGTGGCCGACACCATGAAGCGCGCCGACGCCGCCGGGCGCATCGTCGCCACCGAGCCCCGCGATGGGCTGTGGCACGCCCTGACGCCCCAGGGCTTCCGCTACGCCCTGCTGTGCCGGGCCCTGCACCATGCCCGGGCCACCGGCGTGGCGGTCACCGACGAGGCCTCGGCGGTCGAGGCGCTGGGCCTGGCGCCGCGCCTGGTCGCCGGGCGCCGCGACAATCTCAAGATCACCCATCCCGAAGACCTCGCCCTGGCGGCGCAGATTCTTGCCGCCCAGGAGGCCCCTGCCTGTTCCGGAGATTCCCCCGCATGATGCGAATCGGCCACGGTTTCGACGTTCACCGCTTCGGCGAGGGCGACCACGTGATGATCGGCGGCGTGCGCATCGCCCACGATCGCGGCGTCATCGCCCACTCCGACGGCGACGTGCTGCTGCACGCCCTGTGCGACGCCCTGCTCGGCGCCTGCGCGCTGGGTGACATCGGCCGGCACTTTCCCGATACCGATCCCCGCTGGGCCGGCGCCGACAGCCGGGCGCTGCTGCGCGACGTGATGGCCCGGGTCGCCGAAGCGGGCTACGCCGTCGCCAATATCGACGCCACGGTGATCGCCCAGGCGCCTCGGCTGGCCGCCCACATTCCCGCCATGCGCGAGACCATCGCCGGCGACCTGGACGTGACGTGTGATGCGGTCAACGTCAAGGCCACCACCACCGAACGGCTGGGCTTCACCGGCCGCGGCGAGGGCATCGCCGCCGAGGCGGTGGTGCTGCTGAGGGCGGTGGAGGCGGCCGGGTGAGCACACGACGCACGATCCCCGTTCCGACCTGGCCCCCCGACTGGCCGCGGGCACACGGCGCGCTGCCGGCCGCCGGCGAGTATCGCGCCGTGCCCGAGGACTTCGTGGTCGAGGAGTGGCTGGGTTTCGCCCCGGAAGGCGAGGGCGAGCATCTCTGGTTGTGGCTGGAAAAGCGCGACCTGGGCACGCCCGAGCTGGCACGCCGGGTGGCCCGGGCCTGCGAGGTGGCGCCCCGCGACGTCGGCTATGCCGGGATGAAGGATCGTTTCGCGGTGACCCGCCAGTGGCTGTCGGTGCATCTGCCCGGTCGCGAGGCCCCGGCGGACCTGACCGAACGGCTGGCCGCGGCGGAGGTCACGCTGCTCGAGCAGGCCCGCCATCCACGCAAGCTCAAGCGCGGCGTGCACCGCGGCAACCGCTTTCGCCTGCGTATCGGTGGGCCGGCGGTCGCCCATCCGGCCTTCGCGTCGCGCTGGGCGCGGGTCTGCGAGGCGGGGGTGCCCAACTACTTCGGCCCCCAGCGCTTCGGCCCCGAGGGCCGTAACCTGCAGCGTGCCTGTGGCATACTCGCCCGAGGATGGCGCAAGCGCGACGACCGGCAGGGCATGCTGCTGTCGGCGGCCCGCAGCTATCTGTTCAACGAGCTGCTGGCGGCCCGGGTGCGTCGCGGCGACTGGGACCGGGCGCTGCCGGGCGAGGTGCTGATGCTCGACGGCACGCAGAGCGTGTTCGTGGCCGAGGCGCCGGACGCCGAACTGGCCGCCCGTGTCGCGGCGGGCGACGTGCACCCGGCCGGGCTGCTGTGGGGCGAGGGGGCGACGACGGCGCGGGAGGCGGCCGCGGCGCTCGAACGGGACCTGGCCGAGGCGCATGCCGGACTGTGCGCGGCGCTGGCGGCGAGCGGGGTGCGCACCGCGCGCCGTGCCCTCCGGGTACGGCCGGCGGCGGCCGCGCTGCATCACGAGGGCGAGACGGCGACACTCGACTTCACCCTGCCGCGCGGCGCCTTCGCTACCGCCGTGCTGCGCGAGCTGTTGTGCCATCCCACCCTGTAGCGTGCGGCCCGAGGAGACCGATCGATGCGAAAACTGCTGCTTTCCAATGACGACGGGGTGCATGCCCCGGGGCTCAAGGCGCTCTACGAGGCGCTGCTGGATCACGCCCGGCTGCGCGTGGTGGCACCGGATCGCGACAAGAGCGGCGCCAGCAACTCGCTGACCCTGAGCCGGCCACTGGCGCTGACCGCACTGGACAACGGCTTCTACAGCGTCGACGGCACCCCGGCGGATTGCGTCTATCTGGGCGTCAACGGTGTCTGGGACGAGCGACCCGACCTGGTGATCTCGGGCATCAACCACGGCAGCAACCTGGGTGACGACGTGCTCTACTCGGGTACCGTGGCCGCCGCCATGGAGGGCCGCAACCTGGGAATGCCGGCGATCGCCGTGTCGCTGGCGGGATCGCGCCACTTCGATACCGCCGGGCGGGTCGCGGCGAGTCTGGTGGGCGCGGCGGACTCGCTGTCGCTGCCGCCGCGCAGCCTGCTCAACGTCAACGTTCCCGACTGCCCGTGGGAGGCCGTGCGCGGCTTTCGCGTCACCCGGCTGGGCTATCGCGGCCCGGCGCAGCGCCCGCTGGCGGTCACCGACCCGCGCGGACGCACTCGCTACTGGATCGCGGCGGTGGGCGAGAATGCCGACGACGGGCCGGATACCGACTTCGCCGCGGTGGAGGCGGGCTATGTCTCGATCACGCCGCTGCAGACCGACCTGACCCGCCACGGGGCGCTGCATGACGTACAGGGCTGGCTCGATGCGCTGTCACGACTCGCGTGAGCTCAGCGGCATCGGCATGACCTCGCAGCGCACCCGCGATCGCATGGTGGGGCGCCTGGCCGAGGCCGGCATCAAGGACGCCCGGGTGCTCGCGGCGCTGGCCGGCGAGCCGCGCCACCTGTTCATCGACGAGGCGCTGGCGCATCGCGCCTACGAGGATACGTCGCTGCCCATCGGTTTCGGTCAGACGCTATCTCAGCCCTGGATGGTGGCGCGCATGAGCGAGCTGGTGCTGGCCGGCGGCGCGCGGCGCGTGCTGGAGGTGGGCACCGGTTCCGGCTACCAGACCCTGATCCTGTCGCGGCTGGTCGAGACGGTGTGGTCGCTGGAGCGCATCCGCAGCCTGCAGACCCGGGCGCGGATGCGCCTGGCCAGGCTCGGTGCGCACAACGTGCGCCTGCGGCTGACCGACGGCGCCCACGGCTGGCCCGAAGCCGCCCCCTTCGACACCATCCTGCTGACCGCCTGCGCGAGTGAACTTCCCGGCGCATTGTTGTCGCAGTTGAGCGATGGCGGGACCCTGGTCGCGCCGCTGGCGGATGCCGACGGCGTCCAGTGGTTGACCCGCATCGTGCGGCGCGGCGACGGCTACGCGCAGCAGCGCCTCGAGCGGGTGCGCTTCGTGCCGCTGCTGGAGGGCATCATCCAGTGACGGTGGCGCCGGCAGCCCGTGGCCGTCACGGGCGAGCACTTTTTGATATCGATCCAGAGGAGTCGGGCGTTGAAACGAGCGCTTAAGCTGTTCTTCAAGGGCGCGGGCATGGGGGCGGCGGATGCCGTGCCGGGCGTCTCCGGCGGCACCATCGCCTTCATCACCGGGATCTACGAGGAGTTGATCCATTCCATCCGCCAGTTCGGCCCCACCGCCTGGACGGCCTGGCGCCGGGACGGCGCGCGCGGGCTGGTGACGCACCTCAACCTGGCCTTCCTGCTGCCGCTGCTCGCCGGCATCGCCGCCAGCCTGATCAGCGTCGCGCACCTGGTCACCTACCTGCTGGCGGCGCACCCGCTGCTGCTCAATGCCTTCTTCTTCGGTCTGGTCGCCGCCTCGGCGGTGGTGGTGATGCGCCATGTGGACGGCTGGCGGCTGTGGCACGTGCTGCCGCTGGCGGTGGGCATGCTGCTGGCGCAGTGGCTGCCCAGCCTGATGCCGGCGCTGTCCGGCCTGGGCAGCCTGCGGCTGATGGTCGGCGGGGCGATCGCCATCAGCGCCATGCTGCTGCCCGGCGTCTCGGGCAGTTTCCTGTTGCTGACCATGGGGCTTTACGGCACGGTGATGACCGGCATCAAGGGAATGGATGCCGGCCTGATCCTCCAGTTCGGCGCCGGCTGCCTGGTCGGCCTGCTGACCATGTCGCGGCTGCTGTCCTGGCTGTTCCGCCACTACCACACGGCGACGCTGCAGCTGCTGGTGGGCTTCATCCTCGGCTCGCTGCCGCTGCTGTGGCCCTGGCGCGAGATGGTCAGCTACCAGCTGGGGCCGGACCAGCAGGTGATCCCGCTGGATTACCGCTACCTGCTGCCCGGCGACTACAGCGCCCTGACCGGCGAGCCGGCGCAGCTGGCCGCGGCCCTGGCACTGATGGCCGTCGGCCTGGTGCTGGTGCTGGCGGTGGGGGAACGTTCCACGTCATCTTTCAAGGAGTCATGAGCCCATGCGCAAGGCCGTTGTGATCTCGATGCTGTCGCTGACGGTGGCAGGTTGTGCGGCCCCCGAGGCCCCGCCCCAGGTCAGCGATCTGTCGACCAGCCGGGAACAGGCACCCCGGCAGACCGTCACCGTGGAGGCGGGCGACACCCTCTACGGCATCGCCTGGCGCAATAACATGGATTTCCGCGAGCTGGCGCGCCTCAACGGCATCACGCCGCCTTATCGCATCCAGCCCGGCCAGACCCTGCGGTTGAGCGAGTCCGCCGACGCCGGTGCGCCGAGCGGTGGTAGTGCCGCGCCGGCGGTGGCCCGTACCGGCGATGGGGCGGGCAGCGCGGGCGGCGCGGCATCGCCGCAGAATCCCGACTGGCTGCTGGCCGGCACCGGGGGCGAGGCTTCCGGTACGGCGGCGGCCGGTTCGCAGGATGACGGCTCGCCGGCGCGCGGGGCGCTGGCCACGGCCGCCGGCGTCGGTACCCGTTCCGGCACGATGCAAGCCCCGGGCCCGGTCTATGAAAACGCGGGCTCAAGCAAGAGCGAACCGTCCGGGACGGCCGACAAGGCATCAACGACCGCTTCGGCCTCCCGTGACACCGGCGCCGCCGACACGTCGAAGGTTGCCACCGCCGGCTCGCCGTCAGCGTCTTCCTCGCGCAAGAAAACCGACACCACGGTGTCATCAAGCAGCGGCGATACTGGCAAGAGTGCCGCGGCGTCTTCCGCGGGTGCGAAGGCGGCGGATAGCGGCAAGCAGGCCGATGCCGGCACCGCGGTGGCGGGCGGCGCCGAGGCGCCGAAGCCGGAGCAGCGCAGCTATCAGCCGGTGGCGAACATCCCCTGGCAGTGGCCGACCGAGGGCAAGATCGTTGGACGTTTTTCTGACAACTCTAACATCACCGCCGGCATTGATATCGCCGGGCAAAAGGGGCAACCTGTCAAGGCTGCCGGCCCGGGTATCGTCGTCTATGCAGGCAGTGGCGTACGCGGCTACGGCAACCTCATCCTCCTCAAGCACAACGACCATTTCCTGAGTGCCTACGCGCACAACGACAGCCTGAGGGTGAAGGAAAACGATGTCGTCAAGGCGGGAGAGGTGATCGCCACGATGGGCAACTCCGATGCCGATGGCGTCAAGCTGCATTTCGAGGTCCGCAAGGATGGCCAGCCTCGGGATCCCCTCGACTACCTGCCGGCGCGCTGAGGCGCCGCGGCGAGGGGAGTGGAAAGAAGCCGCATTGGCGGCTTCTTGTTACAGGGATGGACGACCGCACATTCGGTCGCCCCAGACAGGTCGACAATAACAACATCGAGCCGAACCACGGCTGCACTACGAGCAGCAGACTAACGGGGTAGCGACATGAGCATGCTTGAACGGGATATTCAGGATGTCGATCTCAACGATACGGATGACGAGGTGCAGGTCATTGACGATGACGCGGATGCCAAGGAAGAGGCTGCGTTCGAGAAGGCACTGAGCCGCGAGGACAACAACTACCACCAGAGTCTGGACGCCACTCAGATCTATCTCAACGAAATCGGTTTTTCACCGCTGCTGACCCCGGAAGAGGAGGTGCATTTCGGCCGCCTGGCACAGAAGGGGGACCCGGCCGGTCGGCAGCGCATGATCGAGTCCAACCTGCGGCTGGTGGTGAAGATCGCCCGGCGCTATCTCAATCGCGGGCTGTCGCTGCTCGACCTCATCGAGGAGGGCAACCTGGGCCTGATCCGCGCCGTCGAGAAGTTCGATCCGGAACGCGGCTTCCGCTTCTCCACCTATGCCACCTGGTGGATCCGCCAGACCATCGAGCGGGCGCTGATGAACCAGACCCGCACGATTCGCCTGCCGATCCACGTGGTCAAGGAGCTCAACATCTACCTGCGCGCCGCCCGTGAGCTGACCCAGAAGCTCGATCACGAGGCCACCGCCGAGGAGATCGCCGAGTTTCTCGACAAGCCGGTGGCCACGGTCAAGAAGATGCTGGGTCTCAACGAGCGCATCTCGTCGGTGGATTACCCGCTGGGCACCGAAAGCGACAAGCCGCTGATCGAGACCCTGGCCGACGAGAACGAGAGCGGCCCGGAGTCCTCGCTGGTGGATGTCGACGTCAAGGAGCACGTCGAGGACTGGCTGGCCGAGCTGACCGACAAGCAGATGGAGGTCGTGGTGCGCCGCTTCGGCCTGCGTGGCCACGAGGCGGCCACCCTCGAGGAAGTCGGCGAGGAGATCGGCCTGACCCGCGAGCGGGTCCGTCAGATCCAGGTCGAGGCGCTGAAGAAGCTGCGCCGCGTGCTCGAGAAGCAGGGGCTCTCCCTGGACGCCATCTTCGAGTGACCCCGGCGGCGACAAGGCAACGATGACGACGAACGCGGGCCCCGGCCCGCGTTCGTCGTTGCAGCGGGCGTTTCACGCATTTGATTCGCAAGCTAACATGCGGCATTGTATGTATAATGCCGTTTCGGCTTGCTTCTAGTGAAAGGAAATAATACTGATGCCGTCCCGACAAGCTCTCTTCACGCGTCGCTCGCGCGTGCCCGGCGCTCGCTGGCGCCTGCTGCCGCTGCTGGTGGCGGCGGCACTCGCCTCGCCCGCCCAGGCCGCCGACCTCTGGTCGATCGCCCGCGACGCCCTCGACAACAACGCCACGCTGGCTTCGTCCCGCTCTACTTACCAGAGCACCGAGTCCAGTCGCGAGGTACAGCGCGGCGACCTGCTGCCGCAGATCGACGCCAAGGCCAGTGTGGCCAACAACCGGACCTTCGAGCGGCAGGCCAGCGATCAGCCCACCGGTTCGCCCAACGACGACAACTACAACTCGGCCAATGTCAGCGTGCAGGCGACCCAGGCGCTGTTCGATGCCACCAACTGGTACGAACTCAAGCGCAGCGAGAACCAGGTCGGCCAGCAGTCGCTGACCCTGGAGCAGACGCGCCAGCAGGTCCTCTACGACGTGGCCGACGCCTACTTCGCGATTCTCCAGGCACGCGATATCCTCGCCGCCCGCGTGGCTCAGGAAAAGGCGATCCAGCGTCAGCTCGAGCAGGCCAAGGAGCAGTTTCAGGTCGGCCTGATCGCCATCACCGACGTTCATGAGGCGCAGGCCTCCTACGACCTGGCACGGGCGCAGCGCATCGCCGCCGCCAACGACCTGCAGGTCAGCTTCGAGGCTCTGGAGCGCCTGACCGGCAAGCGCTACGACTCGATCGAGGGGCTGGCCGACGACATTCCCATCGAGACGCCCAAGCCCGCGGCCCGTGACGCCTGGGTGTCGATGGCCATGGAGAACAACCCCACGCTGCTGGCGACCCGCAAGGGAATCGATATCGCCCGCGACAACGTCGACGTCGCGCGGGCCGGCCATCTGCCGACGCTCGACGCCTACGCCGACTACAACTATTCGAACAACGACATCGACTATCTCTCCGGGCACAGCTCCGGCGCCGAGATCGGTCTGCAGGCCAGCGTGCCGATCTTCCACGGTGGCAGCACCAGCGCCCAGGTGCAGAGCAACACCTACAAGCTCGAGGCGTCGCAGTACGACTTCGAGGCCCAGCGTCGCCAGACCACCCAGCAGGTACGTTCGTTCTACACGCGGGTGGTCAACGACGTGCAGACCGTCGAGGCCCGGCGTCAGGCGGTCGTCTCCAACCGCAGCGCGCTCGAGGCGACCCGGTCCGGCTATCAGGTCGGGACGCGCAACATCGTCGACGTGCTGCAGGCCGAGCAGAACCTCTACGACGCCCTGGCCAGCTACGCTCAGGCGCGCTACGCCTACGTCACCGACCTGCTGGGGCTGCGCCGCGAGTCGGGGACCCTGGACACCGAGGCGCTGCGCACCGTGAACGACTGGTTGAGCGAAACCGAGAACGTGCGCCTCGACCTGCCCGCCGATGCGACCGACGGGGATGCCGCCGTGATGGATATCGGCGCACCGCCGACGCCGCCGGCGGAGTAATCCTGCGCGCGATACGCCCCGGGTAGTCGATTCGTCTGCCCGGGGCGTTGTTTTTGGGCGTTATCGGGGGTGAAATCCCGGGTCGGCTGCTAAATAATGAGGCCCTTTTTGGCCCCTTCAGGAGTTCCTCATGGCCCGGCCGCTGCATGCCGCTATCGATCTTGCCGCCCTGCGTCACAATTACCGTCTGGCCCAGGCGCTGGCGCCCGGCAGCCGGGCGCTGGCGGTGCTCAAGGCCGACGCCTACGGTCATGGCGCGGTCGCCTGTGCACGGGCCCTCGAGGGGCTGGCTCCGGCCTTTGCCGTGGCCTGCATCGAGGAAGCGCAGACGCTGCGCGCCGCCGGCATCGAGCGGCCGATCGTGCTGCTCGAGGGCATCTTCTCCGCTGACGAGCTCGAGCGGGTCGAGGCGCTGGGGCTGTGGGTCGCCGTGCACAGCGACTGGCAGATCGACGCGCTGCTGGCCCATCGCCCGCGCCGGCCGATTCCCGCCTGGCTCAAGGTGGATACCGGCATGCATCGTCTCGGCTTCCCGCCCGAGCAGGCCGCGGCAGCCTGGCAGCGCCTGCATGCGGCGCCCGAGCGGGTCACCGACCTGCACCTGATGACCCACTTCGCCACCGCGGATGCCCTGGATCCCGGTTACTTCCAGCACCAGATGGCCCAGGTCGAGGCGCTGGCCGGGCAGCTCGGCGCGCCGCTGTGTCTGGCCAACTCCCCGGCGACGCTGGCCTGGCCGCAGGCCCACGGCGCCTGGAATCGCCCCGGCGTGATGCTCTACGGCAGCAACCCGCTGGAAGGCGACAACGACGCCGCCCGCGACCTGCACCCGGTGATGACGCTGCGTTCCGAGATCATCGCCGTGCGCGAGATCGACGCCGGCGAGCCGGTAGGGTACGGCGGCCGCTGGCGGGCGCCGCGGCGTTCACGGATCGGCGTGATCGCCGTCGGCTATGGTGACGGCTACGACCGCCATGCCGTGGATGGCACGCCGGTGCTGGTCGACGGCCAGCGCTGCGGCCTGGCGGGCAAGGTATCGATGGACATGGCCACGGTGGACCTCACCGACCTGCCGGACGCCGGTATCGGCAGCCGGGTGGTGCTGTGGGGCCGCGACGACAGCGGGGCGGTGCTGTCGGTGGACGAAGTGGCCCGTTACTGCGACACCATCAGCTACACGCTGATGACCGGCATCCTGCCTCGGGTGCCACGCCGCTACTCGGGCGACGAGGCCTGACGGGCCCGGCTCGCCGGGTCCCGGCGAGCCGGTTACAATGGCGCCTCGTCCAGATTCCGGGAATCACGCAACACCCATGGCCGACTCCTCCTCCACGCCGTCCTTCGCCCACCCTCGCTACTGGCCCACCTGGCTGGCCATCGGCCTGATGCGCCTGGGCGCCTGGCTGCCGTGGCGGCTCAAGCTGGCCACGGGGCGGTTGATCGGCTGGCTGGCCTGGCGGTTCGCCGGGCGGCGCCGCCACATCACCGAGACCAACCTGCGGCTGTGCTTTCCCGAGCTGAGCGACGACGAGCGGACGCGGCTGGTCAAGCGCACCTTCCTCGCCAACGGCATCGGTATCCTCGAGACCGCCACCGGCTGGTGCCGCGACCCGGAGCACCTGCGCCACCGCGTGACCTTCCGCGGCGAGGAGCACATGCATCAGGCGCTGGCCCGCGGCAAGGGCGCGCTGATCATCGGCATCCACTTCTCGACGCTGGATCTCGGCGGCGCGCTGCACTCGCTGTATTTCCCCGCCGACGTGGTCTATCGGCCCCACGACAACCCGTTGTTCGAGCGCTTCATGACCCGGGCGCGTTCGCACATCTTCGGCCGGGCCATCGATCGCCGTGACCTGCGTGGCGTGGTGCGGCGCATCAAGGCCGGCTATGCGGTGTGGTACTCGCCGGATCAGGACTTCGGACGCGAGGCCAGTGTCTTCGCGCCGTTCTTCGGCATCGAGGCGGCGAGCATCAAGCTCACCGCCAAGATCGCGCGGATGACCGGGGCGCCGGTGATGCCGCTGATCTTCCATCGCAACCCGGACGACCGCACCTACACCCTGGAGTACCTGCCGGCGCTGGAAGGCTTTCCGAGCGGCGACGAGGTCGCCGATGCCGCGCGCATCAATGCGGTGATCGAGGCGGCGATCCGTCGTCACCCCGAGCAGTACCTGTGGCTGCATCGGCGCTTCAAGACGCGCCCGCCCGGCGAGCCGGGGTTCTACTGACGGCGAGCGGCGCCGTCCGACCTTGACGCTTGGGCATTTCCCGACGATTCTCAAGTCGCGTGATCGGTGGCCGAGGACGGGGCATCGGCCCGGACCGGCCGAATCGATCACAGGGAAACCCTGCCGATACAAGGACGACTGCATGCTCAACTACGCCATCATCTTTCTCGTCATTGCCATCATCGCCGCCGTGCTGGGCTTCGGCGGCGTCGCGGGCGTCGCCGCGACCATCGCCAAGATCCTCTTCGTGGTGTTCCTGATCCTGTTCATCGTGTCGCTCATCCGCAGCCGGCGATAGGGCGGGGCGGGCTCTTCACGCAAGCTCTTCACGCAAGAAGGCCCGCGGGGGTGTCCCCGCGGGCCTTCTGTGTCAAGCGATCGATGCCGCGATGCCGTCAGGCGTCGATGCGCTTGTACTTCATGCGATGGGGCGTGTCGTTGCCCACGCGCTTGCGATGATCCGCCTCGTAGTCGCTGTAGTTGCCCTCGAAGAACACCACCTCGGAGTCGCCCTCGTAGGCGAGGATATGGGTGGCGATGCGGTCGAGGAACCAGCGGTCGTGGGAGATCACCAGCGCGCAGCCGGGGAAGGCCAGCAGGGCTTCTTCCAGGGCGCGCAGCGTCTCGATGTCCAGATCGTTGGAGGGTTCGTCGAGCAGCAGCACGTTGGCGCCCTGCTTGAGGGTCTGGGCCAGCTGCAGGCGCCCCCGCTCGCCGCCGGACAGCTCCGACAGGCGCTTCTGCTGGTCGTTGCCCTTGAAGTTGAAGCGACCCACGTAGGCCCGCGACGACACTTCGTAGCCGTTGATGTTGAGGATGTCCTGGCCGTCGGACACCGCTTCCCAGACGGTCTGCTTGTCGTCGAGGGCGTCGCGCATCTGCTCGACGTAGGCGACCTGCACGGTGTCGCCGACCACCACCTCGCCGGCGTCCGGCGTCTCGGTACCGTTGATCAGGCGGAACAGTGACGACTTGCCGGCGCCGTTACCGCCGATGATGCCGACGATCGCGCCCTTGGGCACCTGGAAGGACAGGTCCTCGAACAGCAGCTTGTCGCCGTAGCGCTTGGTGACGCCGTGCAGCTCGATGACCTTGTCGCCGAGCCGCGGGCCGGGCGGAATGTAGATCTCGTTGGTCTCGTTGCGCTTCTGGAAGTCGCCGGACTGCATCTCCTCGAAGCGGTTGAGGCGCGCCTTGCTCTTGGCCTGGCGGCCCTTGGCGTTGCTGCGCACCCATTCGAGTTCCTGCTTGATCGCCTTCTGGCGCGAGGCTTCCTGTTTGGCTTCCTGCTCGAGGCGCTTCTCCTTGGCTTCCAGCCAGTTGGAGTAGTTGCCCTCGAAGGGGATGCCGTGGCCGCGGTCGAGCTCGAGAATCCAGCCGGCGACGTTGTCGAGGAAGTAGCGGTCGTGGGTGATCGCCACCACCGTGCCCGAGTAGTCGTGCAGGAAGCGCTCGAGCCAGGCCACCGATTCGGCGTCCAGGTGGTTGGTGGGCTCGTCGAGCAGCAGCATGTCCGGATTGGAGAGCAGCAGGCGGCACAGTGCCACGCGGCGGCGTTCACCCCCGGACAGCACGCCGACGTTGGCCTCCCAGGGCGGCAGACGCAGGGCCTCGGCGGCTACCTCGAGCTTGCGCTCCAGGTTGTGGGCGTCGGCGGCCTCGATCAGGTTCTCCAGACGCGCCTGCTCGGCGGCGAGCGCATCGAAGTCGGCGTCCGGCTCGGCGTAGGCGGCGTAGACGGCATCCAGCTGGGTCTGGGCGTCCTTGATCTCGCTGACGGCTTCCTCGACGGTCTCGCGAACCGTCTTGCTGTCATCGAGCTCGGGCTCCTGCGGCAGGTAGCCGATGTTCAGGCCGGGCATGGGCCGTGCTTCGCCGGTGTACTCGGTATCGACCCCGGCCATGATCCGCAGCAGCGTCGACTTGCCCGCGCCGTTGAGGCCGAGCACGCCGATCTTCGCGCCGGGGAAGAAGGACAGCGAGATATCCTTGAGGATCTCGCGCTTGGGGGGCACGATCTTGCCCACCCGGTTCATGGTGAAGACGTATTGCGCCATGGATATCCGGTCGGTTGGAGATGAAGGTAAAGCCCACCGATGATAGTGGCGGCAATCTCGAAAGGCCAGTGGACCGGGTTATCGACCGCGGCGGCCGCGGTCGGTCCGTGGCTCACTCTTCCTCTTCTTCCTCGCCGTCCAGCTCGTTGAGCCAGTCATCCTCGATGGCGCGTTTCAGGCGGCGCTCTTCCAGCAGGGTCTCGACCCGGCGACGGGCGCGCAGCGTATCGTGGCGGCTGGTGCGTGAACGGGAGAAATGCGCGTCGTTGACGGCGTCGAAGAAGTCGGCTTCTTCGATGAAGGACTCACGGCTCATGATGACCTCCCATGACCCTGGCTGGCGGGCGAACGTGCCCGGACTGTTCTGCTCGCTATATAGCGTCAGTCGGCGCCGTGCACAAGAGGGGAGGTCGATGTTTTTTCCGGGGCCGCCGAGGCCCCGGCAGGCGCTCAGCCGGCGTTGCGTTCGGCCTTGAGGGCGTCGAGTTCCTGGAGGGCCTCGACCAGCGGGGTCACGTCCTTCTGCACGCCGATGAAATAGGTCAGCTGGTCCTGTTCGTCGAAGACCGGGGTGATCGACAGCTCGTTGTAGAACAGGCTGCCGTCCTTGCGGTAGTTGCGCAGCACCTCGCGACACGGCCGCTTCTCGGCGAGTGCCTGGCGGATGCGCTCGAGCGCCGGCTGATCGCGGTCGTCGTTCTGCAGGAAGCGGCAGTCACGGTAGAGGATTTCGTCGGTGCTGTAGCCCGTCAGCCGCTCGAAGCCCTGGTTGACGTAGATGAGGATGTTTTCGTCGCCTTCCTGTTCGGCGACCACGATGCCGTCGGCGGAGGCATCGACAATGCGTTCCAGGAGCTTGGCGTCGATCATCGGCGGTCGTTTCATGGTGCGGCTGTCCTTGACGATGGCCGTGGCGGGACATCCCGACGGCGTTTTTGGGCGTCATCTTGACCAGTGGATGACAGGAATGCAACGCGGCGGGATGTCACGACTCCACCTCGGGCAGGCCATGGGCGCAGACCGCCGCCGCCAGTGCGCAGCCTGCCAGCACCAGCAGCAGTGCGGCGCTGCCGATCCACTGCGCCAGCGCCCCGATCAGGCCGCCGACCAGCAGCATCAGCACACCGGTGAGGGTGTTCGACAGCGCCACGTAGAGCGCGCGATCCTCGGCCCCGGCCAGGTCCACGACATAGGTCTTGCGACCCAGGCGCACGCCGGCATGGGCGATCACCAGCGCACCGTAGAGCAGGGCGTAGGGCCAGATCGTCGCGCTCCAGGCGCCCGGGGCCCAGGCCACGGCCGCGGCGGCCAGGCAGCAGACGGCGGCAGCGAGCCCGGCATCGCGCATCACCCGGCGACTGGAGGCATCGGCACGCTTGCCCCAGACAGGGCTGGCGATCATGCCGGCGAGGCCCGAGACCAGGATCAGCACGCCCAGTCCGCCCAGCTGTGCGCCGCCCTGATGCTGGCCGAGCAGCGCGATGTAGGGCAGGGCCAGGGCGCTCGACAGCAGCAGCGCGCGTGCCAGGTTGAAGCGCTGGAAGGCGCGGTCGCGGCGCAGCCGGGTAATGCCCTCGCCGAGGCTCTGCCAGGCACTCTTGCCGCCCTCGGTGGCGCCGGGCTCCTCGCGGATCGCGGCTGCACAGGCGGCGTTGACCAGCCAGCCCAGCGCGGCGACGGCCAGCAGCACCGCCAGCGCCAGCTCACCCGGACGGTCGTTGAACAGCATCAGCACCGCCCCGGCGGCCAGCGTCACGGCGCCGGCGACACTGCCGCTCCAGCCCATCAGGTTGCCGCGGCGCTGCTTGGCGATGGTCTTGCCCAGCACGTCCTTGGTGGCGATCGACGACAGCCCGCGCGCCAGCGACAGCGCCACCAGCACGGCCAGCACCAGCGCGCCGCCGAGGCCGCCGTGGCCGAGCAGCGCCAGCGCGGCCAGCAGCGCGGCGCTGAATGCCTGGATCAGCCCGCCGATCACCCAGATCCACTTGCGCTGCGGCAGGCGGCGGGCGACACCGGCGATCAGCACCTGCGGCAGCAGCGCCCCGGCCTCGCGGATCGGCACCAGCAGCCCCACCATCCACACCGGCGCGCCGATGGCGCCGAGCAGCCAGGGCAGCACCAGCCGCGCACTGGAGAGCTCGTCGGCCAGCTTGTTGCCCAGCGAGGCCAGCAGATGACGAAAGAAGTTGCCCGGCTGCTCGTGGCAGGCGGCCTCGGAGATATCCCGGCACATCCGGGCGTCCTCGTCGCCGGTCAGCCACTCGTAGAGCCGGGACTGGCTGGCATTCGCATCACCCATGTCGCGTTCCCTCGTCCGCTGAATGTCGCTGCCCGGGGCGTCGCCGGGCGCTGCTGCTTGTTATCATCGGGCCGTGCTCACCCCCGGGAGGTCATCATGGCCCATATTCGCATCCATTATTGCACGCAATGCAACTGGCTTCTGCGCGCCGCCTGGTACGCCCAGGAGCTGCTCTCCACGTTCGGCGAGGACCTTGCGGAGGTGGCGCTGGCGCCCAGTCACGGCGGGCACTTCGAGGTGCTCTACGACGACCAGCCGCTCTGGGAGCGCAAGCGCGACGGCGGCTTCCCCGACGTCAAGGAGCTCAAGCGCCGGGTCCGCGACCGGCTCGATCCCGAGCGCGACCTCGGCCATGTCGATCGCTAGGCTCGCCGGGTTATCTTGTGGGAGGGGATTCATCCCCGATAGCGGTACCCGGTGGCCGATTGATCGCGACTGAAGTCGCTCCCACAATGACAACGGCTTGTCCATGCTGCCCGGTCTGATGGCTGGTCTTGTGGGAGGGGATTCATCCCCGATAGCGGGGTCTCGAGGGCCGCTTCATCGCGACTGAAGTCGCTCCCACAGCCCGGCGGACCCTGTCGACCGGCGGGTTACCACCACCGCTTGCGCTTGAGCAGCACCATCACCGCCACCCCCAGCCCCAGGGTGATCAGCAGGAAGACCGCGAAGCCGTGGGGGCTGTCGGCGCCGGGGATGCCGCCGACGTTCACCCCCAGCAGGCCGGTGAGAAAGCTCAGCGGGAGGAACACCGTGGTGATGATCGCCAGCATGTACATGCGCTGGTTGAGGCGTTCGTTGTGCTCGCTCCACAGTTGCTCCTGCAGGATCAGCGCCCGCTCCTGCATGGCGTTGAAGTCCTCCACGTAGCGCGACAGCTGGTTGGCGCTCTCGCGGATCGAGATCCGGCTGTCCTCGTCGAACCAGGTCGGCCCCTGGGCCAGCTGGGCCAGGCAGTCGCGCTGCGGACCCATGAAGCGGCGCAGCGTGATCAGTGGCCGACGAATGCGTGTCAGGTCATCGGCGTCGATGTCGGTGTCGCCGAGCTGGGCGTCCTCCAGCTCGGCCATGCGGTCCTCCAGCTGGTGGGTGACGTCGCCGACCTGGTCGACCAGGGTCTCGACCAGCCAGGCCAGCAGGTCGGGGATCGACAGGGCGCCGTCGCCGGCATCGATGCGCTGGCGCACCACGCTGACCGCCCGCAGCGGCAGGCGCCGCAGGGTGATCAGCCGCCGCGGCGTGACCCACACGCGCAGCGAGATCATCTCTTCCGGCCGTGCGCCGCCCTCCAGGCCCAGCCCGCGCAGGGTGGTGACCACGCCGTCGCCGAAGCGGGCGACCCGCGGCCGGGTGTCGGGCTCGAGCAGCGCCTCGATCACCGCCTCGTCGAGCTCGGCCACCGTCTGCAGGTAGTCGGTGACATCCGCCTGGCGGAAGTCCAGGTGCAGCCACAGCGGCGCCTCGTCCTCATGCCAGGCCCGCCGCAGGGTCGCGTCGTCGAGCGCCGTGCCGCCGCCCCGAGCGTCGAGGCGATAGGCGCTGACGAAGGCGCTGCCGTTGGCGGGCGGATCGAGGGAAGCGGAAGCGGTCACCATGGCGTCTCCTGCGGGTCGGGGGGGGTGAAGGGGGAACGCGGTCGCCAGCCGGGCATGGGCCGGTTAGGCTGTCCGGCATCATCCTAATGTACCCGCAGGATCAGACAAGCAGGGAGCGACCATGACCCGGGATCAGCGCGCGATACTCTACGGCACGGGGGCGGTGGGGCTGTGGTCGACCGTGGCCACCGCCTTCAAGCTGGCCCTGACGACGATGACCCCGGTCGAGCTGATGTGGATCGCCGCGCTGGTCTCGTGGCTGCTGATCGGCGTGCTGGTGGTGCATCGCGGTCAGCTGGGCAGCGCGCTGCGCGGCGGCTGGCGCACCGCGCTGTGGGCCGGGCTGATGAACCCGGTGGCCTACTACCTGACGCTGTTCGCCGCCTACGACCGCCTGCCCGGCCAGGAGGCCATGGCGCTCAACTATACCTGGGCGCTGGCCATGGCGTTTCTCGCCGTGCCGATCCTCGGCCAGCGGCTGACCCCGCGCGACGTGCTGGCCGGGCTGGTCGCCTACGCCGGGGTGTGGACCATCGCCACCCGCGGCCGGGTGTTCGACGTCGCCTTCGCCGACCCGCTCGGCGTGCTGCTTGCGCTGGCCTCGACCCTGCTGTGGGCGCTCTACTGGCTGCTCAACGCCCGCGACGAGCGCGAGCCGCTGGTTGCCCAATGGCAGAACTTCAGCGTCGGCCTGCCGGTGCTGACGGGGATCGTCGCCGCCGGCCCGGGCTTCGCCTGGCACGGCTGGGGGAGCCTCGGCGCCGGGGTCTACGTGGGCCTGTTCGAGATGGGCTTCGCCTTCGTGCTCTGGCAGATGGCGGTGCATCAGGTCTCGCGCACCGCCCGGGTCGCCAACCTGATCTTCCTCTCGCCGCCGGTCTCGCTGCTGCTGCTGCACTGGGTGGTCGGCGAGCCGATCCTCGCTTCCACTCTGGTGGGGCTGGTGCTGATCCTCGCCGGGCTCGGCCTTCAGCAGCTGCAGACAAGCCCAAGCACCGAGCCGGCCTGAGAGGGCAGGGCGAGTTTGCCACCGGGCCCGGGTGGTCGGGAGCGGCGGAACCGCGGGAGCGACTTGATCCGCGCCAAGCGGCGCACTTGCGGGAAGCGTGCGGAAGCGACTTCAGTCGCGATGCGTCAGGCACGAAACGGTCGCTGCCGGGATGCGTGCCCCCGCCATGAGCATCCTGACGAGTTTGCCCATCAGGCGGAGGCTCGGAGTGGCTCTTAACAAGGGAGGAGACCCGTGGATATGACACCGGGATCTCGCGCATTGCGGGCCGGCCGTCGCTCGATGCCCAGGCATGTGTATCTTGTTACTACCTGTACCCATCAGCGGTCGCCTCTGATGATGGATTGGCGGGCGGCGCGGCTGGTCGTCCGTGAAATGCAGCAGTTGCATGAAGAGCAATGGCTGCATTCGCAGAGCTTTGTCGTCATGCCGGATCACGTGCACTGGCTTTTCATGCTGGGGGATGCGTGTTCTCTGAGTCAGGTGGTCAAGCGGTTCAAGGGGCGCTCCGCCAGGAGCCTCAATCACTACCTGCAGCGTCGGGGGCCTGTGTGGGAAACCGGCTTTCATGATCGGCTGCTGCGTCGCGAGGAAGACATGAAAGCCGTGGCCCGTTACATCATCGCCAACCCCTTGCGGGCCGGCCTGGTCGAGAGTGTGGGGCAGTATCCTCACTGGGATGCAGTCTGGCTTTGAGGGCCGCTTCATCGCGACTGAAGTCGCTTGTATGTTGGAAATGACCCAACACGGGCAGTATGGAGAAGACTTGCCGGGGTGGAGGGACGAAGATCGCATCTGGC